>NZ_JBLWWR010000003.1:0-174073 GCF_048267825.1 Pseudidiomarina sp.
CAACGCAGACTTCTGATGAGCTATTAACAACCCTTGCGGATGAGCAGGCTCACATAATCGAAGAAGAAGAGGCTGAAGCGGAAGCGCAACAGCCTAAAGCAAATGCCTAAGCTTGTAACCAACTGGTAACCAGTTGCTGGGCTTGTCCGGCAAGCTCATCAAGGTGGGCTTCGCTGACAAAGCTTTCACAATAAATTTTATAAACCGGCTCTGTCCCTGACGGGCGAGCTGCAAACCAACCGTTAGCCGTGGTCACTTTAACGCCACCAATGATGGCGTCATTGGCCGGTGCTTTAGTCATGATAGCGGTCACTTCATCACCTGCCAGTTCAGTCAATTTAAGTTTATAACCACGAATACCGGCAAAGCCTGCATTCATTTCGGCCGACGACGTAACATCAATACGACGATAATAAGCTGTGCCATATTGCTCACACAAACCATCATAATATTGGCTTGGATTCTTACCCGTTTTGGCACAAATTTCAGCGGCCAACAATGCCAAAATGATGCCATCTTTATCGGTTGACCAAGGCTGTCCTTTTTTATCCAGAAAACTGGCGCCAGCGCTTTCTTCACCGCCAAATGCAGTGGTTCCGGCAAACAGTTCTGGTGCGAACCATTTAAATCCAACTGGCATTTCACGCAGTGGACGTTGGTAGTTGTTTACCACCCTATCAATCATCGCGCTGGAAACCAAGGTTTTGCCAATGGCTAAATCTTTTGACCACTGCCGATGACTGCACAAATAATCAATGGCCACCGCGAGGTAATGGTTTGGATTCATCAAGCCATGCGTAGGGGTAACAATGCCATGACGATCATAATCAGGGTCATTGCCTAGCGCGATGTCATAGTCATTTTTTAATTTCACCAGACTAGCCATGGCATATGGCGATGAGCAATCCATACGAATTTTGCCATCTTTGTCGAGTGTCATAAATCTAAAGCTGGCATCAACATCAGCATTATGAACGTCAATATTCAACTTATAATGTTCAGCAATTGGCGCCCAGTAGCTGGCCCCTGCACCACCCATAGCATCGACACCGATACGTAGGTTAGCTGCAGCTATCGCCGACATATCAATCACGTCATCAAGGCTCTCAATATAGTCCTTACGCCAATCGATTTGCTTTAATTTATCGCTGGCACGTGCTTCGGCGTAAGTCACCGCATTAACCCCCATCAACTGCGATGATAACAGCGCGTTGGCATATTTTTCGATGGTTCGCGTCGCGTTCGTATCGGCCGGTCCGCCATGCGGTGGGTTGTATTTGAAGCCGCCGTCAGTCGGCGGGTTATGAGACGGTGTTATGACCACCCCATCACACAACCCTTCGCTACGGTTACGGTTATAACGCAATATTGCATGACTGATTACCGGTGTCGGTGTATAGCCGTCATCGGTTTGGATGTGCACTTCAATACCGTTACCGATAAAAACTTCCAGTGCCGTCATATAAGCAGCTTCGGATAAGGCGTGGGTATCACGCCCCAGCAACAACGGCCCAGTAATCCCCTGCTCTTCGCGGTAGGCAACCAAAGCTTGGCTAATTGCTAGAATGTGAGCTTCGTTAAACGAGCTATCAAACGCACAGCCACGATGGCCTGACGTACCAAACTTCACTTTCTGGGCGCCGTTGCGCGGGTCAACTTCATTCACAAAATAAGCGCTTACAAGCTGCGCAATGTTCGTTAAATCAGCGGCAATAGCCGGTTGCCCGGCGCGTGGATGCAAAGCCATTATAGAAAGTCCCTTATTTTTTCAGCTTGTTCCTGCGAATAGCCCAATTCCTGCGCAACTTGCGTCAGCATGGATTTTTTGCGCGTAGTATTGTTGTTCGTTACAACGAAATACGGTGCATCAGGAATTTGTTTTGGATTTGTACTTGTGCCAGAAGCCTCAAGTTCGGCTTCCGTTTTGGCGAAATATTGACGGTCTCGTCCGCTAATGTGCAGTACGCTGTCGAATTGGTTAGCGTGACATTTGTACAGCATGCTCAAAATGTAGAGAAAGCGCGCCACAATACTGCGTTGTCCGGCAAGGTCAGCTCGGGTCATCACATCAAAGATACTGCGGCCGGTTATACCTGCTCTGGTTTCTTCGTCCGTTGCCTCAGGAATTGCTATGACAGGTTGCCCCGTTGCTACTTCAGCGGCGGACAAGCCAAGCAAGCGGCGTAATATGGCCGAAGCACTTTCACCGATATGTTGTGTGTGGCTGGCAATATAGCGGTATAATTCGTCATCTATTTCAATGCGTTTGGTCATCACCCGATCACTTTTTGTTAGCGTTTAGTTTAGCTTTTGATTTAAACAAGGGTTGGTGCTTTAAGACACGTGTTCTGCACGCTATTATACCCAAGCACACGCTAGGGTACAGGAAATCAATATGAGCACAGCACAGATTCTTAACTACGAAGTTCTTGGCAGCGGCGAGCCGGTGGTTTTATTGCACGGATTATTCGGTGATTTGGATAATCTTAAAGGGCTAGGCCGCGACTTAAGCGCTGATTTTCAAGTCATCCTCGTTGATGCACGCAATCATGGTGATTCATTTCATAGTGACCACATGAATTACGCCGACATGGCCGCAGATTTAGCAGCAACGCTTGACGCGCTAAATATTGAATCTGCGCATATTGTGGGACATTCAATGGGTGGTAAAATTGCGATGGAATTCGCACTCACCTACCCTGACCGCGCGCGCAGTGTTATTGCAGCAGATATTTCGCCCGTGGCCTACGACCCAAAGCACCGCCACATCCTCGATGCTTTAAAAGCAATCGATTTGAGTACCGTTAGCAATCGCACTGATGCCGATAAGCAACTTGCGCAACACATTGACACCCGTGGTGTGCGCCAGTTTCTATTAAAAAACCTGAGCCGAGAAGACGGACATTACACCTGGCGCATTAACCTTGACACCCTAAACAATTGTTATGAGGAAATATCGGGCGCAGTACGCCAAGGAACCTACAATGGCCCTATATTATTCATTAAGGGTGGCGATTCTGATTATTTAGCGACAGCGCACACCGATGAAATTAAGGGACGATTTAGTAACGTAGAAGTAAAAATTATTGAAGGAACAGGCCATTGGCTTCATGCTGAAAAACCGCGCATTTTCAACCGGCTGGCACGCGCCTTCATTGAGAATCATTCTCGCACCTAAGCACGCAGCATGCTATACTCTGCGTTCTTTTGAAATCATATAAACAACCATACATCAGGTGTTGCTGTTATGCTGTCAGAACATTATGAATTGATTGAAACGCTAGGTACCAACTTTGCTATCGCAATATTATTTGTACTTATCGGGTTAGCAATTCAAGATGTTTTGAAGAAAGGCGATGTTCCTAAGTTTGGTCGTTGGTTTGTTTGGTTAGTTCTATTTTTGGGATGCGCTGGCTTTATTGCGAAAGGCATTATTCAAGCATTCTGGGAATCAGGTCTTTAATTCTCTAGAGCAGGTAGTACGATTCTATGGCAAGTGTAGGTATATTTTTCGGTAGCGACACGGGAAACACTGAAGCTGTCGCGCAGATGATCCAAAAAGATTTAGGCAAGCATCTAATCGACGTATTTGATATCGCAAAATCAAGCAAAGAAGACATCGCGTCGTATGATTTGCTCATGTTCGGCATCCCTACTTGGTATTACGGTGAAGCCCAATGTGATTGGGATGACTTTTTCCCTGAGCTCGAAGAAATAGACTTCAATAACAAATTGATCGCTATCTTCGGTTGCGGTGATCAAGAGGATTATTCTGAATACTTTTTAGATGCCATGGGCACTATCCGTGATATTGTTGAAGCACGTGGCGGTATCATCATTGGTCACTGGCCAACAGAGGGCTACGAGTTTGACGCATCACGCGCTCTAGTTGATGACAACCATTTTGTAGGCTTGGGAATTGATGAAGACCGTCAACCTGAGTTAACCAAAGAACGTGTACACAAGTGGTGTGCACAAATTCGTGATGAAATGGGCTTAGACCAATTAGACTAAGCATAAATAAACCACTCACAGCGAAGATATCATGAGCAGCAAAGACGAATTACAACTAAAAAAAGCAGGCCTTAAGGTCACGTCGCCGCGGATTAAAGTTCTCGAGATTTTGAAGAACCCAAACAATCAGCACATTAGCGCTGAAGACGTGTATAAAATCTTACTCGAGAACAACGAAGAAATAGGTCTTGCAACAGTTTATCGCGTACTCAACCAATTTGATGATGCGGGAATTGTAAGCCGGCACCATTTTGAAGGTGGTCGTTCCGTGTTCGAATTAAGCGCGAAAGATCACCATGATCATCTGGTTTGCTTAACCTGTGGTCACGTATTCGAGTTTGAAGACGATGTCATCGAGCAGCGCCAGTTGCAGGTTGCAGAAGCCAACAATATCAAACTAACCAATCACAGTTTGTATCTTTACGGCGAATGCAAAACCCCTGAAACCTGTGTTAACAATTTAGAAGCTGACGCTGACTAGTCGATTTCTGACCATACTACGCAGTTTCGTCCATCACGTTTGCCGCGATACAACGCTTCATCAGCACGGTGTAAAACATCATCGCGGGTGTCTTGCGGGGTCAGCATCGTCATACCAATCGTCGCGGTTACTTGATAGCTTTCACCGTTATGACAAAACGCCAGCTCACTGATTAACTGGCGAATTGCATTCAAGCGGCGTTTTGCATCCGCGCCTTCCACCCGGTGCAGTAACAATGCGAATTCTTCCCCACCAATACGCGCAAACACATCGCCAGGACGCAATTGTTCGTTAATAAAAGCAGATACAGTTTTCAGAACCAAATCGCCCTCGGCGTGGCCGTATTGATCGTTAATGATTTTAAAGTAATCGATATCGATAATCGCGACGCAAATTCGTGATGCGGTTACGATTGATTTTAGCTCGCGTTCAAGGCTGGCAATAAAAAACCGACGGTTGTTCACTTTCGTCAATTCATCGGTCACATTCAAGCGCTCCAGCTCACGCTGGTAAAGTTTTTGCTCGGTCACATCGCGAACGGTACCAATCATCACATCGCGACTGTCATCCCCCCGAAAACCTGCTAACTCATGCACCCATCGAATCTCTCCATCCGCGCGCACAATGCGATGCTCCACGTCGTGAACGCCGGTTTCACGCGCCCGTTCCATACTGGCTTTTACGGCCTTGAAATCATCGGGATAAATAGCCCGATCAAACACTTCAATCGTCGGCTTTACGTGCTCTTTATCCAGCCCGAAAATACGATATATTTCGTCCGACCATGCCAACTCACCCGTCGTTAAATCGACACGCCAATAACCAATATTGCCAAGTTCCTGCGCTTTTTCTAAAGTGATCTTACTTTCAAGCAATTCCAGCTCGAGTTCTTTATCTGCAGTCGTATCAACAATCTGCCCATACCAACGAATCACGCCTGACGCATTATCGCGCTCAGGAACCGCGTAGCCCGTTAACCAGCGTTCACTATCACCTTTAATCAAACGGTATTCACAAAACCATTCATTAAGCGACTGGGCGGACTCCAGAATACTGTGCTGCACTTTGCCTATATCATCTGGATGGATCAGACTAAAAAGTACACTCACATCATCACGAATTTGTTCTGGCGAAACGCCCGCAATATCGATAATTCCCGCGCTGGAATACGGGAAGCGCATGGTGCCGTCGGGATAAAGCTCGAATTCATAGATAACACCAGGAATGGTGCGGGTTATCTTGCGCAGCCGTTGACTTGATTCAACCATATCGTTCACATCAAACCATGAACCTACGATTTTTTCAGCACGCCCATTGGGGGCCATGCCCACTGCAGTGCCTATGTCGCGAATCCAATGCCAGCTACCGTCAGCAAATTTAACGCGAAATTCCACCTCGAAATCTTTGCTTTCCCCGCCAAGATACTGTTTAAATTGTCTCGTAGCGCTTGAACGATCATCAGGATGAATGATCTTAAGCACGTCATCGAAGGTAAAGGTTAATTCAGGATGCCAGGTTAGCCCGAGCAGCTCCGCAAAGTATTCATTAACTGACAGTTCGCCGCTGGCGACACACAACTGCCAAACTCCAACTTTTGACTTCGCAACCACAGCCTCTAAGCAATACAAACGCTCCCGCAGTTGGTCTGCAGTGAGATTGTTATAGCGTTCGGTCAAATCCTTCATTGGCATTAAAAAATCCCTAGTAACAGTATGCTACTAGGGATTCTGGCATGATCGTGATAGCAAACGCAAACGTGCACGTGTTG
Source organism: Pseudidiomarina sp. (assembly GCF_048267825.1). Taxonomy (NCBI): domain Bacteria; kingdom Pseudomonadati; phylum Pseudomonadota; class Gammaproteobacteria; order Alteromonadales; family Idiomarinaceae; genus Pseudidiomarina; species Pseudidiomarina sp. The sequence continues at coordinate 6,264 of NZ_JBLWWR010000003.1, forward strand.
ACAGTACACTTAAGCGGCGGCTTCACTCTCTGACCAAGTATCGCGTAAACCAACGGTCTGATTGAATACGAGATGGCCTTCATGGCTATCCTGACTGTCGGCACAGAAGTAACCAATGCGTTCAAACTGATAAGCTTTTTCAGGCTCCGCAGTGGCTAAACTTGGCTCAACAAAGCCATGTTTAATTTGCAACGAAGCCGGATTCAACGTGCTGAAAAAGTCTTCTTCGGCACCCGGATTAGGCACTTGGAATAACCGATCGTACAAGCGGAATTCACACGGCACAGCGTGGGCTGCAGCCACCCAATGAATCACACCTTTTACCTTGCGGCCATCAGCTGGGTCGGTTCCCAACGTTTCTGGATCATAGGTGCAATAAATGGCAGTAATGTTACCTTCAGCGTCTTTATCAACACGTTCGGCTTTAATGACATACGCATTGCGCAAGCGCACTTCTTTACCTAGTACCAGACGCTTGTATTTTTTATTGGCTTCTTCACGAAAATCTTCACGTTCTATCAGAATTTCACGTGCAAACGGCACTTGGCGTGTGCCCATGGCTTCATTATTTGGATGATTTGGCGCATTGAGCTGTTGCTCATGCTCTTCCGGGTAATTTTCGATGACTAAGCGCACCGGATCAAGAACTGCCATAGCGCGTGGCGCGTCTTGGTTGAGTTCATCGCGAATACAGGCTTCAAGCATACTCATTTCAACCTGGTTATCCATTTTTGTCACGCCAATGCGGTGGCAAAACTCGCGCACCGATGCTGGCGTATAGCCGCGACGACGCATACCCGCAATGGTTGGCATCCGCGGATCATCCCAGCCACTCACCTTGCCTTCTTCAACCAGTAAATGAAGCTTACGCTTACTCATCACGGTGTACTGCAGGTTTAAACGTGAGAATTCAATTTGCTGCGGATGACAGTCAATGCTGATGTTATCCAGTACCCAGTCATACAAACGACGATTGTCTTGGAACTCGAGTGTACACAACGAGTGCGTGATGCCTTCAATCGCATCCGAGATACAGTGCGTGAAGTCATACATTGGATACACACACCATTTATCACCCGTTTGATGATGGTGTGCAAAACGAACCCGGTAAATTACTGGGTCACGCATACACATGAACGGTGAGCTCATATCAATTTTGGCGCGCAGGCACACTTCGCCTTCCTGGTATTTGCCCGCTGTCATGTCAGCAAATATCTTGAGGTTCTCTTCTATGGCCGTGTCGCGGTATGGACTATTTTTGCCCGGTTCTTTCAATGTACCGCGCAGTTCACGCATGGTTTCCTGGCTTGAAAAATCGCAGTACGCCAAACCTTTTTCAATCAGTTCGACTGCGTAGCCGTGTAACCGATCAAAGTAATCGGAAGAATAACGCGGTTTACCTTCCCAGGTATAACCTAACCATTTCACATCAGATTGAATGGAGTTTACATAGTCCACTTTTTCTTTCAGCGGATTGGTATCATCGAAACGCAGATTGCACGTGCCATGGTAGTCTTGCGCAATACCGAAGTTCAGCACAATGGACTTAGCATGACCTATATGCAAAAAGCCATTTGGCTCTGGTGGAAAGCGCGTGTGCACCATTTTATGCTTACCACTAGCAAGGTCTTGGTCGATAATTTGACGGATAAAATTACTGCGCGGCGCGTTTGCTGCCATGTCTGCGGCCATGGATACCTGTACTCCAATTCTAATTCGATAAAGTGGGCGCTATGATCGCAGTTTCTGCCAGACTGCGCAAGGGCTATACACTAAGGTTAAAAAACCGATAAGCCTGCCTTAATTCGTCTTGTGCTTCGCCTAATTCGGCACGTACAAAGCGAACTTGAGTGCCCGCCGTTGCTTGCGCGAGTGCCATTCGAGCCGACCAACTCAACACACCTATTTTCGGATAGCCGCCCAGCGTCTGACAGTCATTGAGCATAATGATTGGCTGCCCATCGGGCGGAACCTGAATAGCCCCAATAGGCAGGGGTTCAGAAATGATTTCGCCATGCGACCACTGTAACGGTTGATCGGTATGTAGCCGAACACCCATGCGGTCTTGCTTGGCAGTAACCGCAAACGTTTGCTCGAAAAATTTTGCGGTTTCGGACTCAGAAAATTGCCCATACTGAGCAATCGGAATCACCCCTAATGCAAGCGTTGAGGTGGCCGATATGCGTGGGATAAACGCGTGTTTCGGTCGTCGGTGGACAATCACGTGCTGGGGTGCATACTCACCAACATTTAAGGTGTCGCCGCGTTTTAGGGGCTGTCCATCGCCTTGTAAGCCTCCTAACCCATCACGCATCACTGTCGCGACAGAGCCGAGCACCTGCTGTGCTCGAATACCACCAGCTACTGCCAAATAACTTCGCAGCCCACGCGGAGGACTCGCAATGGTCACAGTGTCGCCTTTTGCAACGGGAAATACCTGCCAGGTAGCTTGCTGCTGGTGGTTTTTGGTCACCACGACTGGCGCGCCGCACACAACCCAAAAGCCATCGCTCAATGCGGTCACCGTTAAGTCGCCTAGCGTGATTTCCAGCTGCGCCGCAATCGGCTTATTGCCGAGCAGTTTATTGCCCCACAAAAATGCGCGCTCATCAATTGGACCGCCGCGCGTGATTCCCTGTGCCAGTTGACCATACCGCCCCCAGTCTTGCAGCGTTGTGAGTAGCCCAGGCTGATCGATTTGCAAGCCCGGCATTGAGGACTTGAGCCAATTATCCACTTCAGTCATCCGCCCGCCCGCTCACTTGCCGTTCAATGTGGTCATACTCAGCGCGGCTAATGGGTATAAATTTCACTTGGTCACCCGCTTGCATGGTTAATCCAGTCTCGAACTGCCAACCGGCAACACGACCAATCAGATTCCACCCGCCCGGTGACGGCCTTGGATAAATCGCAGTTTGCTGATTTGCTATCGCAACGCTGCCCGCTGGAACTTTGGTTCGCGGTGTCTTTTGCCGCGGCACTTGCAAGCCTTCGACAACATCGCCTAGGTACGCAAAGCCCGGAGCAAACCCGATGGTGTAAACATGATAAGTAGGCGCACTATGGCGTTCAATGATTGCCGAGGTGCTGAGCCCTGTCAGCTCACTTACGCGACTTAAATCGATGCCAAGATCAGCATCGTAGCAAACTTTAAACTCATGCAAGGTGCCCGTGTGCGCAAGTTCCTGATCAGATATACCATGCAATTGTTTATTCAGAACACGTTCAACAACTGCATACTCGGTAGTTTGCACATCGTAAACAACCATTAATGTATGATAAGCCGCAACCACATCAACGAGCCACGGAGGATTCTCAGCCAAAATTTTCGCACGCAAGGCGTGCACCTGTTGATTAATGGTTTTATCAACGCGTGCTTCAAATACCACCATTGCCGCATCAACGGCGGCCACTTCGACACGAGCTTGCACCTTCACGCCTCTAACAACGCTTGGCGGATTGCCACCACCGTTGCGATAGACTCTGGATTGTCGCCATGCACGCAGAGTGTATCCGGCACCAATGTTAATGCTGAACCGTCCGCAGCAGCAATTGACTGCCCCCTTGCGAACGCAATCGCTTGTGCAAGAATTTCATCACGCTCAGTAAGCACTGCGTCAGCATAGTTGCGCGAACGTAAACTACCATCTGCTTCATAACGCCTATCCGCGAAGGCTTCAAAACACAAACTCACCTGATGTTCGGCGGCAATCCGTTGCTGAACACTGTTATCTGCCTTCGCTAGCGTTAACAAATACAGCGGCCGCTGCTGCGACTTTGTAAGTCGGCTTTTATTTATTTCTGCCATCACTCGGCACACCAACTCAAACAATTCTTGGTCGCGCTGCATATCGTTATACAACGCTCCGTGGGGTTTCACGTAGCTCAGCTCAGCTCCAGCATGGTCACATAGTGCCTGCATTGCACCAATTTGATAGTGCAAAATGGCTTTTAATTCCGGTGCACTAAAATGCAGAGTGCGGCGTCCGAAACCCGCTAAATCAGGATAGGCTGGGTGCGCCCCAATGGTCACACCGTGTTCTAGTGCTAAATTAATCGTTTGAACCATAATTGCTGGCCCGCCAGCATGAAACCCACAGGCTATATTTGCCATATCGATGTGCGGCATCACGGCACTATCATCTCCCATAGTCCAGGCCGCAAAGCTCTCGCCCATATCACAATTCAGTTTAATCATGGCTTCTTATCGACCGCTTCCTTTGCTTTTTCACTAGATCGCGCACCCGTAAACCGAGCGTAGCTGTAGGCAAACAAATACATGCCAACACCAATGCTGCTTATCGACAGCGGCACAATCACTAACCCGGACACTTGATGAGCCCCATACACAGCAGCGCATCCAGTTAAACCGAGCGTGACCAATGAAGCTGCCACGAGCGTTATCGGCTCCAACCATTTAATCAAGACAGTACCGCCTAACAAGTTCACCAATGCGCCTAAAATAACACCCCATGCAAGCGGTACGCCAAGCTTGTACCAACCCAGTTGCCAATCGATAATAACCGCCCATAACTGTTGTTCTGTAGCATTGTAGAACAGTAGGCCAACCAGGCCGGCTAAAATAACTAATCGTGTCGTTACTGACATAGTGTTTCCTTAACTCCAGGGGCTATAGCATTAACCACGATAGCAAGGCGATAATGGCCGCGATTACAGGCACCCAAAAGATTGGGGATTGATACCATTTCAATACGGGTTGTTGAAACGGTTGTTGGGTAGCTTCCCGTTGCGGCTCCGGGCGTTTTTGCCGAAGCAACCACACCACACCCACAACAAGTAAAACAAGCCCTAACTGACGGTAACTTGACACCGTTTCGCCCGCTGGTGCTAAAACGGCTAATAAAACCCCCGCTATGATTATTGCGAGAGCACTGATTCGTGTTGCACTAGTTGTTTTCATTTTTGTGCGTTTGCCCCTGTTTTTTCTGTTTTCGCCAGGCTATGAAAAACCATATCCAGCCCACTAATTGCATGACTATTCCCACCATAATGGTGGTAAGATTTTGTTCCCAAACGCCGCTTAACATGGCGGCGAAGCCAATCACAGCTAACAGCAAAGGATAAATCATTTTTATCTCCTTGAGGTGTACATACACCTTACTGAAATCTCTCGCGCTACGGAAGTACTCTTGTATTATATTCGACTATTGTATGGGGCGATGCCATACTGCTTACAAGCATGTATGCGTCTTTTAAAATAGCGGAATCATGAGGTAGTTATGACCCGATCTGCTCAGGAAACTACAATTGAAACCTGTGAGTCAGAACACTTGCAACACGATGCACGTGTGCATTCATCACTGCAGCGCCAACTCACACCTCAACTCTTAATTCACCGGATACTCCCACAACGTGCCATTCGTATGATTGGACCCTGGTGTTTTCTTGATCATTTTGGCCCAGTCGCCCCCGTAGACTATCGTAAATTCGATATTCCACCACATCCGCATATTGGCCTGCAAACCATTACCTGGCTGTTCTCAGGTCAACTGTTGCATCAAGATAGTTTAGGTTACGAACAGCCATTACGCAGCGGTCAACTCAACTTAATGACCGCTGGGCGCGGCATTAGTCATGCTGAAGTTGCTGATCATAATCCCGATCAACCACTGCATGGGTTGCAACTGTGGTGTGCACTTCCTCCAGAACACGAGCAAACGGAGCCGCGGTTTGACCATTATCAGCAGGTGCCGAAGTTCAGTATCGGCGACTGTACCGCAACCCTCATTATTGGCTCCTATGCGGCTAACGATCGCCGCTGGACAAGCCCAGCATTGAGCTTTAGCCCGGCACTTGCGTTGATGCTCAGTACACCGCGCGTCACAGCCATTGAAGTTCACCTTGATCGTGATTTTGAATACGGGATTTATGTCGTTCGCGGACAAATTGAGCTACTTGATAAAACCGTTCGGGCGCATCAACTTATCAGTCTAGGCAGCAGTCGACGCCATCTTGTTATTGAGGTGAGCGCCGATACAGAAATTCTCGTGGTTGGCGGTGAAGCCTTTGAACAGCCCGTTAAAATGTGGTGGAATTTTGTAAGCGCGTCGCAACAGCGGGTTGAACAGGCTCAAAGTGATTGGGACGCAGGTCACGAACGCTTCGGACAAGTCAGTCACTACACCAGTAAAAAGGCTACATAATGGGACTTATTCGCGCACTGGGAAATTTCACACGCCGCCTTGGTTTGTGGTTTTTAGCAGCTGGAATTACGCTCGCTGTGCTGTTTACGGCAGTGTTGATTTACAAGCTCACGGTGTTTGAACCTGATCCACCAACCGTTGCAAATTGCCAGTCCATACAATTAATTACTACTGCAGGTAATGCTGCAGAAATTCACGTGCATCAGTGTCAACGGGGGACGAATAAATCCGCGTGGAAAGGCTACGAGGTATGGTTATTTGAACCATCAACCAATGATTGGCTGCGCATTGCGACTGCTGAACAGGGCGATTGTTTAAGTGTGTCATGGCAGCGTCCGGGCGAGCTGGTGATTCACCACGGCCATAGCCGCGGCGATTTAAATATCGCGAAAAACTCGGTGATCTATCGTGACGCCAACACGATGCCAAATACCATTAGCGTCACCACCCAACGCGAAGATGATTGCCCGCTTTAACCGAGCTTCATCACCCATTTCAATGGTAAGCGCTTCATCAGAAAGCCGATTAAAGCCCACGGCCAAGTTGGCACGTACGCTTGTACCGGTTCCTTTTCGATAGCTTTGACTAATTTTCGGCAACCGGTTTCGGTGTCGATCATAAATGGCGTGTTTTTAACTTTTTCATTAATTTCAGAGCGTATGTAACCTGGCAAAATCGCGCTGACTTTAATCGGTGATCTAGACTTGATCAGATCAGCCCGAATACCCTCAGTTAATGCTAACAATCCGGCTTTGGTTGCGGCATACACTGTCATTGCACGCGGCATGCCACGTAGCGCACTAATGGAGCTAATGGTAACCAAATGGCCACTATTTTGTGCACGAAAAATCTCCAACGCAGCTTCGCATTGGGCCAGCGCTGCCACAAAGTTGGTTTGCGCCGTTTGCACATTGGCATGAAAATAGCCGGTACCTAATGATGCCCCTTTGCCCATACCTGCATTAACGATAACCCGATCGAGCGTTCCGAATTCAGCTTGAAACTTCTTAAAAACACGAAACACATCTTCGTGTTTATTCACATCTAACGCTTTTACACGAATTTGGATATCTGGGTATTGTTGTTCGAGTTCTTGTTTGAGCGCATCGAGCCGCTCAGTGCGCCGCGCGCACAATGCCAGATTGCGGCCATGCTTGGCAAACTCACGCGCCATGCCCTCGCCGAGACCTGAACTCGCGCCTGTTATAAGAATAGTTTTGCGCATTGGATTATCCTTGTTTCATTAATTTGCGGGCTCGCCACTGCAAGTAATTCACCAAAAACCAAAAGTTCTTAAAGGCTGGATTACGTGTTTGCTTGTGGTAATAACGGTAATAGATTTGTTGTGCGATAACGCTGAGGCGAAACAGCCCAAAAACTTCGTAAAAACGAAAATCTGCGACGTTAACGCCCATTTTCTCGCAGTAATAATCAATGACTTGTTGCCGTGTCAGCATGCCTGGCAAATGCGTGGGTTGACGCCGTGTCGACCGGGCTATACGGTCATCATCTGCTTGTATCCAATACGCTAGGCTATTGCCTAAATCCATTAGCGGATTTCCTAGCGTTGCCAATTCCCAATCTAAAACACCAATAATTCGTGTTGGATCATTAACATCCAACACAAGGTTATCGAACCGAAAATCATTATGTGTCATACAGATGGTTTCTTGCTTTGGCATATTCTTGGTCAGCCAACGAATAATTTTCTTTCCTGAAGGCACGTTCCAAGTCTTGGCTTTTATATAGCGTTCACTCCAACCTGTTACCTGACGCTCTGTATACCCTGCACCTTTGGCCAAATCAGTTAACCCAGCCGCTTCAATATCAACCTGATGCAATTCAATCAGCACATTCAGCGCATTTAAACAAAGCTGCCGTGTTTGTGATTCACTCAGCTTCAGGTCTCGCGGCATATTTTTACGCGGAATAATGCCAGCCACCCTATCCATAACGTAAAACTCAGCACCAATGATGGAATCATCGTCGGTGTATAAGTGCATTTTCGGTACATAAGGAAAAACAGGCTTTAGCGCCTTTTGCAGCCGATATTCCCGCCCCATGTCGTGGGCTGATTTGGCCTTGGTGCCTGCTGGCGGTCGGCGTAAAATGAGATCGGCGTTGTCGAATTCTAACCGATAGGTCCAATTGGACGCACCGCCACTGTATTGGGTGACCCGCATAGCGCCTTTTAACTCGGGTAACTGCTCACGCAGCCACTGGCTGAGTTGTTGTTCGGGAAGTTGTTCGCCAGCACGAACTTCACCGGCTTTATCTTCAAATCTTGCTCCCGCGTTCGCCACTTAAGCCTCCCGATACTTGGCTAGTTCAACTTTAGCAATGGTGGTTCGGTGTACGGCATCGGGGCCATCGGCAATGCGTAGCGCACGAGCCATCGCATACAATGCTGGTAACGGTGTATCTTGGCTCATGCCAGCACCACCATAGAGCTGAATGGTTTCATCAACAACTTTTTGCAATACGTTCGGTGCAGCCACCTTAATTGCCGAAATTTCGGCCAAAGCTTTCATGGCACCGACTTGATCAATCTTCCACGCCGCATAAAAAGTTAGTAAGCGCGCCTGATCGATTGCAATACGCATGTCTGCTACACGCTCAAGGTTACCGTTTAACTGTAATAATGGTTTGCCAAACGCAATACGATCCTGACCTCTGCGCATGTACAGTTGCAGCGCTTTCTCTGCTGCTCCCAAGGCCCGCATACAATGATGAATGCGGCCTGGACCAAGTCGGCCTTGCGCAATTTTAAATCCATCACCTAACGCACCAATCACATTAGCTTTCGGTACCCGAACGTTTTCGAACAACACCTCACCGTGACCATAGGGTGCATCGTACTCACCAAATGCAGGTAACATACGCTCGATGGTTACGCCCGGCGTATCAAGTGGCACCAGTACCATCGAGTGGCGTTGATGCTTCGGTGCATCGGCATGCGTAAGCCCCATAACAATCGCAAACTTGGCATTCGGATGCCCCAATCCGGTTGACCACCATTTACGGCCTCGTATCACGACGTCATCACCGTCTGCCACAATACTTGCTTGCATGTTGGTCGCATCAGATGATGCAACGTCAGGCTCGGTCATACAGAATACAGAGCGAATTTCCCCGTTTAATAGCGGCGTCAGCCATGTTTTCTTCTGGTGTGCGCTACCAAAGTGATACAGCACTTCCATGTTACCGGTGTCCGGTGCATTACAATTGAATATTTCGGGTGCAATAATGCTATGCCCCATCACTTCAGCAAGCGGCGCATAATCAAGTGTGGACAAGCCGGCACCAAGCTCGGCATCGGGCAGAAATAAATTCCACAAACCAGCTTCTTTTGCTTTTGCTTTCAAGTCTTCAATAATCGGCGCCACCTGCCAGTCGCGCCAATTTCCATCTGGATTCAGCCGGCGGTTTTCCTTGTGGTAGTTCGCTTCAATCGGTTCAATATGATCACGCATGAAAGCAATAAGCTGCTTGCGAAATTTCAGTGTATTGTCACTTGGGGTAAAATCCATAACGATGCCCTACTTGAGTCGCGGTTGCGAAATTATTTAAACAACTGTTTGAATGATTGTAGTGAGTTAACTTGAAAATAAAAGCCTTTATATCGTATTTAACGAGCGTTGTGCCGTAGCAGGTAAACGCTCTGCAAGAAAATCAATGAATACGCGAACTGCAGGAAGCAACCCCCGCCGGTATGGATATACCATGTGCATAATTCCCATCGGTAGCGACCAGTCTGGAAGAACGCGTTCTAACAAGCCTTCTTCTACCGCTTGTTTACCTAAGTAATTGGGCAGTGACACAATGCCTAAGCCAGCTATTGCCGCTTCACGTAAAACAATCATGTCGTCTGTGATGAGCCGCGGGCGAAAACTAACAGTTAACTTTTCGCCCTGCTGAGAAGTCATGTCATACCTGTAGCGACCGCTGGTGTAGTGCAAACTCAAATGGGGAAAATTAACCAGATCAAGGGGGTGTTGAAGCGGCTTAGTAATCTTGGCTACGTCACCGCGATTTGGGCTACGGTAAAGCGTACCGGGGGCATCAGCAAGCGGCCTTGCAATGAGTGATGAGTCCTCGATAAACGGCCGTACGCGCAAAGCAACATCAACGCCTTCATCAATTAAATTAACGGGGCGATTGGTTACCATTAAATTGATTCGAACGTCTGGGTACAGTGCCATAAACTCGGGCAGCAGGTTTACCAACATGCTCTGGCTAATCGCATAAGGCGAGCTTACATGAATATCGCCTCGAGGAGTTTCCTGAACCATTTGCGTCACCTGTTGTGCCGCTTCGGCCGCGGCAACCATGGTTTCGCAATGCACCAAGAAGGCTTGCCCAATGTCCGTTAATTTCAATCCGCGGGTGCTTCGATGCAATAAACGTACCCCCTGCTGGTCTTCAAGTTCGGTCAACCGCCGACTTACCGTTGATTTCGGCATATTTAATTCCCGCGCACCAGCACTGACACTGCCCGCAGCAACAACCCGCGCAAAAATTAAGTAATTGGTTAAATCTGGTATCGCCATAGCCCCTCTCTTAACCGTTCCATATATGGAACATTGATTCCCAATATAACCATCTACCGACATAAATGGAACATTCGTATACTGTGCTCATCAGATTAAATTCTACAGCGCACAGATTTTGAGAGGTCTTTTATGAATATATTACATCTTGATTCAGGTATTTTCGTTGACCAGTCGGTCAGTCGTAAGCTCAGTCGTGATATTGTGGCGCACTTAAGCCAAAGCAGTGACACCAAAGTTATGCATCGCGATCTGGTAACCAATGCGGTACCGCATCTTGATGCAGAAACATTATTAGATAACGAGAATTCACTAAGCACAGAACTCATTGCGGAAATTCAAGCGGCGGATGTGCTTGTGATTGGCGCACCTATGTATAACTTTACCATACCGACTCAGCTCAAGGCTTGGCTGGATCGCGTGCTCAAAGCAGGTGTTACCTTCAAATATACTGAGCAAGGCCCAGTTGGATTGTTAACCGGCAAAACCGCTTACATAGCATCAGGCCGCGGTGGAATTTATAGCCAAGGTGACGCCGCAGCGCTCGATCACCAAGAAAGCTACTTGCGCAACGCCTTAGCATTTATTGGTATCACAGATGTGCATGTTGTTCGTGCTGAAGGCTTGAACATGGGAGACGAACCACGTCAAAAAGGATTGTCAGAAGCTGAAGAAGCAATTGCTCAGCTGTAAACCGTTATACTTTCTATGACCATCCCGACGGTCTTTGGCGCACCTATTTGGTGCGCCTTTTTTTTAGTCTTGCTGTAAATAGCGCAGTAGCGCAGCTTGCCGGTCAACCGTCGATTGCCGCAGTGCGCCTTCGTACAGTGCAATGGTTGCGCTGCATAACAACCGAGGGGAGCTCACGTACTGTTCAGGGTCATCAAGAACCGAAAGATATTCTGGATTGCGTTGCTCAAGCTGTATGATCACCGAATCGAACAGTATAGGTGCTGTGCCAGTTCGGCTGCGATAGTCCGGCCGCAACTGCGTACGCTCAATTAATTTTATCACCGCGTTTTCATGTGCATCAAGCAGGTTAGCCGGCAACATATTCTTCACATCGGCACCCTCGGCGCTCCACTGCGGATACATATAATTCACGCAATGCCGTGGTTCTAAGTAATTTAAATAATTAAGAATATCAACCGTCGCCTGCCAATACTCTACGAGTTCAGCATCAGGCGCTTGCTGCAGATGCTCAGGTTGCCAGTTGGCCTTCACATCACCGAACGCATTGGTTGATGCAAAGCGCTCGCTGGGCACCATTTCATCCACGACGCGTGCATCCAATAACTCTAACTGACCCGGATACCAAATATCAGCCCCAGCCACTCGTACAGCTTGTCTGATAAAACTTTCGGATACCCCGTGGCGTCGATAAATGCGTTTAAATTCATCATTCAGTGCTGCCACGTCATTGCCATCGACAGACTGTAACGAGGCACTATGAAACCCCAGAATGCCGCGCTTCCCGAGGTATCGCTTCGCCCCCCCCATAAAGGCTATGGTACACGCACTTGAGCATTCACTGGGGCTATATGTATCCAGATTGTATTGCTGAATCAATTGATACAACCGAACGCCTTCACTAATTCGTCCGCCTTTTGAATTTAAATGAATCACCTGAACATCTGGATAGCGTTCAAGTAGAGCCTGTACACTGTCTGCTGTACCGAACGGTAAACTGCCAATTAGCTCTAATTCCTTACCCTGATTTAATACACGCAGTTCAAAAGTGCCGAGTGACTCACCTTGCGCCAATAAGCCAAACCCTTCTTGCAATTGCCCAACCCCAAACTGATTAAAGTCAAACACGGCTCTTACAGCAGCAATAACGACCATAACGCGAGCTGCGTTAGCCCACATAGCGCGCCCACCACGCGACGTGTGATACCGCGCAGAACGCCAAATACCAACGAGTTGCCAAAGTGTGATTAGCAGCACAAGACCGCAGAGAAAGATTAACACCCCGCCATAAAAACTGACATTAACTGAGAGTATGGTCGTTAGTTTATCGACAAGAAAAATGATCAACGAAAGCAATAATGTGACACCAACGCCGATAACCCAATAAGCAAAACCTAGCGAGAAGTCTCCCTGCCAATGCTCTTTAATAAGCTTTCTTATCGATGCCAGCATAATTACCAGGTCCTTAACGCCTAAAAGCGAGAGTCGTTCTCGCAAGGAATGCCATTCTGGTTGTCATCAAGTTCGGTGTTGGGGCAAAAATGCATAAAATATTCGGCCTCTTCACGTGACGTCATTTGGGGGCAATACCGACGACCGTCGCAATGAAATTCTGGACTTTTGCGGAGTACCTGACCTTGCATGGTTTGCACGAGATCACCCAAAAGGCCCGACCGATTTACCGGTTGCGGCTTCTGAGCTTCGTAATAATTCCATACAGCAAGGATTAGCGCAGCGAGTAGTATTATTTTTTTCATGGGGAGTACCTTATTGATTTAACACTCACACCACTTTTGTTATGAATTAATACTAGACAACTGTTTTAAAATTACAATTTTATAATAATCATAGAGTGAATTAGATATTTTTGTTTTAAGGTTATATCAAACAATATAGTTACCGGGCTTTATTTCGCCAAGACACAATCAAAATACCGCCAATGATTAGCGAGGCAGCAATAACTAACTGACGTGTAAACAGTTCACCGGCGAAGAGTACACCACCATAGGCTGCGATAAGCGGAACAGAAAGTTGACCTATTGCCGCCGTAGTAACGGATAGACGCGGCAAAACCAAGTACCACACCGCATACCCTAGCCCTGACGTAACCGCACCCGACAAAACGGCTAACAGCATACCCTCTGAGGTAACCGTAGCATTGGGTAAAGCAAATAATAACGCGGCAGTCACAATGGGGGCTGCACGCACAAAATTATAGGTTGTGTCGGCTAACGGGTTAACGCGACCGCGGCCATGCAATGAATAAAACCCCCATGCACTGCCTGCCATGATCATGGTTATAGACGCCAACAATGAATCGGGAACGCTGATTGTTGGAGCAACCAGATACGCCAGCCCTCCAAACGCAATGATGCACCCGACCCATTCGGTCTTGGTGAGCAAAACGCCACGGCTTATATTGACGCCAAGCATGGTTAACTGCACAGCTGCAAACAGCACCAAAGCGCCAAACCCTGTTTCCAACTCAACATACGCGTATGAAAACGCGATTGCGTAGACACTTAGCATGAGCGCTCCCCACCAACTGCCTCGCGTTGTCATGGTGCGTTTGGATTTTTCTGTGCGCTGTCGCAGCAATGTCAACAGTAACCACAAGGTCACGGCACCACTTAAAATTCGAATGATGATAAACGAAGCAGGATCAATAGCCGGTTCTAATAGTGCGTAGCGTGCAATAATCGAATTTCCTGCAAACGCAAATAAAGCAATTAAAAATAGCGCAGCTGTTTTCATCATTAACCTTTAGTGGTTGGGATAATTGGACTGTAGATACAAAAAAGCCGCTCAATTTGAGCGGCTTTCATCGTATCAAAACTGAGCTTACCAGCCAGTCTTTTCGCGCAATGCTTTGCCGATATCAGCCAAGCTACGCACAGTTTTCACACCAGCAGCTTCAAGGGCAGCAAACTTCTCGTCTGCAGTACCTTTACCACCAGAAATGATGGCACCAGCGTGGCCCATACGCTTACCAGGAGGTGCTGTAACACCTGCAATGTAAGAAACAACTGGCTTGGTGACGTGATCTTTGATGTATTCTGCAGCTTCTTCTTCTGCAGTACCACCAATCTCACCAATCATCACGATCGCTTCAGTTTCAGGATCTTTCTCGAATAATTCGAGAATATCGATGAAGTTAGAGCCTGGGATTGGATCGCCGCCGATACCAACACAGCTTGACTGGCCAAAACCTTCGTCAGTGGTCTGCTTCACCGCTTCATACGTCAAAGTACCTGAACGCGACACGATACCCACTTTACCTTTCTTGTGGATATGGCCTGGCATGATACCAATTTTGCACTCGTCAGGTGTGATAACACCTGGGCAGTTTGGACCAATCATGCGCACGCCTTTGTGCGTTAGATATTCTTTCACATACAGCATGTCCAAAGTAGGAATGCCTTCAGTGATACAAACGATAAGCTCGATACCTGAGTCTGCAGCTTCAATGATTGAATCTTTACAGAAAGGTGCTGGAACGTAGATAACTGATGCAGTTGCACCCGTTGCTTCTACCGCTTCACGCACAGTGTTGAATACTGGTAAACCAAGGTGCGTTTGACCGCCTTTACCTGGTGTTACGCCGCCAACCATTTGCGTGCCGTATGCAATCGCTTGCTCAGAGTGAAAAGTACCCTGGCCGCCAGTGAAACCCTGACAGATTACTTTGGTATTTTTATCGATCAAGATAGACATTATTGACCTCCTGCCGCAGCAACCACTTTATCAGCAGCGTCAGACAAGCTCTCTGCTGCGATAATGTTCAGGCCACTTTCTGCTAATTTCTGACGACCTAACTCAGCATTGTTACCTTCAAGGCGAACAACCACTGGAACCTTCACGCCAACTTCTTCTACTGCACCCATAATACCTTCTGCGATCATATCGCAACGTACGATGCCGCCGAAAATGTTAACAAGAACGGCTTTTACCGCGCTGTCAGACAGGATGATTTTGAACGCTTCAGTAACGCGTTCTTTGGTTGCGCCGCCACCAACGTCAAGGAAGTTAGCTGGCTCGCCACCTGCAAGTTTAACGATGTCCATAGTACCCATCGCCAAACCAGCACCGTTAACCATACAACCGATGTTGCCATCAAGTGCAACGTAGTTTAGTTCCCACTTCGCAGCTTGTGCTTCACGCTCGTCTTCTTGCGAAGGATCGTGCATTTCACGGATTTTTGGCTGACGATATAGCGCGTTGCTGTCGATATTGATTTTACCGTCTAAGCAATGCAAGTTGCCTTCGTCAGTGATAACTAGCGGGTTGATTTCTAACAGAGCGAAATCATACTGTTCGAACATTTTCGCTAAGCCCAAAAAGATTTTAGTAAATTGTTTAACTTGATCTGGATTCAAACCCAATTTAAAACCAAGCTCACGACCTTGATAAGGCTGAGCGCCTACAGTTGGGTCAATGATTGCTTTAAGAATCTTTTCAGGCGTTTCTTCAGCAACTTTCTCGATTTCAACACCACCTTCCGTTGACGCCATGAACACGATTTTACGTGTTGCGCGGTCAACAACTGCGCCTAAGTACAGTTCTGAAGCGATATCAGTAAGGCTTTCTACCAAAATTTTAGCAACCGGCTGACCGTTTGCGTCTGTTTGATAAGTAACCAAGTTTTTACCTAACCAATTGTTCGCGAAATCGCGAACTTCATCGTGGCTAGATACGAGTTTAACACCGCCCGCTTTACCGCGACCGCCTGCGTGTACTTGAGCCTTAACAACCCAACGATCACCGCCGATTTTTTTGGCAGCTTCAACGGCTTCGTCTGCAGTGTCTACTGCAAAGCCTTCAGATACTGGCAAACCGAACTCTCTAAAGAGTTGTTTAGCCTGATACTCATGCAAATTCATGATGATCTTCCGATTCGTTTGAACAACAAAAGCAGCTTCGTGCTGCTTACCCGAAAATTCGCGCGTATTTTACAGTTTTGCGCGCAAAAAAGACAGCTGCCAGTACAATTGTTACCCAATTGCAACACAGCAGCTGTGCAATATGTTAAAGGTCCAGCAACAAACGCTGTGGATCTTCTAACAACTCTTTGATGGTAACCAAGAAACCAACAGATTCTTTACCATCTACGATGCGGTGGTCGTAAGACAACGCTAAATACATCATGGGTAGAATCTCAACTTTGCCATCCACAGCCATTGGCCGATCTTGGATTTTATGCATACCCAAGATAGCGCTTTGTGGTGGATTCAAAATTGGTGTTGAAAGCAATGAACCAAATACACCACCATTCGTGATAGTGAAGTTGCCACCTTGCATATCGTCCATGGTCAATTTGCCGTCACGGCCTTTAATTGCCAAATCACGGATACCATTTTCAATTTCAGCGATGCTCATTTTGTCCGAGTCACGTAGTACTGGCGTAACCAATCCACGCGGCGTAGAAACGGCAATACTGATATCGAAATAGTTGTGATAAACAATGTCATCCCCGTCAATTGACGCGTTCACTTCTGGGAATCGCTTCAGCGCTTCAGTTACCGCTTTCACATAAAAGCCCATAAAGCCCAAACGCGTGTCATGACGTTTTTCAAATTCATCTTTGTATTTTGAACGTAAGTCCATGATTGGCTTCATGTTCACTTCATTGAACGTGGTCAACATGGCTGTTGCGTTTTTAGCTTCAAGCAAACGTTTCGCAATTGTTTTACGCAAACGTGTCATTGGTACACGTTTTTGATCACGGTCACCCGCTACTGGCGCTGGTGCACTTGCAGCCTTCGCTGGCTCGGCTTTCTTAGAGCCATCCTTCAGATGCTTCTCTACATCTTCTTTGGTGACACGACCGCCTTTGCCAGTGCCTTTTACGTCAGACACTTTCAAATTGTTTTCGGCCAGCATACGGCGAACTGCTGGGCCTGCTACTTCGCTGTCGCCTTCATCCGATGATTCTTCTTTGCTATCGCTTGATGATTCTTTAGCTGACGCGCTTGAATCTGCAGAAGCACCTGCTTCAACAATACCGATAACATCATCAGCACCAACATTGGCGCCTTCTTCATGCTTTATTTCAACCAGTACGCCGTCGGCCGGAGCAACAACTTCGAGTACAACTTTGTCAGTTTCGATATCTACCAAGTTTTGATCACGTTTTACTGCATCACCGGCTTTTACGTGCCAAGTAGCAATCGTCGCATCAGCAACCGACTCAGGTAATTGCGGTACCTTAACTTCAAGCTTTTCGCCTGAACCTGAGGCTTTCTTAGCAGCTGGCTTGTCAGCTTTTGCCTCTGACTTTTTGTCTGACTTGTCGTCTGACTTCTTGTCGTCGGCTTTATCAGCGCCTGCACCGTCACCTTTTTCAAGTTTACCGATAACTTCTTCAGCACCAACTGTAGCGCCTTCTTCCGCGATGATTTCGCCGATTACGCCATCATCAGGAGCAACCACTTCCAACACCACTTTGTCGGTTTCGATATCAACCAGATTTTGGTCGCGCGATACTTTGTCACCTGGCTTAACGTGCCAAGTAGCAACTGTTGCATCAGCAACAGATTCAGGGAGTTGTGGAACTTTAATATCAATAGCCATGGTCAATTATCACCTATTTAATGGTTAGCGCGTCATCGACTAATTTTTGTTGTTGTTTGTTATGCTCAGACAAATAACCCACTGCTGGTGCTGCCGAAGCTTCGCGACCTGCATAAGTTAAATCTGCGCCTTTCGGAAGTGCCGCACGGAAGTTGTGCTGACTGCTGTACCAAGCTCCTTGGTTTTGCGGTTCTTCCTGACACCAAACAAAATCTTTCACATGCTGATAATCTTTCATGATTTCAGCAACTTCGTCTGCAGGGAACGGATACAACTGTTCGATACGAATAATTGCAACGTCCTCTTGCTCACGTTTACGCCGCTCTTGCAGCAAGTCGAAATAGACCTTACCTGAGCAGATTATCACGCGTTTTACCTTCTTCGGCGTTAACGAATCGACTTCTGCAATCGCATTCTGGAAGACGCCTGTTGTCAATTCATCAAGGTCTGAAACCGCGAGTGGATGACGTAACAGTGATTTCGGCGTCATAACGATTAGCGGACGACGAACCGGGCGCAAATGTTGACGACGAATCATATGAAACACTTGCGCTGGAGTGGTTGGTACACACACCGACCAGTTATGATCAGCTGACAACTGCAGGAACCGCTCTAAGCGCGCCGAACTATGCTCAGGCCCTTGCCCTTCATAACCATGCGGAAGTAACAGGGTTAAACCACACAACCGGCCCCACTTCTGCTCGCCTGAACTTAAGAACTGATCGATAACGACCTGGGCACCGTTCACGAAGTCACCGAACTGCGCTTCCCACATTACCAAAGAGTTAGGCTCAGCGGTCGCATAGCCATATTCGAATGCAACCACAGCAGCTTCTGATAATACCGAGTCATACAATTCGATTTGGCCTTGGCCTTCTCGAATATTGTTTAACGGCATAAAGGTCGCTGCGTCTTTTTGGTTGTGTAACACCGCATGACGATGAAAGAACGTACCACGACCACTGTCTTGACCGGTGAGGCGAATGTGCACGCCATCATCAACCAAACTTGCGTAGGCCAGGTTTTCCGCAAAGCCCCAATCGGCCGCTTTGTCTCCTTTAGCCATTTTCATACGCTCATCGTATACTTTTTGTACACGCGAGTGTAGCTTGTACTCTTTCGGCACGGTACTCATTGCTTTACCGAGCTTTTCAACCTCTTGTCGACTGATTTTCGCGTCGTAGGCTACATCCCAATCGTGCCCAACATAGGACGACCAGTCAGACGAGTGGCTTTTCATTTCGCGCCATTCGTCCACCACAATTTCGCCTTTATCAAGCGCATCGCGATAATCACTGACAAATGTTTCAATATCGGATTCAGCAACCATCTTCGCCTGCTGTAAGCGATCAGCATAGATAGCACGCGCTACAGGGTGTTTCTTAACCTTGCTGTACATAAGCGGCTGCGTTGCACTTGGCTCATCCGCTTCGTTGTGCCCATGACGACGGTAACAAACCAAGTCAATCATTACATCGCGCTTAAATGTATTGCGATAATCCAACGCTAACTGGGTGACGAAAACAACAGCTTCCGGATCGTCAGCGTTCACATGGAAAATTGGCGCCTGTACCATTTTGGCAATGTCAGTACAGTACTGTGTAGAACGCGTATCTTCACGTTTCGACGTGGTAAAACCAACTTGGTTGTTGATAACAATACGAATCGAACCGCCAACCTGATAGGCACGCGTCTGTGACATGTTAAACGTTTCTTGCACGATACCTTGACCGGCAATCGCGGAATCGCCGTGAATGGTTATCGGTAAAACCTTAGCACCGGTTTTATCGCCAAGACGATCCATACGAGCGCGCACAGAGCCCATAACTACTGGGTTAACAATCTCTAAATGCGATGGGTTAAATGCTAACGCCAAATGCACATCGCCACCTGGAGTGGCAAAATCTGACGAGAAACCCGAGTGATACTTCACATCGCCCGAGCCTTTATTATTAATGTGCTTACCCGCGAACTCATCGAACAAGTCTTGTGGTTTCTTACCAAGCACGTTCACCAGTACGTTCAAGCGACCGCGGTGAGCCATACCGATAACGACTTCTTTACCGCCTTGCTCGCCAGCGCGGCTAATCAGCGCCTTAAGCATAGGTATTAGGCTATCACCACCTTCTAACGAAAATCGCTTGGCGCCAGGGAATTTTGAACCTAGATATTTTTCAAGGCCATCTGCCGCAACAAGCTCTTTTAAAATCTTCTTCTGCTGATCAGATTTAAATTCTGGACGGCCACGCACACCCTCTAAACGTTCCTGAATCCAGCGCTTTTCTTCGGTCGAAACAATGTGCATGTATTCCGCACCGATTGGGCCGCAGTAAATGCTGTTCAGTAGCTCATAGATTTCGCCCAACTTCATGTTTTCTTGGCCGACAGCCAAAGAACCAACATTGAATTCTTTATCGAAATCGTCTTTAGAGAGTTCGTGATGTTCAAGCGACAAGTCAGGTACTGATTCTTGCTTCCATAAATCGAGTGGATCAAGGTTTGCGTGCTGATGACCACGGAAGCGGTACGCATTAATCAGCTGCAAGACTTTCACTTGTTTTTGGTCGGGAGCTCCCGCAGTTACTGTACCTGCTTGCTTTAACTTATTTTTTGCAAGCGTACGGAACTGTTCACGAACTGCGCTGTGCTTCGTGTCCACACCAGCGCCTTCGCGCGGCAATTGATCGAAGAAGTTGCGCCACTCATCACTGACCGCTGTCGGATCGTCGAGATACAACTCGAACAATTCCTCAACATAGGCCATGTTACCACCAGCCAGGTGGGAGGATTTTAGCCAGGCTTGCATTACGCCATCTTGCATCGCTGTTCCTTCACACTCGTTTTATAAAAAAATAGCCATCCAAGCTGGATGGCTATTTCGATACAGCTCGGCCACTACTATAGCAAATCTGCGCGACTTAATTAAATCGCGCGATTCAATAGCATGGATTTGATGTTACCAATAGCCTTCGTCGGGTTCAGCCCTTTCGGACATACGTTGACACAGTTCATGATGCCATGGCAGCGGAAAACACTGAACGCATCATCAAGCTCATTAAGACGCTCTTCAGTGGCTGTGTCGCGGCTATCAATAAGGAATCGATAAGCGTTCAACAAACCGGCAGGGCCAATGAACTTGTCTGGGTTCCACCAGAACGAAGGACATGATGTTGAACAGCATGCACAAAGAATACACTCGTACAATCCATCCAACTTCGCGCGATCTTCCGTCGACTGCAAGCGCTCACGTGCTGGTGGCGTTTTGTCATCGTTGATCAAGTACGGTTTAATTTTTTCGTACTGCGTGTAGAACTGACTCATATCAACAATCAAGTCACGAATAACCGGAAGGCCTGGCAACGGACGTACCACAATCTTCTTGTCACCACCTTTGAGGGCTGACAAAGGCGTGATACAAGCCAAGCCATTTTTGCCATTCATATTCAGACCATCCGAACCACACACGCCTTCACGGCATGAGCGACGGAATGCCAGAGTTGGGTCTTGTTCTTTCAACAGCAATAACAAGTCCAGCACCATCATATCGCGGTTTTTTTCCACCTCGACAGTGTACTCTTTCATGTAGGGTGCGTTATCAACATCTGGGTTGTAACGATAAACTGAAATATTCAACTTCTTCATCGTTGTCACCTAACCTTAGTAAGTCCGCGCTTTCGGCGGGAATGCTTCACGCAGTTTTGGCTGCATATTCACTTCGCGTTTCACCACTGAGTCGTCTTCCGGACGATACACAGAGTGCACCAACCAGTTTTCATCGTCACGGTCTGGGAAGTCCGCACGACTATGCGCGCCACGGCTCTCAGTACGGAAGTTCGCTGCTACTGCAGTTGAATACGCAGTTTCCATCAAGTTATCTAACTCTAAACACTCAATACGCTGCGTGTTAAATTCTTTGCTGGTGTCATCCAAACGCGCATTTTGCAAACGTTCACGGATTTTTTTCAGCTCTTCCAAGCCTTCAGCCATCGCTTTACCTTCACGGAATACCGAGAAGTTTAGCTGCATGCACTTCTGTAAATCTTTCTTGATTTGAACTGGGTCTTCACCGTCTTTATTGTTTTCCCAACGGCGAACACGAGCCAGAGCGGCGTCGATGTCATCTTGGCGCGCTTCTTTAGCATCACCAAGTGCTGCCATGGCGTCAGCCAAATGCAGACCTGTTGCACGACCAAACACCACCAAATCAAGCAGTGAGTTACCGCCGAGTCGGTTCGCACCGTGTACAGATACACAAGCGATTTCACCACAAGCAAACAAACCATGAATTGGCGTTGCATTGCCGTCAGCATCAATCTGTAACGCCTGACCGTTCACATCAGTCGGAATACCACCCATCATGTAGTGACAGGTTGGAATAACTGGAATTGGTTCTTCCGCTGGATCAACGTGAGCAAAGGTTTTCGCCAAGTCGCACACGCCAGGTAAGCGGCTTTCGAGAACGTCGCGACCTAAGTGATCGAGTTTCAGTTTCAAGTGCGGGCCAAGTGGACCATCACAACCACGACCTTCGCGGATCTCGGTCATCATTGAACGGGCAACAACGTCACGCGACGCTAAGTCTTTCGCGTTCGGTGCGTAACGTTCCATGAAGCGCTCACCATCTTTATTTAAGAGGTAACCACCTTCACCACGGCAACCTTCAGTTACCAGCGTACCCGCACCAGCGATACCGGTTGGGTGGAATTGCCACATTTCCATATCTTGTACTGGCACGCCAGCACGCAATGCCATACCAACGCCATCGCCGGTATTAATGTGCGCGTTCGTGGTAGAAGCGAAGATACGACCTGCGCCGCCAGTTGCAAGAACAACGGCTTTGGCTTTTACATAAAAGATTTCGCCGGTTTCAATGTTCAGTGTTGTTACACCAACAATCGCGCCGTCTTCGTTTTTAACCAAATCAAGTGCATACCACTCAGAAAATACCGTGGTTTTGTTCTTCACGTTTTGCTGATACAGCAAATGCAACAAGGCGTGACCGGTACGGTCGGCAGCCGCAGCTGTACGTGCTGCTTGCTCGCCACCAAATGCTTTTGATTGACCGCCAAATGGACGTTGATAAACGCGGCCGTCTTCAAAACGAGAAAATGGCAAACCCATATTTTCCAGTTCTAAAATAGCTTCAGGACCGGTTTTACACATATATTCGATGGCATCTTGGTCACCGATATAGTCTGACCCTTTGACAGTATCAAACATGTGCCATTCCCAGTTATCTTCATGGGCGTTACCCAAAGCAACGGTGATACCACCTTGCGCAGATACTGTATGAGAACGGGTTGGGAATACTTTAGACATCAAGGCACACGTCATGCCTGATTGAGAGATTTGTAAGGCCGCGCGCATACCAGCGCCACCAGCGCCGATTACAACGGCGTCAAATTCAAGTGTTTGTACGCTCACTTAGACACCCTCCACCGGCCACACAACCAGTAAACCGGCTAACCAGTAAACGATTAATGCGACACATACTGCATATTGAAGAAAAGCTCGTAAGCCAGTTTTTTTAACGTAGTCAGTCAGCACTTGGAAGATTCCGATCCAGCCGTGAATCAAAATAGCTGTTAACGCCAGCATGGTGAAAATCTTCATGCCCAAATGCGCAAACAAATTGGTCCATGAAGCGTAAGTAATTACGTCAGCAGAAACCAAAAAGCTCACCATAAAAATGCTGTATAACGCCAAAATGATGGCGGACGCGCGTAGCAAAATAAAGTCGTGGCTACCGCTGCGGCCAAATGTTGAAGCTGCCTTTACCATAACCATACCCCTGCTAATACTGAAAGAATGATTGCTAGCACGAACACCACTTTTGCGCTGACTCGACCTGAGTCAAGTTCTTCAAAATAGCCCATGTCCATAAACATGTGGCGTACCCCAGCGAGTAAGTGGTAGCCCAGTGCGCTCATGATGCCCCAGGCAATAAACTTAGCGATAAAGCCAGTTAGTAAGCCGTGCACCAAGTCAAAACCTTCAGCAGATTTAAGTGAGATAGCTAGTGCCCACACCAAAAAACCAACGCCAACCAACATAATGACGCCAGAAATACGGTGAAGAATTGAGCTAATGGCTGCAGCCGGGAAGCTGATAGTATTTAAGTCTAAATTTACAGGTCTTTGTTTTTTCACGATTGTTGTGCCTTAACGAAAAGCATTGTTAACATGCTCGGAACTTCAAACATCCTCGTCTATTCCTGACGGCGAGAGGACCCTGTGAGATCGCCGCCAAAGTATATAAGCCATAGTAATGAATTACAATTCCTTAGCGGCCTCTTTCGGTTAAAAACGTAAATTAATTATCAATAGATCAAGCCAATAAAATCCAGCGTTGAATAACAATTCTACCTTAGTCGCATACAACGAGGTCGTATAAGCGCGTATAACACTGACTCGATAATTTTTAATTCCGATCCATGTCATCCAACTTTAACGAAATTTCGTAAAGCTGATGTGTTAAACTGACCAGCTCGATCAATAAAATGATTGATGTGTGTCAGCACATTCGATCGGTTTAAACAGCCGTTTGAATTGACATCAACGGTTAAGATCAAGTAAATTCTATCGCCCTTTTAGTGATGAAGCAGACTTAAACAAGGAGATTTCCTTATGGCTGATCGTAAAGCCACCCTGCAGATTGACGGCCAATCCATTGAATTGCCAGTATTATCTGGTACAGCCGGCTATGATGTAATTGACGTGCGTACTTTAGGCAAGCATGGTTTCTTCACCTTTGACCCTGGTTTCTTAGCTACAGGTTCATGCGAATCAAAGATTACCTACATTGATGGTGAAAACGGCGTTCTTCTGCATCGCGGATATCCAATTGATCAGCTTGCGACTCAAGCGGATTATCTCGAAGTATGTTATATGCTGCTGCATGGCGAAGCGCCAAACGAAGAAGAATACGCAAAATTCAAGCAAACAATCACCAAGCACACCATGGTGCACCAAGGCTTGCATAACTTCTTCAACGGTTTCCGCCGCGACGCGCACCCAATGGCAATGCTATGTGCTGTCACTGGTGCTTTATCGTCGTTTTATCACGATGATTTAGACATTCATGATGAAAAACAGCGCCTACGCAGTGGCTATCGCCTGATTGCGAAAATGCCAACTATTGCTGCTATGGCTTATAAATTCAGTATCGGTCAGCCGTTTGTGTATCCGCGCAATGATCTCAGTTACTCAGAAAACTTCCTGAACATGATGTTCTCTGTACCTGCTGAAAACTATAAGATTAGCCCAACTGTTGCGAAAGCAATGGACCGCATCTTTACCCTGCATGCTGACCATGAGCAAAATGCATCCACATCAACAGTGCGCTTGGCCGGTTCTTCGGGAGCCAACCCTTATGCCTGTATCGCTGCTGGTGTTGCGTCTTTGTGGGGGCCTGCTCACGGCGGCGCGAACGAAGCTTGTTTGCGTATGCTGAAAGAAATCGGTTCGGTTGAAAACATTCCTAAATACATCGACAAAGCAAAAGACAAGAACGACCCGTTCCGTCTGATGGGCTTTGGTCACCGTGTTTACAAAAACTTTGACCCGCGTGCGACCGTAATGCGTGACAGCGCGCATGAAGTGTTGAAAGAGCTTAAAATCAGCGACCCATTACTTGATGTGGCAATGGAACTGGAGCGTATTGCGCTTGAAGACCCATACTTCGTTGAAAAGAAACTCTATCCAAACGTTGATTTCTATTCAGGTATCATTTTGAAAGCTATTGGTATTCCAACCAACATGTTTACGGTTATCTTCGCATTATCGCGCACCGTTGGCTGGATTTCACATTGGCACGAAATGATGGGCGAATCGAACCAGAAAATTGGTCGCCCACGTCAACTCTATACCGGTGAGTCAAAACGCGATTTCAAACCACTGAAGCGTTAATTTCACCAATAATTAGCAAAAAGCACTCTTCGGAGTGCTTTTTTTTTATTTTTTTCACCACTCAACTTTTCCCCTTCTCCGCACGTCTAAAACGCATACCTCTCGTATAAGTCTTTAAATTAAGGGGTTTATCGTTACTTTTCATACACAGGTTACTTTTGGCACGAAAGCTGCATATGCTCTGGGTACTATAAATTAATAACTAACGTTTGATGACTATCGGGATCACACACATGAACACGCAAATTTCGATTACACGCACACTCACTGCCACCGTTTTGGTGGTTTGGTTAGCCTTAACTACAGCAGCTTGCAGCGATGCTGGAGCCGCTAGCGAGCAATCCGAAAAGCCTGAAGTTGCGCGTATACCTGTCGCAACTCAAACGGTCAAAGCTGGTGACATTACCTCTAGCTTCAAGACCACTGCAACCTTGGAAGCACGCGATGAAGCCGACGTAACCAGTAAAGCTAACGGCATTGTCGAAACCATTCTGGTTGAAGAAGGTGACTACGTGAAACAAGGGCAATTGCTAGCCCGTATACGTGACGATGAATACCGTATTCACGTTGCGCAAGCGCGAGCAGAGCTTAGCTCAATTCAGCAAGAGCTAAAACGTGTGAAGGATATGGCTGAGCGCGACATGATTAGTGCCGATGCGTATGACAAACTGCGCTTTCAAGCCGATATGCTGCAGGCAAAATATGACATGGCGGCGCTTAATTTGGCGGAAACTGATATCCGTGCCCCAATTAGTGGCTACATTGCAAAACGCTATGTAAAGCCCGGCAACCTTGTGCGTCAATACGAACAACAGAAACTGTTTCATGTGGTTGCCCTTGATCAATTGCAAGGTAACGTCTATTTGCCTGAGCGCGAATTACAACACGTGCAAGTGGGCCAAACTGCACAGTTGCAATTAAGTGCATTACCCAACACTACTGTAAATGCCGTAGTTGCGCGGATAAGTCCTGTCATTGATACACAGTCCGGCACCTTTAAAGTCGTACTGAACGTTGCTAATCCTGACAACACACTTAAAGCAGGCATGTTTGCACACGTAAACCTGAACTACGCAACTCACAGCAATACGCTGACAGTGCCAAGGTATGCAGTGCAAAGCCTTGATAATCAACACAGCGTATTCACCGTTGATGCCGAAGGAGTGGCTCACAAAGTGGACGTAAAAATTGGTTTTGAAGACGAATCAAACTTAGAGATTATTAGTGGCTTAAAAGCAGGTGACGCCATTGTAATTAGCGGCCAGGCGAACTTAAAAGACGCGGCCTTGGTTGAAGTTATTCGTAGCGAACATCAATCATGAGTATTGTACGTTTAGCCGTGAAGCGGCCTGTCACAATCGCCATGTTAACCTTGGCAGTAATACTCTTCGGAATGGTATCACTGGGGCGTATTCCCGTCACGTTGCTGCCTGATTTAGCCTACCCGACACTCACTGTGCGTACCGACTATCCCGGCGGTGCGCCCAATGAGGTTGAGCAGTTGGTGAGTAAACCCATTGAGGAGAACCTCGGTACCGTAAAGGGTATTCGTCGCATTGAATCCATTTCTCGTGCGGGACAAAGTGACGTATTACTGGAGTTTAGCTGGGGCACGGACATGGACATGGCGAGCTTAGACGTTCGCGAAAAGCTCGATTGGGTGGAACTGCCTTTAGATTTGGAAAAACCAGTATTGTTACGTTTCAATCCCAGTGAAGAACCAGTCTATCGGCTAGCACTCGGCTTCACTGACGGAAATCAATCCGTTGCGTCATTAAAACGGTTACGTACCTACGCCGAAGAAGAATTAAAACGTCAACTCGAAAGCATTGAAGGTGTTGCTTCAGTGCGTCTTGGTGGTGGGCTTGAAGATGAAATTCAAGTATTAGTTAATGAGCGCCAAGCTGCTGCATTAAAAATTCCGATGACGCTAATTATGGAGCGTTTGCGTGAAGAAAATATCAATTTATCGGGTGGCCGAATTGAAGCCGACCGCGCCGAATTTTTGGTACGCACATTAAACCAATTCGAAAACCTCGACGACATTCGCAATATCTATTTAACCACACGCAATGACCGCCCTATCGTTTTAAAAGACATCGCTGTCATTGAGAACAGTTATAAGGAACGTGATTCGATAAGTCGCATTGCCGGAATGGAAGCTGTTGAAGTATCACTCTACAAAGAAGGCGACGCCAACACCGTTCATGTTTCGAAAGCAATTCAGTTGCACCTGGAACAATTGCAGCAAGCCAAGCTCATTCCCGATGAATACTCGATCAAACCCATATACGACCAGGCAGTATTTATCAGTGCTGCGATAGCTGAAGTGCGCGATGCAGCCATTATGGGCGGGCTGTTGGCAATGGTTATTATCTACTTCTTCTTACAGCGGGTATGGCCAACTGTCATTATTAGTTTGGCAATTCCAATTTCAATTATCGCGACCTTCAATTTACTGTATAGCTATCAAGTATCGCTTAACATGATGTCACTGGGCGGTATTGCGCTGGCCGTTGGTATGCTCGTCGATAACGCCATTGTGGTGCTTGAGAATATTGCACGCCATAATCAGGATAAATCCGCCGATGTTGCTGCTGAACTTGGCACAACTGAAGTAGCGGGTGCGATTACAGCTTCTACCTTAACGACCATGGCGGTATTCTTCCCGCTGGTGTTTGTTGAAGGCATTGCCGGGCAGTTGTTCCGTGATCAAGCCCTCACGGTTACTTTTGCCCTTGCGGCGTCATTGGTGGTGGCCCTTACGTTAATTCCGATGCTTTCGAGCCGCACTAAGAACGCCGCTGCAACGGCACAATTACCGTCGCAACCGTACGCAACTGGATGGCGATTCTGGGTTCGCTTACCCGTGTACCTCGTATTTCGATGGATACCGCTGGCGTTAGCGACTGTTTTTATCGGTCTGTGGCGCCTGTTGGCTAAGCTATTTTACTTGACCAACACCCCATTGTTGCGGGTGTTCGATAAGCTCTACTCGCTGCTGGCAAGTGGCTATGAACGACTATTAGCCATGGCTCTGCGTCATGCAGCAAGCACACTCGGTATTATTATGCTGGTTGCCGCAAGCTGCTATGCACTACTCCCACAACTACCAGTCGCTCTGTTGCCGAACATGGCGCAAGGCGAATTTTATGTGGAAGTTGAACTGCAGCCTGGTGCAACCATTTTCGAAACCGATTCGGTATTGGATGCCCTCGGTGATGTGATTGCCAGCAATGAACAACTCAATGCTAGTGTTGATCGCTATTACACCATCGCCGGCACGGGCAGCTTGCTCAATGCCGCACCTGGTCAAAGCGGAAACCAATGGGGCCGACTCAATATTGTCATGGCATCAAGCGCTACAGCGGAACAACAACAAACGCTTCAATCAGAGTTGCGCTCAGCGGTACAAAATATGCCCGGTGTTATGGCTAAATTCGGCTCTCCCGAATTATTTAGCTTTGCTAGCCCTGTAACAATTGAACTTACCGGTTACGACCTAAACCTGTTGCAGCAAGCCGCGCAGCAATTAGGTAACGAGTTTGAGCAACACCCGCGCTTTACTGACATTCGCGTGAATATGACCGACGGGCAACCGGAATTAGCGATTTACTTTGACCATGCGAAACTAAGCCAATACGGTTTAACCAGCGCCGAAGTTTCTGAGTTAATCGCCACGAAAATCGGCGGCCGGGTAGCCAGTCAGTTTAATCTTGATGACCGTAAAATTGACATTCTGGTGCGTAGCCAGGCCACTGACAGAAATTCGTTGCGTGACTTACAGCAGCTCATCATTAATCCGGGTGCTGGCCGCGAAATCTCATTGCGAGCAGTTGCTGACGTAGTTCCGGTGGTTGGGCCAAGCGAAATCACTCGCGTAGATCAACAACGCACCGCCCTTGTGGAAGCAAATTTAAGTTATGGTGATCTTGGCGCTGCTGTTGCAGAAGCTCAGCAGATTTTGGGGGACACGCAGTTGCCACTTACCATTACCGGCCGTGTCGCTGGTCAAAATGAAGACATGCAGCGTTCATTTACTTCACTGCAGTTTGCCTTAGTACTGGCGGTATTTTTGGTCTATTTAGTTATGGCTTCGCAGTTTGAGTCATTGTTACACCCGTTGTTCATATTGTTCACCGTGCCACTGGCAGGTGCAGGCTCTATTCTTGGCCTTTATCTTGTTGGCACCGAGCTCAGCATAATCGTATTTATTGGGCTTATCATGCTGGCCGGTATCGTTGTGAACAACGCCATTGTGTTGGTCGATAGAATTAACCAACTGCGTAGCGAAGGTAGCGACCGTTATGGGGCTATTTTTACCGCCGCACAGCAGCGTTTACGGCCTATTCTAATGACCATGCTGACCACCGTGTTAGGTTTATTGCCGTTGGCTATCGGCCTTGGTGAAGGTGCGGAAATAAGAGCGCCGATGGCGATTAGCGTTATTGCTGGCCTTTTGTTCTCAACCTTATTGACCCTGTTGTTTATCCCGTGCTTGTACCTACTCGTTGATCGCAAGCAGATAGCGCACAACACTACGGAGAACGCCGCATGAACGCCGCACAGATAGGTTCGGTGTTGGCGCGGTTTGCGCTACGCCGTCCGGTTACAACTTGTATGGTATTTTTGTCGATGCTGCTACTGGGCGCGATTAGTTCGCGCTTGCTGCCACTGGAAAAATTTCCAGGCATCGAAATCCCTGAAATCGTTGTTCAAGTCGCCTACCCCAACTCAACGCCAGCTGAAGTAGAGCGTCTTATAACACGGCCACTTGAAGAGGCGCTGGCTACCTTAAGCAATGTTAGCCGCATGCGTTCAACATCGACTTCCGATAATGCTCAGGTTTTATTGCAGTTTGAATGGGGTCAAGACATCAAAACAAAGAGCATTGAAGCGCGTGAAAAAGTCGATGCAGTAAAGCATTTACTGCCCGACGATGTCGACCGAATCGTGGTGTTTCAGTTTAATACCGAAGATATGCCAGTGTTTCAGTTGCGCATAAGTAGCCAACGTGATTTATCCAACGCGTACGACCTACTCGACCGCAGCCTGCGCAGGCCTATCGAGCGCGTTGAGGGCGTATCACGGGTAACTTTATACGGTGTTGAACCACAACAAATCGTGATTCGCCTTGACCAAGCGGCACTGCTAGCGCACCAAATTTCTGCAGCAGATATTACCAAGCTATTGCAACAAGCTAATTTTTCGTTGACCGCTGGCTTCATCGAAAATGAGCATGAACGAATTCTTGTAAACCCCGTCGGTGAATTTCAAGACGAGTACGCTATTGGTAACTTTCCGATTCGGCCCGGTTTGAAATTGCGCGATATCGCTACTATTGGTCGCGAAATGCCAAGAAAAATTGACGGTCGCCATTTAGATCAGCGATATGCTATTGGCATGGAGGTGTTTAAGGAATCAAGCGCTAACCTGGTTGACGTGTCAGCGCGTGTCATGAAAGTTGTGGAGCAAATTCGCACCGACCCGCAGTTTAACGGCATCAATCTTTATATTATGGACGATACCGCTAACGGCGTAACCACATCGTTAAGTGACTTAGTAAGTGCCGGGTTACTGGGGGCATTTCTGTCATTTTTAGTTCTGTACGGATTCTTGCGTAATTTAACCACCACGCTGGTGGTAGTGCTCAGTGTACCTATAGCAATCTGCATCGCGTTGGGCGGTATGTACTTTCTGGGCTATTCACTTAACGTATTATCGCTGATGGGCCTCATGTTGGCAGTCGGCATGCTGGTTGATAACGCCGTCGTTATTACCGAAAGCATTCAGCACGAACGCGAACAAGGCGCTGATGGTGAAGCCGCAACTATCCACGGGGTTGGCAATGTGTCACTTGCTGTTATAGCGGGTACACTCACCACGGCAATCGTATTTTTACCGAATATTTTTGGTAAGAAGACTGACATAACCATCTTTCTGGAACACACTGCCGTCGCAATTTGTTTATCATTGCTAGCGTCCCTGCTGCTCTCACAAACGCTCGTGCCACTGCTAATTACCCGCTTAAGTAAATTTACAAAAGGTAAATTAAAGCCGGTAAAACAACCGAAACGCTATCGTAAAATGTTGGAGTGGAGCTGGCGTCATCCGAATTGGACCGGGGTTATCGCATTAGTGTTACTGGGAAGTATTGTCATTCCATTTGCCGGCGTTAGCGGCGACGAAGGCCCACAAGGTTTTAATGATCGATTGTTTATTTCCTACAACCTTCACACGCAATACAGCCTTAGCGAAGTTGAAGATGAAGTGACACAACTCGAGAATTATTTATACAAAAATCAAGATAACTTCGATATCGACGCAGTTTACAGCTATTACACGCCAAATTATGCGATTTCGACACTTCTCCTTAAAGAGGATCGGAACGAGAAGATAACGGATCTCATGGAACGAATCCGTAAAGACATGCCGACCTTATTGCGTAGCGACCCTAAATTTGGGTTCGGTGGCGGCCGTGACGGCGTGCGCGTTAGTTTAAGTGGCCAGTCAACGGATGTATTGCAACGCATAGCGGTAGATTTATTGCCGAAGCTTTCTGCGATTAACGGGCTCACCGACGTTCAAACCGAAATGGATACGGGGCAATTTGAATTAGTGATTAAGATTGATCGGCAACGCGTACATCAACTCGGTTTAAGTTCAGCAGATGTTGCTCGTACTGTTGCCACTGCATTGCGTGGGCAACGTCTCCGTTCGTATCGTGGCGATCCGAATGGTGAGATTGATCTTCGTGTGGCGTTTGATAAAGAGCTTGAAACTTCACTCACCGCTCTTGAAAATCTGCCCATCCTACAAAGCAACGGTCGGGTGATTGCGTTAAAAGATGTTGCTCGGTTAACCAAGCAACCGCGATTAAGTCAAATCCGTCGTACCGATCGCAGAACCTCGTTAAATATCGACGCAAACTTAAACGAGTTAACAACCAGCGAGGCACGCGAAGCAATCACCAAGGTTCTGGACCAGGTTCAACTGCCACAGGGTTACTTGTGGAGCTTAGATGGTAGTTTCCAGCGGCAACAAGAAAATGAGAGCGTCATGCTTGTTAATACACTGCTGGCGGTGGCTCTTATTTATATCGTAATGGCGGCGTTGTTTGAGTCATTGCTATTACCAACCGCCGTCATCACATCGTTGCTATTCTCGATTGTTGGGGTGTTCTGGGCGCTGCTGCTCACAGGTCAGTCAATTTCCGTTATGGCCATGATTGGTATCTTAATTTTGATGGGAATTGTGGTGAACAACGGCATTGTGCTGGTTGATCGCATCAACCAGTTGCTCGACCAAGGCGCAAGTTTAGAAAGGGCGATTATTGATGGCAGTGTAAGCCGTTTGCGGCCAATACTCATGACGGTAGCAACCACGGTTCTTGGGCTATTCCCCCTAGCCTTCGGCACCACACAAATTGGTGGTGACGGTCCGCCCTACGCACCTATGGCTATTTCAATTATTGGCGGGCTACTGTTTTCAACACTCACCAGTTTGTTCTTAGTACCCTATGCATATGCGCGACTACTCGGAATGCGGCAGCGCTGGCGCAATTTACGCCAACGCGCCAGCCAACAAGTTAGTCGGATACTGCCAGGTTAGCACGTTCAAGGTCGGCTGGCGTATCAATGCCAGCCGGCGGCAACGCAATGGCTTCCGCCACATGAATGCGTTCGCCGTACCACAATACGCGCAACTGCTCGAGTGATTCGATTTGCTCGAGCGGGCTTGGTTCCCACTCGGTATAACGCCATACAAACCCAGCACGATAAGCATAAATACCAATGTGGCGCCGATAGTCGGCTAACTCACCTAAGCGGTTCTGCGCAAGGCCATCGCGTTCGTAGGGTATAGGTGCGCGACTGAAGTAGAGTGCATAGCCATTCACATCAGTAACAACCTTGACTGCGTGCGGACTTTGCACTTCGTCAAGTGATTCAATTGGCACCGCCAGTGTGGCCATCTGTGCCACCTTCTGGTTGGCAAGGTTGTCTGCAACTTGTCGGATAATTTCGGGCGGAATAAACGGCTCGTCACCTTGCACATTTACCACCACCTGATCATCTGCAATCGCAAGGTAATCAATAACCTCAGCAATGCGTTCCGTGCCCGAATTATGATGGGCAGAGGTCATCATTGCCCGCCCACCAAAGGCTTCAACTGCATCAATAATACGTTGGTCATCGGTTGCGACAATAACTTCTGCAGCACCCGCGGCCGCTGCACGTTCGTACACCCGTTGAATCATGGTTTTGTTACCAATCATCGCCAACGGCTTACCGGGCAAGCGCGACGATGCATAGCGCGCTGGAATAACTACCGTAAAGCTCATGAGGGTATTTTCTCCAACTCTTCATGACTTATTTCACGTGCTTCGTGACTCAACAACATAGGTATGTCGTTGCGCACAGGAAACGCTAATCGATCACCGCGACACACTAACTCACTTTGGTCGCGTACCCAAACGAGCTTTCCCTTACACAACGGGCAGGCCAAAATCGCGAGTGTTCGTTCATCAACTGCCATAATTACTCCTTGTTGGACACTTTCTGCAGGCGCGCCTGCAATTGTTGCCAAAAACCGTCTTCAAACTTAGCTGAAACTGGCAAATAGAACCAGTTGTCTTGAGCAAATGCTTGGCATTTAGCCGCATCTTTTTCGGTCATAAGAACAGTGACTGCTGGGTCAATACTTGCAAAATCAGTCGCGCTAAACGGATGGTGATCGGCATAAGCATAGGTTTCAGTAACAGTCACTCCGGCCTGCTTGAGCGTATCAAAGAAACGTTGCGGATTGCCGATGCCAGCCACAGCAATGGACTCGCCCTGCGGCACAGGCACTTCCTGCTCATCGCGCACACGCCGCCAATTGCCAGGTTGTAATGAAAAGCGCCAACCATAACGTGCTTCCGCGCCACCGTTTTGCACCACAATATCGGCTTGCGTAAGGCGCTGTTTCGATTCACGCAGCGGCCCCAACGGCAGTCTCCAGCCATTACCCAAGCCACGTTCGCCATCAATAACGACAATTTCAATATCGCGCGCTAAACGGTAATGCTGTAAGCCGTCATCACTGATTATTAGATTAACCTGCGGGGCTTCGTGTAACAGTTTGGAAATGGCTTGCTTACGGTTCGGACTAACGACTATGGGTACGCCGGTGCGCTGCGCCAGCAATTTAGGTTCATCGCCGACAACTTCAGCAGGTGACGTAGCCGTTACGCACTGTGGAAAGGGTCCTTTACCGCCATAACCTCGCGAAACAATCGCCGGTGAATACCCGTTGTTCTGGGCCCATTTCACCACAGCTTCGGTCACTGGCGTTTTGCCCGTGCCTCCAACACTAATATTGCCAATGATAATCACTGGCACCGGAGCCCGGAACGTTGGCAGAACGCCAATGCGATATAATGCTCTGCGCAGCCAGCTTAAGGCGATAAAAACAATCATCAACGGCCATAAAAGAATTAACCGAAAATCGAGACCCGAACGGTACCAGGCTCGCTGCCAGAACATTAGAGATCAGCTCCGCTAAACTGCAAACTATAGAGTTGGTAATAAGCACCTTGCTTTTCGAGTAGGGTTTGATGATCGCCACGTTCCAGTACCTTGCCCTCTTCCATCACCAATATTTCATCAGCACTTTCTATGGTGGACAAACGATGCGCAATCACTATCGACGTACGATTCTGTTGCAGTTGGCTCAATGCCTTTTGAATGTGGCGCTCTGATTCGGTGTCCAGTGCGGACGTTGCCTCATCAAGAATCAAAATTGGTGCGTCACGCAACAGGGCTCGGGCAATAGCGATACGCTGCCGCTGCCCGCCCGACAACATCACCCCATTTTCACCAACCATAGTGTCTAAACCTAAGGGCAAATTGTCCGTAAATTCGGTAATAAATGCTTGCTCAGCAACCTCGCGAATGCGCGCGTCGCTAACATCACCATGCGCACCATAAGCAATATTATTCGCAATACTGTCGTTAAATAAAGTGACATGCTGCGAAACCAGAGCGAACTGACGGCGCAAACATTTCAGTTTGTAGTCATAAATATCAACGCCATCAAGGTAAATCTTGCCGCCCTGCGGTGCATAAAAACGGGTAAGAAGATTAGAAATAGTTGATTTGCCGCTACCTGATCGGCCAACTAACGCAAGAATTTTACCCGGCTTCACTTCAAAATTAACGTGATCAAGCGCTGGCGATTCAGCTTCGTCATAAGTAAATGTGACGTCTTCGAAGCGAATATTGCCCTGTGCTCTTTCCACAGAATAGGTTCCAGTATTCGGTTCCGGCTTTTCGTCAAGCACTTCAAAAATGCTTTGTGCCGCAGCGATACCCCGCTGAAAGTCACTGTTAACCGTTGTCAGTTGTTTTAATGGCCGCAGTAACATGATCATTGAGGTCAGTAAGGTGGTAAATGCCCCCGCTGAAAGCTGTTCCAGCATATCTGGGAAGCTGGCTAAAATGAGCACCATGGACAAGCTAAACGACGCAATCAACTGAATAATTGAGGTACTTACTGTTTGCGCATTAATCAGTTTCATATTCTGATTACGAGTGACATTATTAATGTCGCGGAAACGTTTCGATTCACGCTTCTGCCCTTCATACATCACCACAACTTTGTGGCCGTTGAGCATCTGCTCAGCGGTGGTCGTCACATTACCCATGGCGGTTTGAATGCGTCGCGAAACCTGACGAAAGCGCTTAGATACAACCGAAACCACCTTCGCAATTAACGGCCCGACCACCAAAAACACCAAGGACAATTCCCAACTGATGTAAAACATCAAACCCAACAAGCCAATGACGAATGCACCTTCGCGAATCAACACCAGAATGGCGCGCGAACTTGCCTCTGCCACTTGTTGTGTGGTGTAGGTGATTTTTGAGAGCAGATCGCCCGTTGAGTGCCGGTCATGGAACGACACCGGCAACTTCATCATGTGGTCAAACAACTGTTGCCTTAATGTGGTGATGACACGAAAGCCCACCCAATTCAGCAAATAAGTCGAAATAAAGTTGAACGCCCCACGTGTAATAAACACCAAGGGTACAAAAATAGCACCGTAGATCAGTATGGTTGGGTCTTGTTCCGTTAAGCCATCATCAATGAGTGTTTCTATTTGCGAGAAGAAAAATGTATCAACCGCCGCGTAGCCAATCATGGCAAACACTGAAAAGATAAAGGCCGCACGATACGGTTTTATGTAACCTATTAAGCGGCGAAATGTGCGCTTTTTTAGGGTTTCAGAGATGTTTTCAGAAATGGTTTCAGAGCTCATGCAAGTCTTAATAAGTTCAACAATAACTGCATTCTAACCGTTTTAGTGGGCGACTGGCTAGTTATCCGCATCAAACCATGCGCGATGTGTTGCGGCCCAAGGTTGTATCGCGTGCCATCCTGACTTACTCAGCGAGATATTAACTTGGCCACCTACCGCGGTATCAATGAGTTTTACGCCCATATCCCGCAGCCGCGTTCTAACCGGTTCGGCAACCATGCCATACGCATTATTACGCCCGCGACTTGCCACGGCTATGTGCGGCTGTACAGCGCGCAGAAAATAGCTTTCACTCGAGCTATTACTCCCATGATGCGCCAGCACTAAGATATCGGCACGTACGTCGGCCGCATGCGCCAACAACTGGCGTTCGGCGCGCTTACTTATATCTCCGGGTATCAGAATCCGCGTTCCGTTTACGTCCAATAGCAATACGCATGAGTCATCGTTGTTCACGTTCTCAGTTACTTCGCGTGGATGCAACGCAGACCAACGCACTTTCCCCCAAACGCCAGTTTGCCCGGCGGTGCAAGGAGCTCCTTGCCCGCTACCGTACCAACGTAGGTGCGGGAATATGGCGCGAATGGCTGTAGCCCCGCCTTGATGATCATTATCGGTATGGCTTACAAATGCCAGTTCAGGAACCAGTTGATGGTGCCGCAAAAACGGCAAAATGGCACGTTCCGCCATATTTCCGCCCAGTTCCCAATCAGCGCCGGTGTCGATCAACAAAGCGCGATTGCCTTGCGCAACAACAATGGCGGAACCTTGGTCAACATCCAAAACATACAAATTTATCGAAGTGTCTAAAGCTTGCAACTGCCGCGCAATAAGCAATCCAACAATGAATACGCAACTTGCCGCAAGTTTCCAACGGTTACGCCATGGCAATAGCCATGCAACCAGTAATATTGCTAACCAGCTGATTGAGCCGCTGACATGATCAGGTAGCCATTGCCAAGGCGATCGCGCAATAGCCTCTAGCACGGGCTCTACTATATTTAACGGCCATTCCGCCACCCGAAATAGCCATACAGCACCACTATCTTGCTGCAATGACAACACCAGTAATGCCATCAAACTCATCGGCAATACCCACATCGCAATCACCGGAACCATCACCATGTTGGTAAGCGGCGCGAGCACAGGCAAGCCGCCAAACCACAACGCTGTTAGCGGCCACAGGCCCAAGGTCAGCACCACTTCCAGGCGCCACAATGCGCGTATAGCGTGCCACCGTCCACGAATGACAGGCCAGCGCCAATGCATCAATAAAATCGTGCCGACAGCACCAACACTCAGCCAAAATCCTGGTTGCAATAACGCCATGGGTTCAACGACAACAACAACCGCTACCGCCCGCAGCAATACCCGTGACGGTGGTGTGTGCAATGCATAGTATTTGTGCAGCATCACCACCGAAAACATGGCAAATGCGCGTAACGTTGCCGTGGCAAAACCAGCTAACCACGCATATGCAAAGGCAGCCAGCAGCGCCAAAATTGTCCCTACTATCCAACTGTTAAGAAGTTCTCGACGGCTTCGGCTACGGCCCAAGCGCGCGCTAAATGTTCTGCTGAGAAGTAATACGCCACCAGCCACCAAGCTTAAGTGCAAGCCTGAAATGGCAATTAAATGCGCGAGACCGGTGCGTTGGTAGGTTAGCCACTGTTCGGGCGAGAGCGCTTGGCGATCACCCAGTGTTAGAGCGAGTAAAATACCAAACTGTTGAAATTCATCACTGTATGCGGCCAGTTGATTAAAGAGCTGCTGCCGGTAGCTTGGTTTACCGCGTACATAATGGCCGCTTCGAATACTTCCCAACGCGTGAATACCGCGACTCACTAAATAGCGATGATAAAGAAAGCTGCCGTCATTGCGAATGCCTTGTGGATGTTTGAGGCGAGCCTGGAAACGCCAAATCGTGCCAGCCTGCGGCGGACGAACAGTCTCTGCGGGAGGTTCATACCAGTTGAGCCGAATCGAGGAGTTTTGAAAGATGTTTGCCGGTAATGCTGTACCGTTTAGTTGAACAATTTCCCCTTCTACCCGCCAGAATTTATCACGGACTTGCGTTATACCCGTTATTGCAACCTCAACGGACAATGTTTTGCCAAAATTAGCCGGCAAAATTTGTGCTGATTGATGCAAATAAGCGTTGCCACTGCCCCACCCAATGCCGCACAATACACACCCTATGACTGTCGCATAACGTCGCATTGACTGAAGTTGCCAAACAATGAGCACGACTAAAGTTGCAGCTACAAGCCATTGCTCAATAGCCAATGGCTTGCTAAAACTAAACGATAGGGCATAGCCTAACAGCGCTGCGCACAACCACCTATCCATGGACGTTGTACCTGTTTTGATGAATTAAATTCGGCCAGAACTAAACGGATTAAACATGCCACGAAAGTTTATTCAACGCATCATGCCTAGTCATGAAACTGTGAGAAACAGCCGTAGCCTTCAGGTCTTCGGTAAGTTGCTGCACGATGCAAACTTGTGGCATCTCAATCGACGCTCTGCCGCAGGAGGTTTCGCTGTTGGTTTGTTTTGTGCCTTTATTCCAGTGCCCTTTCAAATGGTACTGGCGGCAGCGGCTGCAATTCCGTTTCGCGTTAACTTACCGCTTTCGGTAGCGTTGGTGTGGGTCTCGAACCCCATCACGATGCCGGTGCTCTTTTATTTTTGTTATCTTATTGGCACATGGTTACTCGGCCAGCCCTCGCAAGCCTTTGCTTTTGAACTGTCTTGGCAATGGCTTGGACATAGCATCACCACCATAGGCCCTGCATTCTTGTTGGGCTGCCTGATTATGGCCATTGTCAGCAGTTTAGTTGGCTATTTCACCATTAGTTTGCTGTGGCGCCAGTCGGTTGTCAGCGCTTGGCGCGAGCGCGCTCAACGGATGCTCGAAAAAGCCAAGCAGCATAAATCAAAGCATTAATTTAGCCACTAACCGCCTGCACTATTTCCGTTTTTGCCGCACGCCAAGCTGGATAAATCGTTGCCAAAATGCTCATCAATACCGCCACCGCCGCAACCAAAAGCACATCAAGCCATTCCAGTTCCACCGGAATTTGATTGATAAAATACACATCGCTCGCCAGTAACGTTTCACCGCTAAACCATTGCACCAAACTCATTAAATCAGGCAAGGCAATCGTGAGTAATAAGCCCGCAATAACGCCCAGTAACACGCCAAACATACCGTTCTGTAGCCCCTGCCAGACAAATACTTGCATGATTTTCTTCGAGCGTAAGCCCATAGTAGCTAAGATACCAATATGTCGCTGTTTCTCTTGAACTGTCATGACTAGGGTCGACACAATATTAAAGCAAGCAACAGCCAATACTAAAACCAACACCAAATACATGACCACCCGTACCAATTGAATATCGCGATATAAATGTCCTTGCGATCGCATCCAACTATCCAAATAAATGTATTCTTGTATTTGACTTCCTAATTCGCTGGCAACGCGCTGGGCTTGCAGAATGTCCGTTACGCTCAGTTCAACAGCTGTTGTTCCTGTCTTGATACCCACCATTTCTCGCGCGGTATCGAGTTTCACATAAGCAAATTGATGATCAACCTGCCCGCCAAAATTAAAGAAACCAAGTACCTGTAAACGGGTTCGTTTGGGCTCGCGGAAATTACCATTTTGGGCGACCAATAAAATAATTGAATCGCCCGCATCAACCTTAAGCTTTTTACCCAACTGGGCACCCAACATCACGCCTTTGGGAGTGTCTTGTAACGCCTGCCACGTTGACGCATCCGTATAACTTTCAATTGATTGAGGTTGACTGGTATCAACGCCTTGCACCTGCACTCCGGTAAATTGGGCGCCTTGTTGCACCATACCCTGCGTACGAATCACACGTTTTGCGCTAATCACCTGTGGATGCGCCAGGCTGATATCGATAATTTTCTGAGCATCTTCGAGTTGACTATTAACGGCGCGAAGTTCAACATGCGGAATGAGGCTCAAAAAACGCTCTTGCAACACCTTTTCAAAACCATTCATCACGCTTAACCCAGCGATAAAAACCATACAGCCGAGCGCAATTCCTAGCGTTGACGAAGCCGATATAAATGACACAAAGCCGCTGCGCTCTCTGCGTTTG
The DNA here is from genome assembly GCF_048267825.1 of Pseudidiomarina sp. Classification (NCBI taxonomy): domain Bacteria; kingdom Pseudomonadati; phylum Pseudomonadota; class Gammaproteobacteria; order Alteromonadales; family Idiomarinaceae; genus Pseudidiomarina; species Pseudidiomarina sp. Next base: position 47,581 of record NZ_JBLWWR010000003.1, read on the forward strand.
CGAAAGCGCCTTGCCAACTGCCATGTTAGATTCCAGGGCTGCATCATGTGTTATGTTCCGGAGGCACCAGTTGCCCATGATGCAAAGTTAATGTGCGCGGCAGTTGCGCGGCCAACGACTGATCATGTGTAACAATGACAAACGCTGTGGTTAGTTCACGGTTTAATTCTTGCAACAACTCAAATATTTGAATGGCTGTTGTATCATCGAGATTACCGGTCGGTTCATCCGCGAGCACGAGACGCGGCCCATTGACGAGAGCCCGCGCGATAGCCACACGCTGACGCTCACCACCAGATAACTCTGCCGGACGGTGGTTCACCCGCTCGCTTAACCCGACACGCTCCAGTAACGCCCGCGCCCGCGCTTCAGCAGCGGTGCCATTAATACCAGCTATCAGTTGCGGCATGGCAACATTTTCCAAGGCAGAAAACTCAGGTAACAAATGATGAAATTGGTAAATAAAACCCAGTTCTTGATTGCGCCAGTCTGCTAGCGTATTTGCGGACCAATTCTGAATCGGTTCGCCTGCGAACAACACGTCGCCGGAAGTTGGTTTATCAAGCCCCCCCATGCAATGCAGCAAGGTACTTTTCCCTGACCCCGAGCTGCCAACAATGGCAAGCATTTCACCGGTTTCGATAGTAAGTTCAACGTGTTGTAGCACCCGTAATTGGCGGTCACCGTCTTGATAAACACGGGATAATTGGCGGCATTCCATCAACATTCTGTGCAATCCTTGTATTATTCGTAGCGTAATGCTTCGGCAGGCAATATTTGACTTGCTCGCCAAGCAGGATAAAAGGTTGCCAGTAAGGTCAGCAACATTGCTGCCAGCACAATTGTGATAATTTGTTCTGGCTGCATCAACACGGGCAGGCCAGCTTGACCGGTAAAGCTCAAGTCTACCCGCAATGCTGACAGAATTTCATTCACATAACTCGCACCCGTAACACCCAAAAGTAAGCCCACTAATGCACCTACAACACCATTAGCTAAGCCTTGTATCATAAACATCGAATACAAATGACTGCGGCGCATTCCCATGGTTTGCAAAATAGCAATATCAGAGCGTTTGTCTTGAATAACCATCATTAGTGCAGAGACGATATTGAACGCGGCCACAGCAATAATGAGGCCTAACATGAGGCCGACCATGCGCTTCTCCATGCTCACTGCATCAAACAACTCACCATACTGCTCACGCCAGGTATGCGTCGTTAATTGATCGTCCAACAAGGCCTTCAGATGCGGCTCAGCAGTCAATGCATTAAATGGATCATTGAAATAGAAGCGTAACGCAGAAACATGCCCTTGCGGTAATCTCAAAAGTCGTGCGGCATCGGCACCATGCATGATAAGCAATTGCTTATCGGCTTCGGATTGCATGGCAACAATGCCAGCCACAGTAAACTGGCGTTGTGCAGGCATCAGCCCTAATGGGGTATAAATGCCGCCTGCAGCAGCGATAACACGTATTGAATCGCCCGGCCAAACGTCAAGCTGCTGCGCCAATGTTTGCCCCAACACAATGCTGTAACTGCCCTCCTGAAGCGCGTTCAGGCTGCCATAGAGAATATTATCTTCCAGTGGTTGAAATTGTTCGCGCGCGTCTGCTGCATCAGGAAACAACCCCTGAATGTATACGGGCCGCAATTGACCACTGCTTTGCACCACCCCCGCACTGCCCACCTGAGGCACCAAAGCGCGTTGACCAGGTAGCGTCGGTATACTGGTGGCCAATTGCTGCCAATCCGAAATGCCTGAAGTACTGTTTGAGGTAATTGTTAATTGCGGCACAACGCCTAAAATACGTTGCTTGAGCTGGGCTTCAAAGCCATTCATAACCGAACTAACAATAATTAATGCGGCGACACCGATAAGAATTCCAGCAAGGGCAAATCGATTAATAAATCGCGTAAACCGATTCCCATGACGGGCTCGGCTATATCGTATTCCCAAAAATAAAGCAGCTGGTTTAAACATGTGTGTCCTAAATAACTCATTGCTAAATAGCTCGCGCAGCAAGCATAAAGAAAACTGACGACTGATCCAAGCGTCAAGTTGCGGTATACTTCAATGCATACAATGAAACGCAGTAGAGAATTCAAAAACTCATGACCAAAGCGTCTATTCTTACGCCACCAAAACCCGCGAATGCAACTCGAGACATCACCTGGCAAAATCTTGCTGGTAGTAGTGTTGCACTTGCGCTTGGGCAGCTCATTGAACAACATGACGGGCCGGTACTGGTCGTCACACCAGACGCGCCCCAAGCGCATCGTCTTGAACATGAAGTGCAATATTTCACCCCTACCTGGCGCCAACAGGTGATGGTGTTTCCTGACTGGGAAACGTTGCCCTACGACAGCTTTTCGCCGCATCAGGATATTATTTCAGAGCGTTTGAGTGTGCTCGCACGCCTGCCAGATATGCAGCGTGGCGCACTTATTGTGTCATTAAATACGTTAATGCACCGTATTGCTCCCACTAACTATGTTGCGGGGCAAGCGGTACAGGTTAATAAAGGTCAGAAACTGGACATCCATGGCCTGCGTCAGCGCCTTGAGCGCGCTGGCTATCGGCACGTTGCCCAAGTCATGGAGCATGGCGAGTTCTGCGTACGCGGTTCCTTGCTCGATTTATTCCCAATGGGTAGTTCACAGCCCTATCGCATTGATTTTTTTGACGATGAAGTTGATTCAATTCGTATATTTGACCCAGACACGCAGCTGTCTTCGGCAGAAATTGACGCAATCAACTTATTGCCAGCCCATGAATTCCCTACCTCGCCTACGGCTATTGATGCGTTTCGCGCGCGCTACCGCGAGATGTTTGACGCTTCGAATTCCCGTGATTCAGTGTACTATCAAGTTTCGAATCAACAGTTCCCCGGCGGTGTCGAATATTACTTACCGTTATTTTTTGAACAAACCGCTAGCCTGTTTGATTATTTACCGGATAACACCCTGTTGGTTTCGTTTGGCGATCTACAAGGCAGCCTTGAGCAGCTTTGGCAGGATATCAACCAACGTTACGAACAACGCCGCTATGACCCGCTGCGGCCATTAGTTCCGCCAGCGCAGCTGTTTTTATCCGCTGATCAGGTACACGGCGCATTTAAGGCCATGCCACGTATTCGTGCCATGGTACCCGAGGGGAAACCGCAACCCGGCCCGCAGCTGTTCAAAACAGACAGTTTGGGCGAGATTGCGGTTAATCATCAATTAAAAAACCCACTCGAGAGCTTACAAAAGCGCTTACAACAGGCGTTCGCTGAGAAACAGCGCGTGCTGTTTTTGGTGGAGTCGGCTGGGCGCCGCGAAACCTTGCGGGAACTATTGGCACCGCTGCAATTGCACCTGGCGGAGTTTGACCAGTTTGATGACTTTATAGCAAGCACCGATACGTGCGGTATCAGTGTTAGCCCTATTATTAATTCGTTTGCCTTACCTGAACAAAAACTACTGGTCATTACCGAAACCGAATTATTAGGTCAGCGCATTGCCCAGCGCCGTCGTCGCGATCAAAAAGCGACTGTCAGTGCTGAAAATATGGTTCGCAACTTAGCTGAGCTGCGCATTGGCCAACCGGTTGTTCATATTGATCATGGCGTGGGCCGGTATCAAGGCCTACAAACCTTGGACACAGGTGGCGTCACTACCGAGTTTGTGACTATCGAATATGCCAGTGGCAGTAAGCTTTATGTGCCGGTAGCGGCACTGCATGTATTGAGCCGCTACAGCGGTGGTGAGGAAGCCTCAGCACCACTGCACAAATTAGGTAACGACCAATGGGAGAAAGCGAAACGCAAAGCTGCTGAGAAAATTCGTGATGTTGCGGCCGAGTTACTCGATGTGTATGCCCGTCGCGAAGCGAAGCCAGGTTACGCCTATCATCTTGATACTGAAGAATACCAGCGCTTTGCTAACAGCTTCCCGTTTGAAGAAACTGATGATCAGCAGGCGGCAATTGCAGGCGTATTGGCCGACATGCAATCTGACCGCGCGATGGACCGTTTGGTGTGTGGTGACGTAGGTTTCGGTAAAACAGAAGTGGCTATGCGTGCCGCTTTTGTTGCAGTGAGCGACGCGAAACAAGTCGCGGTGTTAGTGCCCACAACATTATTGGCTCAACAGCATTTTGAAAACTTTAAAGACCGTTTCGCGGATTGGCCGATTCGCGTTGAAGTTTTGTCACGGTTTAAAACAGGCAAGCAAACGCAAAAGATTTTAGAAGACCTTGCTCAAGGCAAAATTGATCTGGTTATTGGCACGCACAAACTGCTTAGCGCCGACGTAAAATTTAAAGACCTCGGGCTGTTAATTGTGGACGAGGAACACCGCTTTGGGGTGCGCCAAAAAGAAGCCGTCAAACGCTTACGTGCTGACGTTGATATTTTAACGCTTACCGCAACCCCAATTCCGCGCACATTAAATATGGCCATGCACGGTGTACGTGATTTATCCATTATCGCAACGCCACCGGCTAAGCGCTTGGCCGTTAAAACCTTTGTGCGTGAGTATGATGAACCAACAATTCGTGAGGCCGTATTGCGTGAAATACTGCGTGGCGGGCAAGTATACTTTTTGCACAATAATGTTGAAACCATCGAGAAAACTGCTGAAACCATAGCAGCGTTAATTCCGGAGGCTCGGGTTACCGTAGCGCACGGCCAAATGCGTGAACGCGATCTTGAGCGCATTATGTCCGACTTTTACCATCAACGTTATAACGTGCTGGTGTGCACAACGATTGTGGAAACTGGTATTGATGTGCCAACCGCCAACACCATCATTATGGACCGGGCTGATCACCTCGGCCTTGCCCAAATGCATCAGTTACGCGGCCGTGTTGGGCGATCGCACCATCAAGCATACGCATACTTATTAACTCCCAACCCGAAACGTATAACCAAGGATGCTATAAAACGTCTGGAAGCCATTTCCCAACTTGAAGACTTGGGTGCGGGTTTCATGTTGGCGACGCACGACTTAGAAATTCGCGGTGCTGGTGAGTTGCTTGGTGATGACCAAAGTGGACAAATTGAAACCATCGGTTTTACGCTGTACATGGAAATGCTCGAGCAAGCAGTGAAAGCATTACGTGAAGGCAAACAGCCTGCTCTTGATCAGCTACTTAAAGCACAAACAGAAATTGACCTTCGTGTGCCAGCGTTATTACCGGAAACCTACATTGCCGATGTGAATACGCGGTTAAGCCTCTATAAACGCATTGCCAGTAGTGACGATGTGCAAAGCTTGCATGAAATTCAGGTTGAGCTGATAGACCGCTTCGGTCTTTTACCTGATGCGGTTAAAAACCTCGTTCGGGTAACTGAGCTGCGCAATCGGGCTGGTACACTGGGAATTCGTAAAATAGACGGTGGCCCGCAGAGTATTAACATCGAGTTTGCCGATGATACGCGTGTTTCTCCGCACATTTTGATTGGTTTAATTCAGTCTCAACCAGATGAATACCGTCTTGATGGCCCTAATCGTTTACGTATTCTTCGTAAAATAGAAGATACTCAAGGTCGTCTGAAACTGGTAGAGTCGTTATTAGACGAGTTTGCACGAGGATAATTATGACTGCTTGGTTGCGCACGAGCCTAATCGCATTTGGTTTAGCTATTTCTACCGCTGGTTTCGCTCAGGAAAACCCTGAAGATTGGCGTTGGTTTGAGGTTGAGGTGTTGGTTTTTAAACACACTGAAACGCCTGATATCGAAGAATTCCCCTGGCACCCTCCTCGCCAGGTGGAAGCAGCCAATGATCCGCTTTCAGAGTTTTATGCACCAAATTTTTACGGCATGCTTCATGATATTCCTAAATGCCCTGATGCAGAGCAAGAACTTCAAGTGCGCCCGGTGTTTTGCGCCCAAGCCGAAGAACTCGACCCGTTCGCGGAGCCCTGGTATCAACCAGCACGTATTTTAAGTGGCTTCAAACATGCGCCAGCATCTGTAATTAACGGTTTTGGTGGTGACATGACACAGGCAACTGGACCTTACTTACTCGCTGAATCTGCGCATACCTTTAATGATTTTCGTGAACAGTTAGAGCGTCGAAATGTTGGCACACCGCTGCTGCATGTAACCTATCGAATTCCCGTTTTTAACCGTAGCGCCAATAATAAAGTTCGCTTGTTCGGTGGTCGTAACTTTGGCCAAAGGTTCCTACCCAGCGGATACGAGCAGCCACCTTTGGCTCACATTGAAGCCGTTGACGATAAAAACGAAAGCGAGCCTAAGCTATTTGAAGAGCTCGAAATATTGTTGGATCAGGTTAGTCAGAATGCGCTGAATTTGAGTTATCGTGATCACCGTACTCCAAATCCACCCCCACTGCTGCCGGCACGAGAGCATTCAGAGCGCCCAACACCGGTGTGGGAACTCGATGGTACTTTGCATATCTATTTGGTTGGCAACTACTTGCATATCGACAGTGACCTTGAATTGCGATCGCCACAAAAGGTGCGCTTCAATCAACGCGAACTGCCAGCGCAGCTCGAACAAGCCTTGCAAGTGGAACGAATAACTTCACAATTTTTGCGTAGCTATCGACTGAACCAGTTACGCCGCGTGATCAGTCATGAAACCCATTATTTTGATCACCCACAACTCGGTTTGGTGGTTCAAATTCGTCGCACTGACTTATCGGCGCGACGTTAAGCTGCGCCAAGTAAGAGCATAGGAATTGCTATGGAAAAGTACGAAGAACTGCTGCTTGCGCTCAGAAAGGTCATACGTGCAACAGATTTGTACTCAAAACAGTTGAACAAATTAACAGGGCTAACTGCCCCACAATTATTGATTCTGCGCGAGATTGCAGCGGCGCCGGACGGTATTACAGCCAGTTCGGTTGCCCAAAATATTACCTTGAGCCCAGCTACGGTCAGTAATGTTATCGATCGGTTAGAGCATCGCGAACTGATTCACCGCGAGCGCAGCACACAGGATAGACGCCGCGTTGTTTTATCACTAACGCCAACGGGCCGGGCGCGTCTTGCCGAAGCTCCGCGGCCGCTGCAGGAAGATTTCATTCATAAATTTCAGGCGCTTGCTGATTGGGAACAATCACAACTTGTGGCTGGAATGCAACGAATAGCTGCCATGATGGATGCGGAACGACTCGATGCCGCAAACGTGCTTGAAGTAGGAACCTATGAACAAAAAAAATATCGTACGCGCAAGCCTAAGTAGCCTCTCCATACTGCTACTTGCCAGTTGCGCTCAAGTAACGCAGCCACCGCTGTGCTTAAGCGACGTTACCCGTATTAATCAAATACAAGGTACCAGTGCAGAATCAAGCTTGGTCGGCCAGCAAGTGACTACCCGAGGTGTGGTAACCGCAGCATGGCCGGGCGCGGACGCGCTGGATGGCTACTTTATACAAAGCGTACCTAATGACGTCGACGACAACGCGATGACATCCGAAGGGCTATTCGTTTCAACTGCGAATACCACACTGGAGATGAATGTCGGTGAACTGGCGTATGTTACCGGTACCATTGGTGAGCGTAATGGTCTGACGCAAATCGAGACTGTCACAGACTTCGCTGTTTGTGACAGCAACCTGACCGTAGAACCCATTCAGTTTGAATTGCCGGTTGCGAATATTGAGCAATTCGAAGCACTTGAAGGCATGTTGCTGTCGTTAACCCAGTCATTAACGGTAAATGGACATTATCAATTGCTTCGTCACGGTCAGTTCGATGTTGCACCGCAGCGTTTATACACGCCAACTCAGCACGTTGAACCGGGTGAGCCGGCTCGTAAGCGTGCCATAGAAAATAAACTTGCTCGGCTTGTTATTGATGACAACCAAGCACCAAACCCTGATGAAATAAAAGTTCCAGCACCCACGCTTAGTGCCGACAATAGCTTACGCAGTGGCGATACCATTGGCCCAGTGTCAGGTATCTTAAGCGAGTTTCGTGGCGATTATCGGCTGCAACCTATATCAACCATCGAAGTGGTTAAAACGAACAGTCGTCCGCAGCCACCGCAAAGCCCAGCAACAAATACTGTAAGAGTGGCAGCATTCAATGTGCTTAACTATTTTAACGGCGAGGGTCGTGAAAAATTATTCCCCACTGAACGAGGGGCAAAAACTGCGGAAGAATTTGCTCGCCAGCATCAAAAGATCATCGCAGCGCTGAGCCAATTAAATGCCGATGTGATTGGCTTAATGGAAATTGAAAACGACGGCTACGCTAGTTACAGTGCCATTTACGAGCTAACCGATGCCCTAGCTACAGCCACTGGGCACCCATGGCGCTTTATTCAGGCCGATCAAGACCGCTTCGGCAGTGACGCCATTACCAATGGCTTAATTTATCGTAGAGATAAGGTTCGGCCAGAAGGAAAACCGCTAACCATTAACCAAGCGCCTTTTGGGCAACGCAGTCGGCTTCCGCTCATTCAACGTTTTGTGCCTTATAACACCGTTGAAAATCTCGTGGTTGCGGTCAATCATTTTAAGTCTAAAGGCAGTTGCCCAAGTGATCGAAACGATGCCAACGCTAATCAGAACGATGGCCAGGCCTGTTGGAATCAAGCCCGCACAGAATCATCCCAGTTGCTTGCTGACTTCATTGATAATCATCCAGAACTGCGGCGTCACTCGTTGCGCGTACTCATGGGCGATTTCAATGCCTACGCACAAGAAGACCCTATTCAGACCTTATTAAAGCACGGTTATTACAATCGAATAGACTATTTTAATCCGCAAGGTTATAGCTACGTCTATGATGCTCAGGCTGGCAGTCTTGATCATCTATTGGTTTCATCGGGCCTCACCGCTCGCGTGGTCAATCAAGCCATTTGGTCAATAAATGCCGATGAGCCAACGTTATTGCAATACAATAACGCGGATAAAAACCCAAACTGGTATGCTCCTTCGCCTTACCGTGCGTCAGACCATGACCCAGTATATGCGGACATACAGTTTTAAATCGAAATAATGACAGAATCGGCAGCGGATGAAGCGTCATACCGCTGTCATTTTTACCAATTAAAATATCTAAAATTCATCATTCAATGGATACTCATTATGTTGTTACGCGTAACTACAGCCATGACGGTGGCTACACTGGTATTATCAGGCTGCGCCGCTCACTCAGCGACTGATAAACCAGAAGCTTCTGCTCAACCCAACTCAGCACCAAATATTATCTTTATGATTGGTGACGGCATGGGGTTTGAATATATTTCCGCTTACCGTTATGCCATGAGCGAGATAGGTTCCGAACATCTAGCTTCCACGCCCTTTGATGACCTTTTGGTTGGCGCGGCAACCACCTACCCTGACGATAGCACCTGGGTTACTGATTCAGCCGCAAGTGCAACAGCTCTGGCTACTGGTCATAAAAGCTACAATGGTGCAATTGGTATTGATGCGCAAAAACTACCGCAACAAACGCTCATGGAGCTTGCTCGCAGTAAAGGCTGGTCCACTGGTGCTGTGGCAACGGTACAAGTAAACCACGCGACGCCAGCCAGCTTTTTTACCCACCATCCTTCGCGCAATCTCTACAACGCCATTGCCGACTCTTATGCTCAGCAAGTCACTGAAGGCGGGTGGAGTTTCGATGTATTACTTGGCGGTGGCTACGACTACTTTAATCGTGACGATATGAATTGGTTGCCGAAATTAGAGCAACAAGGCATGACTGTGGTCACGGAAATGGACCAACTCGATACGGTTGAAACAACACCTGTGTTGGGCTTGTTCGCTCCAACTGCACTGCCCTTTGCAATTGATGATGAACCAGAGCGCTTAGCCAAAATGACCCAACACGCGTTACGTACGCTAACGCAAAAATCAGCACAAAACGGTAAGCCGTTTGCATTGATGGTTGAAGGCAGCTTAATTGATTGGTGTGGGCATGCGAATGATATTGCCTGTGCAGTACATGAAATGGCTGACTTTGCGGCTGCTGTTCAAGTCGTGCGTGATTATATGCAGCAGCACCCAAACACGTTGCTCGTGATCACAGCTGATCATTCCACTGGTGGCTTAACGCTTGGACAAGGCGGTGAGTATGCGTGGTATTCGGACAAGGTTATGGGTATCAACCAGTCGCTTGAAATGATGGCAACTGCGCTGCTCGACTTGCCAAAATCTCAATGGCGTGACTATTTAGCGCCTCGCTTAAACCTAGAGCTAACCGAGCAACAGTGGCAACAAATCACTGCAATCACCATTAGCCCTGAACTGACAGGCCGAAGCCGACTTGCACCAATTCGAAACGAGTTGGTCGCTATCATTAGTGAACACACACGTACCGGATGGACCACCACCGGGCACACCGCAGTGGATGTTCCGGTGATGGCTACTGGCCCAGGCGCTAACGCGTTTAAAGGTTATATTGATAACACCGATATCGCCAAAGCCCTATTGAAGCTGGTGCATTAAGCGCACCAGCCAAGCTCATTGGCCCGTTGTTGGGCCAATGCGGGCACATCGGTTTTGACAAAGTGATGGTGCAATATTTGCACGCCAAGCATATGGTTAATGACTGCATCGAGCTGAACTTTCTCATCAATTGGCACAGCGTCAGACTCATGCTTTTCAAACGTACGCTTCACTTCAGCATAGTCCAGCAAGCCTGCTTCTTTCACCGCTTCTTCTGACAAAAACTGTTCAGCAAGTTTTAACACTGCCTGCCACTTTTTCGGATCGGTATGCGCCGGTGGTGCCATAAACGCGAACTTTTCACGTTTGTATAAGGTTTCCGGCAGTAAGCCTTTCATGGCTTCACGCAGCACGTATTTTTCTTTGTTGCCCTTAATACGTAAGTGCGGTGGCACGGTAAAGGCATACTCGGCGAGATGATGATCTAAAAATGGTGGCCGGGCTTCCATAGAGTTCGCCATGTCGACACGATCGCCACCCCATGTCAAAATTTGTCCCTCAAGCATCGTCTTTATCCAGACATATTGGGCTCTATCCAGTGGATGGCGCCCTTTCAACATCGCCTCATCCAAGGTGTTCGCAATCGCCCTACCCGCGTCATAGTCATCGAGCTCCGCACGGCGTTCTTCGTTGATTAACGGTAAGGCCGTATCGGCACATGACAGCCAAGGTTGCACGCAGCTTGGAGTAAAGCCCATCTTTGCGTTAAACGCCGGACTCACAAACTCTTCGCGAGCTAACATGGCGCCCTTAAACAGTTTGTTATTTTTCTCGAGCAACTCTTGCCAGGCTTTGCGTTCGCTGTCGGGCAAATGATCGAGACCATGCAAAAACATGTCTTTGCGAAATGCCGGGTAGCCAGCAAACAGTTCATCCGAGCCCTCACCCGTTAAAACCACTTTATAACCCACGTCATGCACTTGCTGGCTCATCAGGTACTTGGCGACGCCAAGTGTGTTATAAATAGTGCGTTCCGTATGCCATATCGTTTTGACAAAATGGTCATACAAATCATCGGCCTTCAACCGCATGATGTGATGATCAGCACCGGTCGCTTCAGCCATTTCCTGTGCAATGGGTGTTTCATCATAGTCATTGGAATCAAAACCAATGGTAAACGCTTTTACTGAGGTTTGCGTAGCTGCTGCCGATAGCCCCAAAATAGCGCACGAATCTATTCCCCCAGACAAGTAGCAGCCTACTGGAACATCTGCGGTTAAACGGTGCTGAACGGCTTCTAAAAGGTGTTTACGCACACCCTCAATGTATTGCTGTTCGTCGACGTCATCGCCTGGGTATTCATGTTCGAGCGGAAAGTTAACGTCCCAGTATTTTTGCTCGCTCAGATCAAGTCGGTCTGCATTGCGCACAATTTTCACAACATGCCCTGGCGCGACCTGTTTAATACCCTCAAATGCGGTTGAGCCCGGCACCATCACTTGAATAAGTTGATGGTACAAGCCTTCTGATGAAAACTTACGCTGCACCGCCGGATGCGCAAACAATACCTTCAATTCAGAGCCGAACACCACGCCCTCGGGTGTTTCGGTATAGTAGAGAGGTTTGATGCCGAAGCGGTCACGCACCAAATACATGGCATCTTCTTGCGTATCGTATAAACCAAAAGCGAATTCACCGCGCAAGTGTTTTAATGTTTCGTCTAAGCCTTCACGTTCATACAAATGCAAAACAATTTCTGAGTCGCTTTTGGTGCGAAACCGCGCGCCGCGTGCGGTCAGGTCTGCACGGATTCGCTTAAAATCATAAAATTCACCATTGTGCGCTAACAGTAAGTTGCCGCTATCGTTTACAAAAGGCTGACGCGCCCTATCTTCATCTAAGTCAATAATCGACAAACGTGCATGACTAAATCCTACACCTGAGTTTGGCATTACATGGTAACCAAACCCATCCGGCCCGCGATGATGCATAATCGCGGCCATATTAACGAGGGTTTGTGGGTCTGGCTGTTCACCAGCGTTACGATTAAAAATTCCTGCAATTCCACACATACTTCTGGGTCCTTGTTCTATACGACGTCAATGACACGCTCTGCACGTTCTACCATGCATGTCAGTAGGGCCATGCGTAAAAATACTGCACCGCGAGCTTGGCTGAAGTACCAATTGTGCGCGGTATGGTCGAGGTCAGTTGCAAGTTCTTCGCCCCGCGCGAGCGGGTGTAAAATAATTGCATTTTCTTTTAACGGCGACTTCGCACTCAGGTGAAATGCACTGCCGTAGGTATTAAACGTATCGCCTTCCCAGGAAATCGCGTTGATGTAAACAACATCAAGCGTTGGGAGTATCGGTTCAAGCTGGGTACTGGTGACGATTTTAATCCCCCGCGCTTCCAATTCTTCGCGCTGGCCCGCACCAAATAAATCGGCGGTGCTCGCTTCATCATGAATAATCACCAGCTCGTCAACCGCATGGGGGAATACCGACAGGCACTTCAAAAAGCTGCGTACAGTACGCATTTTATTCGGTACCCCAATAACGCCGATACGAATCTTGCTGTTATTGGCGGGATCGACCAATTCTGGTCGCCATTTGAAAATAGCGTACATGTCTGACAACGCCTGAGTCGGATGCTCATCGGCGCCGTTGCCAGCATTAATAATTGGAATTCGCAAAGCGTCCATCATTTCAAATAATGAGCTTTCGTGATTGTCACGCAACACAACGCAGTCGCCGTAGTTGTTGAACATTTCTGCCACGTCAGCAAGGCACTCACCTTTGGCTATACCTGTGGTTGAGCGATCAGTAATCGACATGATGTCACCACCCAACCGATGCCACGCACTTTCAAACGAAAGCCGTGTGCGGGTGCTTGGTTCATAAAACGCACTAATTAAAATCTTATTTTGTAACGGAGAACTAAACCGCTTTGGATTACTTTCGATTTTTGCCGCCAACCGAAACAGCTGTTTCATTGTGTCTTGATCAAATTGGTCACCCGAAACAATATGCTGGTTCGCCAACTTAACCAAAAAATCACCGTCTTCCTGTATAACGCGTAGCAGTGCTTTAGGATGCGCATCGCCATACACGTCGGGCCGCTCACGTTCAAATGAGACATCGTTCACATTCATAAGTGTGTTACCAAAGTTGTTTAGAAAATAAATCTTTAAGCCATAGCGTAAGCAAAATTACTGGCGCTATCGCTGCTAAAATTAAGCAAATCATTACCAAGGCACTAAAGCCCGTTAAACCAAGCATTACGATGACTCCTGTAATAACTGCCAGTCAAAACGCTGTTTGCTGCGCCATAGTCCAACACAACAGACGATTGCCGAAACGATGCAAGACGTTAGTGCAGCAACGTAGAACCCAATCGTAAAGTACCCCACCAGGCCTAATACAGTGCCACTCGCCATTGCCAGCGCCGCATAACGACCGCAAAGCTTCGGTTGGTATAAACCCAACACAATTGGGAAGATAGTGCTGGCCACAAAAGCGCCGGCAAAATTCAAAAGCGCACCTAACGTTGCAATCTGCGGCAAACAAAATAACCAAGTAACAACACCAATACCGGCAATGCAGTACCGATTAAAACGGAATAAATCGCGGTCTTTTGCAGCCGGCCGTAATTTTTTGTGGTAAATATCGCGCGTAACCAAGTCAGATGTCGCTGCCAGCAATGAATCAAGGCTAGACGCTAAAGCAGAAAAAACCACAATAAAGACAACAATAGCGCCGACCTTACCGAGCACTTCGGCTGCCACCATGGGCCCGACCATGTCGGCACTGGGCGGGAAAATTCCAAGTTGAGGAGCCGCTAAGGCAATAAATCCAGTTACAATGGGTATCGGCAACCATAAAAAACCACCCAATAAAAATGCTTTGAATGCCACTTTCCCTTTAAATGCGAGTGCCCGTGACCACCAAACATTTGAATGAAAAATCTCACCCAAACCAAAGAAAATGTTGTTGAATAGAAACATCACTGCAGCTGGAAACAGCAAATCCAAAAGTTTCGGATGGTTACTCGTCAGTTCGCCATGAACGCTTTCTAAACTAACTGTATCAATTAAAAACCACGCAATTGCCACCACGCCAACAATGATAATCAAGGCCTGAATAAAGTCCGTGGCAATAACGGCGCGTAACCCGCCAAACAAGGTATACCCGACACAAATAATAAGAATTGCCGTCATGCCAATATGGTAATCAAGCCCACTTAACGCTTGCAGTAAAATACCGCCAGCCATGCCTAAGCTGATTAACCAGCCAAACGCATAAACCACCGAGATAACAATAAACACCCACCAAGCCCCTTGCCCAAAGCGTAAGCGTATAAAATCACCCGAGGTGTAGCCGTTGGGCATCAACCGTTTTATCCGGGCTGCGAGCGGTGCAAACAAGATTAAACCAAGCGCGGCAAACGAATAGCCGACCATACCCCAAATGCCAAATTGGTAAGTAAGTTGCGGCGCAACTAAGGTGGTGTTACTGGTCACCCAGGTTGCCATAGCTGTCGCTGCAGCGAGGGCAAAACCAACATTACGTCCGGCTAGCGCGAAGTCTTCATGGGTTTTATTCGAGCGGCCTAAGTACCACCCAAATACAACCCAAATGAGGCCAAAAATAACCACCAAGGCCAATCCGAGCGAACTATCGAGAGCAAAATCTGTCGTTTCAGTCATCGTTGCGACTCCGTTGATGGTTTGTCCATATGAGTCCAGCAAGCGCTAGGAATACGACTAACCCGACCAAAAACAGTCCAATGGCTTGCCATAACGGATAGTGATCCACGCGCACTTTTACAACGTTACTTAACTGAGTTTGGTTCGTTTGGGGGTGGGCTTCGCCACGTAACCGGAAGAAATGTTCGCCGTTACTAAACCCTGACAAGGTCATGCGATCAAAATCACCGAACCACGGATAGGTTCGAATGACCTTGGTGAATTCGGGATCAGTCGAATACTCGACCCATAGAGCCTGACTTGGTGCTTCAGAGAGCGTTAATACAAAATAACCTTCGCGACTTTGAGAGGGAGCCGACAGTGCCGGCAATTCGTCTTGTGCCGATAAAACATAGGCAGACGCGGGTCGCGCATTCAGCGTGATCAATAAAAACAGAGCGATGTATACTGCGAACCTGATTAGGTTTGGCACTATTCCTTCCTGTAGCCCTTTGTTCCTAGGCTACCAAGTGAGGAAAATCATTTCAACTTAAGGTATGCTCACAATCACTACAGTTTAGGAAATGTTATGCCTCAAATTTATTTGTGTACGATGGGTGCAAACCTCGCGCCCGAAACAAACTTTGCCAAAGCGCGCGAACAAATAGCACGATATGGCCGCGCGCATTACTCGCGTGCGCTGTATACGCGCCCAGTGGCTATGGAAAGTGATTTGGATTTCTTAAACGCATTGTTTTTGCTTGAAACTGACCTCGATTGTGACGCCTTAAAATCACACTTTAACGCCATCGAAATCGATCTGGGTCGGGATAGAACAGACCCGTTGAGCAGCCAGAAAGACCGCCCTATGGATATAGATATTTTAGGAAGTCTTACGCATAAAGATATCTGGCAATTAGTGCCAAGTTATCTAAAACCGGTTATTCCAACCCTTCAACCCATGGCAAACAGCTTGCAGCAACAATTGGATGTTCAGCATGAATAACTCTCCGAAAACAGTTTTTATTACCGGCGCAGGTCGCCGCTTTGGGCTCGCCCTCGCTCATGCAATGCTGGATGAGGGCTATCAGGTTATTGCTCACTACAACACGTCCAAAGACGGCGTTGCTGAATTAGAGCAACGCGGTGCTGTATCCGTGCAAGCTAACCTAGCCGATTTAGCGCAAGTGCATCAGCTCGTTGATTCGGTTCAGCAACGCGTCTCGCAACTGCACTTGCTGGTCAATAACGCCTCATGCTTTTTTGAAAACGCCCGCATTGACGCAAGCAATGACAACTTAACGGCCGTGCTCAACGTACACACAGCAGCGCCCTACTTGCTGATCAATGGGTTACACGAACAATTAGCGGCTGCGAATGGCAATGTCATTAATATTACGGATATTTATGTCGACAGCCCGTCGACTGATTATGTTGCTTACTGTGCGGCAAAAGCTGGTCTTGCAAGCCTTACCTTGTCCTTTGCCAAAAAATTAGCCCCAGCTGTGCGCGTTAACGCAATCCAGCCGGGGCCTATTCTTTTTCTACCAGAGCACGACAGCGCTCACCGCCAAAAAGTGTTAGCTGAGACGCCGCTCAACATTGAAGGCGGACTGGAGCCAATGATTGCAACGGTGCGCTTTTTACGCGACAACCCGTTCATCACTGGCGAATCCATCAAAGTCGACGGCGGCCGAGCCCTAACTATTTAGGCCGCTAACATCTGCCGCAGCACATAGTGCAAAATGCCACCGCTGCGGTAGTACTCAAGTTCATTACCCGTATCAATTCGACATTTCACGTCGAACGTAACGGTTGAACCATCCGCTTTTTTGGCGTGCACCTTCAGCAACTGCCCAGGTTTCAGATCATCGTTAAGCCCGGTAATGCTAATCTGCTCATCACCTGTTAAGCCATGAGCTTGCACACCTTCGCCCTCAGAAAATTGCAATGGCAACACGCCCATGCCCACCAGGTTAGACCGGTGAATACGTTCGAAACTTTCGGCAATAACCGCTTTTACACCCAATAACGTGGTGCCTTTAGCAGCCCAGTCACGGCTTGACCCCGTGCCATATTCCTTGCCTGCAAGCACCACCAATGGCATGCCTTCTTGCTGATACTGCATCGCAGCGTCATAAATAGACATTTCCTTACCACTTGGTATATGCCGCGTAAAGCCACCTTCAACACCATCTAACATTTGGTTTTTTATACGAATATTAGCGAACGTGCCACGCATCATCACTTCATGGTTACCGCGACGTGAACCATAGGAGTTGAATTCATCAACTGGCACGCCATTTTCTTGCAGGTATTTACCTGCTGGCGAGTCTGGCTTAATTGAGCCGGCTGGCGAAATATGGTCCGTCGTGATCGAGTCTGCAAATACCGCCAGCACTCGCGCATCTTTTAAGTCACTCAAAGCTGGCAATGGCTTGTCGATACCGATGAAGTAAGGTGGATTCTTAACGTAGGTCGAATCATCACTCCAATTATAGGTTTCTCCCTCACCGACTGGAATCGCACGCCATTCTTCGTCACCTTTAAATACTTCGCCATATTCTTTACTAAACATTGTGCCGTCAACAAACCGCACAGCATCCGCAATTTCTTTATTACTTGGCCAAATATCTTTCAAGAAAACAGGATTACCTTGTTGATCGGTCCCTATTGCATCTTTAGTCAGGTCAATACGGGTGGTGCCGGCCAAGGCATAAGCAACAACTAAAGGTGGTGAGGCAAGCCAGTTGGCTTTCACATCCTGATGAATGCGACCTTCAAAGTTACGGTTACCAGAAAGCACCGACGACACTGTCAGGTTGCCTTCACGAATTGCATCAGTAATTTCATCAGGTAATGGGCCCGAGTTACCAATACACGTGGTGCAACCGTACCCGACCAGGTTAAATCCTAGTTTATCTAAATACTGGGTTAAATTAGCTTTAGCTAAATAATCTGTGACAACTTTGGAGCCTGGTGCCAGTGACGATTTCACCCAAGGTTTTCGATTTAGCCCCTTCTCGAGTGCTTTTTTAGCAATTAAACCAGCGGCCATCATGACGCTTGGGTTCGACGTATTGGTACATGACGTAATTGCAGCAATTACCACGTCGCCATGTGATAGCTCAAAATCCTTGCCTTTCACAGCAATGCTTTTGTCTTTTTCAGCTGACTGGCCGTTGGTTTCTAAGAACAAATCAAAGGCCGAACCTAACTGTGCCATCGCCACGCGATCTTGCGGGCGTTTCGGGCCTGCCAAAGATGCTTCCACGGTACTTAAATCAAGTTCTAACGAGTCCGTGAATACTGGTTCGTTATCTGAGTCGCGCCACATACCTTGCGCCTTCGAGTACGCTTCAACCAAGTCGATAGTGTCTTGGTCACGACCTGACAGCTTAAGGTAACGAAGTGTTTCTTGATCGACAGGGAAGAAACCGCAGGTAGCACCGTATTCCGGAGCCATGTTACCGATAGTTGCTCTGTCCGCTAACGGCAAGTTATCCAAACCTGGGCCATAGAACTCCACAAATTTACCAACCACGCCATGCTTACGCAGCATCTGGGTAACCGTTAGCACCAAGTCAGTAGCGGTAAGCCCCTCGGCCAGTTTGCCAGTCATACGGAAGCCAACCACTTCAGGAATAAGCATGGACACTGGCTGACCCAACATGGCTGCCTCAGCTTCAATACCGCCAACGCCCCAGCCCAATACACCCAAACCATTAATCATAGTGGTATGCGAGTCGGTACCCACTAACGTGTCAGGCATCACATAGGTTTTGCCTTCTTGCTCTTTGGTCCAGGCAACTTTCGCCAAGTACTCTAAATTCACTTGGTGACAAATACCGGTGCCAGGCGGTACCACGCGGAAGTTTTCAAAGGCATTTTGGCCCCAACGCAAAAATTGATAGCGTTCAAAATTGCGCTCCATTTCAATTTTCACATTTTGCTTAAACGCTTCCGGCGTGGCGTATTTATCCACCATCACCGAGTGGTCAATGACCAAGTCGACGGCTGACAGAGGATTGATTTGATTTGGGTCCTGCCCTGCCTTTGCCACAGCATCACGCATCGCGGCTAAATCAACCACCGCAGGCACCCCAGTAAAATCCTGCATCAATACACGCGCTGGACGGTATTGAATTTCACGATCAGATTTTCTATTTTTAAGCCATTTTGCCACGGCTTCAATGTCGGTGTGCGTTACGGTACTGCCATCTTCATTGCGCAGCAGGTTTTCGAGCAATACTTTCATCGATGCCGGCAATTTATTAACGTCACCGATATCTTTCAAATGCTCTGCTGCTTTAGGTAGGCTGTGGTAATGATAGGTTTTACCGTTTACTTCTAACGTGCTTAACGTTTTCAAGCTGTCGGTGCTCGACATAGCTTAACTCCTTTTTCAAACGATACATGCCCTAAGCTTAGACACAAAATAGTGGTTCAGCCATAGCGCGAACTTATATTCACTATGGGTATTGTGGAAGCAAAGATCAACCAAGTAACGTGTTGATACATCATAATATTGCTTCGAATAACGAACACTTAAATGCCAGCTATTCGTAAATTTCGTCTAGCATGGTATAACAGAGTCTCCACCGCAATGGGAACAACAAAGCAGCATGCCACACCGAAAAATCGAAGCCTTTGAGGCGCTTGGACAATACATGGACTTATTGCTGGATGCCATTTGTGTGGTTAATCCTGAGGGTGAATTTGTTTATGTCAGCGCAGGTGCAGAGCGTGTTTTCGGTTATAAGCCTGAAGAAATGATCGGTCAATCGATGTTCGCTTTCATGCACCCAGATGACCACGAGCGCACCCGCTCAACTGCGGCCGAAATTATGAGCGGTGCCAGTAAAGTTGATTTCGAGAACCGTTACATTCGTAAAGATGGCGAGGTAGCAACCATATTGTGGTCTGCTCGATACTCACCCAATGATGATATTCGTATTGCAGTGGCCCGAGATATCACGGCGCAACGGCGCGTTGAAATTGAACGGCAGCAATTGTTTGACCGTTTGGAACGTCTTGCGTTGTACGACCCCCTGACCCAACTGCCGAACCGCAATTACTTTTACCAACGCACTATTCAGGCGCTAACACTGCATAGCGACATCGGCATTGTGTACATTGATTTGAACCATTTCAAAGAAATCAACGACAAATATGGCCATGCTATTGGCGATCAGGTGTTACATGCAGCTGCCCAGCGCCTGCTCAAGTCCGTGCGCAGTCACGATACAGTTGCCCGCATTGGCGGTGATGAGTTTGTCCTGTTACTTGAACGGGTGCAAACGCCGGAAGACGCCTACAAAATCGCAGAAAAGATTATGTCTGCCTTCGATACCCCCATAGAATTAAAGAGCTCTTCCAACCTATTTCAGATCGGTGCCAGTATTGGTATTGCACTCTCTACGGAACACGGCTGCGACATTGAGCTGTTATTGCAGCATGCGGACAATGCAATGTACAAGGCCAAGCAGCAGCGCGATAAACACATTGTTATCGCCTCATAAAGCCACTCTTGTGTAAGCCGCGTGAGGCCTTATAATAGCGCTGATCAGACCAGATGCGGTCGTTACGTGATGAATGATTCGAAGGAACAATAATGAGCCAGGTATTGGACGATCTACTCAACTTATTAAAGCTAGAAACCATTGAACAGGGTATTTATAGAGGCCAAAGCCAAGACTTAGGTTTTGGTGCAGTGTTCGGTGGCCAAGTTATTGGCCAGGCGTTGTCAGCAGCAAAAGAAACCCTACCCGAAGATCGCAAAGTGCACTCACTGCACACCTACTTTTTACGACCGGGCGATGCGCATAAACCCATCGTTTATGATGTCGAAAACATTCGCGACGGCAAGAGCTTCTCTACACGGCGTGTGCAAGCCATTCAGTTTGGCAAACCTATCTTTTATATGACTGCATCATTTCAAATTGAAGAACCTGGCTTTGAGCATCAGGACACCATGCCTGAAGTGCCTGGGCCTGAAGGATTAGTGTCGGATATTGATATTTATCGCGAACATGCTGACCTGATTCCTGAATCAATCCGCAATAAGTTTATTTCTGAAAAGCCCATAGAAATGCGCTTTGTAACGGCTAACAACCCATTTAAACCGACAATTGATGCGCCGCGACGCTACGTTTGGTTACGCGCCAACGGCGACATGCCGAATGATTCGCGGGTACACAAATATTTGTTGGCTTATGCGTCAGATTTTAACTTTCTTCCTACTGCCTTGCAGCCGCATGGATTCAGTTTTGCACAACCCAATATTCAAATGGCAACGATTGACCATTCAATGTGGTTTCACAAAGACTTTCGCATGGATGATTGGTTGCTCTACGCTATTGATAGCCCGGTAGCAACAGGTGCGCGCGGCTTGGTTCGCGGCCAAATATTTAGCCGCGACGGCACGTTAGTTGCGTCCACCATGCAAGAAGGTGTAATACGAAAACATGAGCGCTTAGCCAAGTGAGAAAAAGAAACCTGCGATAGCCGCACTCATCATATTCGCAAGGGTTGCAGCAAGTAATGCTTTAAGCCCTAAACGCGCAATGTCATGACGGCGGCTAGGCGCCATACCACCTAATCCACCCAACAAAATAGCAATCGATGAGAAGTTCGCAAAGCCACACAGCACAAAGGTAATAATAACCTGGCTATGCATGCTCAATTGATCTTTGTAGTTGACGAAGTCGAGATAGGCCACAAATTCATTAATAACGAGTTTTTGACCGATAAAACTACCCGCCAGTTGTGCTTCATCCCAACTTACACCTAACACATAAGCAACCGGCTGGAAGATATAACCGAACAGTTGCTGCAAGGATAAATCAGGGTAGCCGAACCAGCCTCCAACCCAACCAAACAAACCGTTAATTAATGCAATCAATGCAACAAATGCAATCAACATGGCGCCGACGTTTATGGCCAGTTGAACACCGCTAGAAGCGCCCGATGCAGCGGCATCAATTACGTTCACCGCACGGTCTTCAACTTCGACAGCGTCATTACTGTCACCGGTTGAGCCGGCGATAATATTTTCAATATCTTCACGCGGCTTTTCAATTTCAGGGATAATCATTTTAGCCATGAGCAGGCCCGCTGGAGCCGCCATAAAACTTGCCGCAATAAGGTACTTTAACTCAACACCAACACCCGCATAACCCGCTAGTACTGAGCCTGACACAGAGGCCATACCGCCTACCATTACGGCGAACAACTCTGAACGCGTCATACTCGCAATAAACGGGCGAACCATCATTGGCGCTTCAGTTTGACCAACGAATACGTTCGCAGCAGCAGACATCGACTCAGGACGACTGCTGCCGATAATCTTTTGCAGCGAGCCACCAAGAATCCGAATAATCCATTTCATAATGCCAAGATAATAAAGTACGGATATTAACGATGAGAAAAAGACAATTACACTGAGTACCTGAATGGCAAAAACAAAGCCAAATTCAGCGGAGGCTAAACCACCGAACATAAATTGGATGCCCGCATTGGTGAAGGCAATAATTTTTGCTACACCAGATGCCACTGCGAACAAAACATCTTGCCCGAAGGGTACGTACAACACAAAAGCCCCAAGAATAACTTGAAAGGCAAAGGCGCCGCCTACGGTTCGCCATCGAATCTGCTTACGATTCGATGAAAAGGCATAAGCAACCAATAAGATGATGGCGATTCCAAGAAAACTATTCATAAATTATAAGCCGTTATTGTTATTGTTATTCCGCCAATAATTGACGAATTTTCGATTTGATCAAGTCGATAGCAATTTCATTCTGGCCACCTCGTGTTACCACAAGATCGGCAAACTGCTTCGACGGAAGAATGAATTCAAAAAATGCAGGACGCACAGTTTCTTGATATTGCTCAGCAACAGATTGAATGGTGCGCCCCCGCTCTTCAACATCTCGGATCATCCGTCGCAATAAGCAAACATCTAACGGCGTATCCATAAATACCGAAATGTCGAATAACTGTCGTAATTTTGGATCATGAAGAAGCAAAATACCTTCCACCATAATCACTTTACCAGGGTTAATCTTTATCGTGTCTTGCAGTCGCGTATGCTTTTTATAGCTGTATTGCGGCATTTCAACAGGCTCGCCACGTCGCAATTGCTCTAAATGTTGCACTAGCAATTCATGCTCAAACGCCGACGGGTGATCATAATTTGTTAACTGACGTTGCTCGAAGCTCATATGGCTTTGATCGCGGTAATAAGCATCTTCTGCAAGAATCGCGATACCCTGCCCGCCTAACTCAGCGACCAATTCCTGGTAGACGGTTGATGCGAATAAACTCTTACCTGATGCTGATGCGCCAGCGATGGCGATTATGGTTGTTTTTCCCACGCTTAACTTCTTTCAGTTGCCCGACAACAGGCGGCAATTATCGTCGATTAGGCGGCTAATTGGAAGTATTGTAAACCTTTGACCAATCTTGTTACATTTTGTCACCAACAAAACATGTTCCTATTTCATAAGCTTCGTTATGATGGCTTTCGTTACAATTTCATAACGCAATAAAAATACGGGAACATGAATATGTTATTTCGTCATACTCTTACGGCAATTGCCGTTGCCTCTGTGCTACTAGCGGGTTGTCAAAGCACCGCTGAACAAACAAGCCAATCAACAGTAGCTGCACAACAGCTGCCTGCAGTTAACATCGATTATCAAAGCTTCACGCTCGACAATGGTTTACGTGTTGTTGTGCATGAAGACCGCAAAGCACCCATCGTTGCAGTTAACGTTTGGTATGCCGTCGGTTCTAAAGATGAAAGCGTAGGCCAAACTGGTTTCGCACATCTATTTGAACATTTAATGTTTAACGGTACTGAGAATTACGACGACGAATATTTCGGCCCGTTTGAACGCGCTGGTGCAACGGATATGAACGGCACCACCAATAGCGATCGCACTAATTACTTCCAAAACGTTCCAACGCCAGCACTCGACATGGCGCTATGGATGGAATCTGACCGTATGGGTCACCTGCTTGGCGCAGTGACTCAAGAGAAACTTGATGAGCAACGCGGCGTTGTGCAAAACGAAAAACGTCAAGGCGAAGCACAGCCGTATGGTCGTGTGTTCGGCTATTTAGCTGAACAAACTTTCCCTGAAGGTCACCCTTATTCATGGTCGGTTATCGGCTCAATGGAAGACTTGAATGCAGCGTCGTTAGACGACGTGCACCAGTGGTTTAATGATTATTACGGCGCAGCGAACGCAGTTGTGGTTCTAGCCGGTGATATCGATGTAGAAACTGCCAAAGCAAAAATGGAAAAGTACTTCGGCCACATTGCCCCAGGCAAACCATTGCAGAAATTGGAAAGCTGGGTTGCTAAGCGCACTGGCACCAAGCGTGCAACCATGGAAGACAATGTACCTGCCTCGCGTGTTTACAAATTATGGAACACCGCCGAAATGGGCACTGCAGATTCAACCTACTTGCAACTGCTAACCAACATCTTGGCCAGTGGCAAGAACTCACGTTTGTATCAGCGTTTAGTGCACGAAGAGCAAATCGCAAGTATGGTTTCAGGCTTCCAATATGAACGTACCTTGGCCGGCCAATTCTTTGTCATTGCTGATGCAAAACCAGGTGTTGAACTTGAGCGCATCGAAGCAGTTATTGATGAAGAACTTGCAAAAATTATCGCTGAAGGCCCTACCGCAGAAGAATTAGCGCGTGTTAAATTCTCTGAAGTTGCAAATTACATCCGTGGTATTGAGCGTATTGGTGGCTTTGGTGGTAAATCAGATTTACTTGCTGCTGGTGAAGTTTATCAGGGCAACCCAGGCTTTTATGAAACAGCTTTTGAGCAACTGCGTAACGCAACACCTGCTGATATACAAGCTGTTGCACAACGCTGGTTAAGTGACGGTGCTTTTGTTCTGAACGTTGTTCCACAACCGAAGTTCACCACAGCCGAAGCGCAAGCGGATCGCTCTGAATTACCTGCAGTTGGTGACTTACCGAAACTAGAGCTACCGGCTCTTAATACGTTCACCTTGTCTAACGGCCTTGAAGTTGCTTTGGCAGAACGTCATGACGTTCCAACAGTGCAAATGGCACTAATGTTTGACAGCGGCTATGCGTCGGATTTCGGTGGTAAAGTCGGTACCGCAAGCTTTGCGATGAGCATGTTACGTGAAGGTACCAGTAGCCGTACATCGCAAGATATCGCGGAGCAGTTGGAAACCTTAGGCACCAATCTTTCAACCAGCGCTAGCATTGACTCTTCGCGGATTTCTATGGACAGCTTGGTTTCAAACTTAGCACCGAGCCTGGATATCTTTGCAGACGTTATCGAAAACGCAGCATTTGCAACTGACGAAATTGAGCGTAAACGTGGCAACTGGATTGAAAGCATCAAGAAGGAAAAGGCATCACCGACCAGCCAAGCAATTCGTATTTTGCCTGGACTAATTTTCGGTGAAGATCACGCCTATGGTGTTCCGTTGACAGGTTCAGGTACCGAGCAGTCTATAAGCTCACTTTCGCGTGAAGATTTAATCAGCTATCGCGATACCTGGTTGCGCCCAGATAACGCACGCTTAGTTATTGTTGGTGCAACTACTGAGGCAGAAATTAAGCCTCTGCTTGAGCAAGCCCTGAATGATTGGCAAGCGCCTGCTACACCAAAACCAACCAAGCAGTTCACTGCGTTAGCCAAGCAAGAAAGCCCACGAGTGTTTATCATTGATCAGCCAGGTACACCTCAGTCAACAATTCTAGCGGGCCATTTGGCACCGTCAGATCGTGTTGAAAATGCAGACGTTCTGGATGTAACCAATACCATTTTAGGTGGCAGTTTCACCAGCCGTATGAACATGAACCTGCGTGAAGACAAAGGTTGGTCATACGGTGCTCGCACCATCTGGTCTGGTTACGATCAAGCCGGTATGTTCTTCACTTTGGCGCCAGTACAAACTGATAAAACCAAAGAATCCATTCAAGAAATCTTGAAAGAATTGAACCAATACCAAAATGATAAGCCAGCAACTGCTACTGAACTTGAAAAAGTTCAAATGAACAAGACCGCTAAATTGCCAGGCGCTTATGAAACTAAAGCAGCGTTGTTAAGCGCAGTTGTGGATACGTTAGGCAAAGGCAAAGATATGCAGTGGCTGGAAACCTATGGTGAACGTGTCAATGCAATTGATGTCGAAGATGTGCAAAGTGCTGCCACATCATTCATTGATACCCAAAGCTTAACGTGGGTGATCATTGGTGATGCAGCTCAAATCGCTGACGACGTGCGTTCACTAAACCTCGGTGAAGTGACCATGCTAGACAGCGATGGTAATCCACTGTAATTGTTTATTCTGCATGTAAGTGTATTAGCCGCTCTTCGGAGCGGCTTTTTTTTGAGCTTTTTCCAATTTATTCGCGTAGCAGTTACACTAAGCCCTCAACACTGAACCATAAGGGAAGTAACTATGGAAATGATTAAAACACGCGCAGCAGTTGCATGGGCTCCGGGCGAGCCGCTATCAATTGAAGAAGTTGATTTAATGCCACCACAAAAAGGTGAAGTTTTGGTGCGCATTGTTGCAACCGGTGTTTGTCATACGGATGCCTATACCTTATCTGGCGCTGACCCTGAAGGTGTATTCCCCGCCATTTTAGGACACGAAGGCGGCGGTATTGTAGAAGCTGTCGGTGAAGGTGTTACTTCGGTGCAAGTTGGCGATCACGTTATTCCTCTTTACACACCAGAATGTGGTGAATGTAAATTTTGCACATCAGGCAAAACAAACCTCTGCCAGGCAATTCGCAGCACCCAAGGCAAAGGCCTGATGCCAGACGGCACAACCCGCTTTTCTAAAAATGGCAAGCCCATTTACCATTACATGGGCACCTCAACTTTTGCTGAACATACTGTGGTGCCAGAAATAGCTCTTGCGAAAGTGAGCAAAGAAGCCCCACTAGAAGAAGTCTGCCTATTAGGTTGTGGTGTCACCACAGGTATGGGTGCAGTCATGAATACCGCCAAAGTACAGCCAGGTGACACTGTTGCAGTATTTGGGCTAGGTGGCATTGGGCTTTCAGTCATCATTGGTGCGGTTATGGCTAAAGCCAGCCGTATTATCGCGGTCGATATTAATGAATCTAAGTTCGAAATTGCCAAGCAGTTGGGTGCCACCGAATGCATCAACCCTAATGATTATGACAAGCCTATTCAAGAAGTTATCGTTGACATGACTGATGGCGGTGTCGATTTCTCTTTTGAATGCATCGGTAATGTCAAAGTCATGCGCTCAGCATTAGAGTGCTGTCATAAAGGCTGGGGTGAGTCCGTTATCATTGGTGTTGCCGGTGCCGGTGAAGAAATTTCAACCCGCCCATTCCAGCTGGTTACAGGCCGAGTATGGCGTGGTAGTGCTTTTGGTGGGGTTAAAGGCCGCAGCCAACTGCCCGATTATGTGCAACGGTACCTAAACGGTGAATTTAAACTTAGCACGTTTATCACTCATACCATGGGCTTAGACGATATTAACAAGGCGTTTGATCTCATGCATGAAGGTAAATCGATTCGTTCGGTTATTCATTATGATAAATAAGATTAACGAAACCAAAGCATTTGGCGGGCGTCAAATTCGTTATGAGCACAGCTCAAACACACTGAATTGCACTATGCAGTTCAGTGTGTTTTTACCGCCGCAGGCTGAAACCAGCAACGTTCCAGCCCTCTTTTGGTTATCAGGCTTAACCTGTACCGATGAGAACTTCAGCAGCAAAGCTGGCGCTCAACGTGTTGCCGCTGAGTTAGGTATTGCGCTAATCATTCCAGACACCAGCCCACGCGGTGACGATGTTCCTGATGACAGCGACGGCGCCTATGACTTTGGTCTCGGGGCCGGGTTCTATGTTAACGCAACCCAACAACCCTGGGCCAAACATTACCAAATGTATGACTACGTTGTTGATGAATTGCGAGAACTTGTTGAGAGTGAACTGCCATTAAACGGCAAGCGCAGCATTAGTGGTCATTCAATGGGTGGGCATGGCGCCTTGGTCATGGCAATGCGTAACCCAAACCTGTATCGCAGTGTGTCCGCATTTTCTCCTATTTGTCACCCAAGTCAGTGTCCGTGGGGAGAAAAGGCGTTTAACGGTTACCTGGGCAGCGATAAACAGGCGTGGCTGGATTATGACGCTACCGAGCTGTTACTTAAGCTAAAACAGTCTCCTCCACTTCTTGTATCGCAAGGTGAAGCTGATAACTTTCTAGCTGAACAGTTGCGCCCGGATGATCTCGCCGATGCGATTCGCCAAACCGGTGTGCAAGGAAGCATTAAGCGCATTGAAGGGTATGACCATAGCTATTACTTCATTGCCAGCTTTATTGAAGAACACTTGCGTTTTCATGCCAAGTATCTAGTTAACTCGTTAAACTAAAAGAAAATAAAACTGGTCAAAAAATCTGCTCCTTGCTAAGGTGAAATTTACCCATTTCGGTACGTTTTAAGTACTATGCGAGTTAACCTGACAAGGAGCAGTTTATGTCGCCACGTCGAACTGCCGTCGCCATTGCGTTTCTCTACCTCTTTCTGGGCTATCTCTGGATTAGCTTTTCAGATCGCTTTGTTTTAACTCTAGCTGCTGAGTCACTCTATCTTACCGAACTGCAAACCTACAAAGGCTGGGCTTATGTTACAGTTACTGCTTTTTTGCTTTATATACTTGCGCACAGAGCGCTACAGCGAGAGCGTAACTTATCGGAACGCGATGGCTTAACTCTATTGTTGAATCGCCATATGTTTGAACGTGAGCTGCAAAGCGAGCTGACCTACGCCGACGACAACGACCAAAATTTAATTGTTATTATTTTCAATATTGATGGCTTCAAACAAATCAACAGCCATGTCAATTTAGAAGCTGGTGATAAATTTCTCATAGCAGTTGCTGGCGTATTAAGGGAGTCGTGTCATCAACAAGCGTTAATTGCGCGCTTTGGTGGCGATGAATTCGCACTTGCCCTACCTGACGCACGTTGGCCTGATGATGGCCTGCCGTTGTTGCAAAAAATACAGCGCCGTATAAATCGACTGCGTGTACCTGAACTTCCAGAACTTAGTTTCACGTCCAGCGCTGGCGTTGCGTTATATCCGCGTGATGGCCGCAGCGCAGAGAAGCTAATCGACGCATCAACACTTGCATTAGATGAAGCTAAAACGAACAGTCGCGGCAGCTATAAGCTATTCAACGCCGAACTAAGCCAAGTTATGTCAAGTCGAGCCAAACTGTTACTCGACTTAAAATTAGCACTTGACCACAAGCAACTCACTGTTGTTTATCAACCGCAGTTTTGTGTTCAAGAAAACCGCATGACCGGCGTTGAAGTTCTCGTTCGCTGGCATCACCCCGAACGCGGTATAATTCCACCAAGTGATTTTATCCCGCTAGCTGAACAACATGGGTTGATTTGTAACATTACCGACTTTGTGATGCGTACCGCCATACATGAACTGATGGAAACTGGCCTACTCTATCGAGATATTCAACGCGTTTCCTTTAACGTTTCAGCGGCAGACTTTAACGGTGATGAAAGCTGCGACCGCTTTATTGCCAACTTATCGGAGTTACCTGGTGATTGGTCAGTCATTGAACTGGAGCTGACTGAAAGTGCTGCATTGTTGAATTTGGAAGGGGTTAAACAAGTTCTGAGTGTGCTTAATAAGAAAGGCGTGCAGGTGTCTCTAGATGATTTCGGCACGGGCTATTCATCGCTCAACACGCTGCGCTTACTGCCAATTCAAGAAGTAAAAATTGATCAAAGTTTTGTCAGAGATATTGTACAAAATAAACAGGACGCCAAGCTGGTCCGCACCATTTTGGCCATGGCAAAGGCGCTACATTTGCGAGTCGTCGCTGAGGGGGTTGAAACCCATGCACAAGCCAATTATTTGATAAATGCCGGTTGTGAAGAACTCCAGGGATTTCTGTATGCCCGCCCAATGGCGATTGATAATTTAGTTATCTTTATTGGCAATCTCAACCAGCAGAAACGCGCGCAATCTTAATCTGATTTTTGCCCCGCTGCTTCGCTTCATACATAGCCTTGTCGGCCACTCGCAATATGTTGGCTACATCGTAATTAAGATGCGCATCGCCACAATGGCATACGCCCATCGAAAGGGTAACAGGCCAATGATGTTCTGCAAATTCCTGAACTAACATTTTGCGCACACGCTCAAGCACATGCATAGCGTCTTCAAGCGTAGCACCGGCGTGGATTGTAGCAAATTCATCGCCGCCAACACGGGCGACCAAATCACTCACGCGACAACCTGTCTTCACCACGTAGGCAACTTGTTGCAACACTTCATCACCGATTTCGTGACCATAGGTGTCATTAATGATCTTAAAGTCGTCTAAATCAATAAAACAAACGGCAAACTGTCGCTCTTGGGAGCGCAATAATTCAATATTGCGCTCTAATTCTTCAACAAATGCGCGTCGATTGGCAAGCCCTGTCAAATGATCAGTCAGCGCCAACACGCGCTCTTGCTCTAATTCACGGCGAATTTTGTCTTCAGTGAGTTTACTTGAAGTAGAATCACGCACAAACGCAATCGCGAACGGCTCGCCGTCAAATTCAACATGGCTTAACATGATTTCCACGTGGAGCATGCTGCCGTCTTTACGCCGCCCCAAAAACTCAAACCCTTTACCCATCGGCCGATTTTCAGCACGACTGAAAAAAGCTGCAACGTGCTTTTCATGAGCGGCATGAGCTGAATTAGGTAACAAAATATCGAGCCTTTGCCCCACTAGGTCGCGGCGTTGCTGATAGCCAAACATAGTAACGAGCATACTGTTTACCAGAACCAATTCGCTGCAACGATTCATAATGAGCGCGGCATCTGGGATAACTTCTAGCAATTCGGCTATAGTGCGGTGTGTCTTCATGATTTCCGTTTACTTTTATACATCTTACTATCAGCACTGTGAATCAGTGCGTCTAACGTTTTTCCGTTGGCTGGGAACAATGCATAACCTAAACTCGCGGATACATTGATGTCCTCTGATTTATAACGAATTGGCGCAGCAATCACTTCAGCTAATTTTTCACATTGTTCTGCGACAACCTTTTCGTTATCGATACCCATCAACACAACCAAAAATTCATCACCTCCAATACGTGCTACGGTGTCGGTGGCACGCGTGTGGGTCAGCATGCGTTGCGCCAGGGATTTTAACACCAAATCGCCAGCTTGATGACCAAAATCATCATTAATTCGCTTAAACCGATCGATATCAATCACCACAACGGCAAACGGCGTCGGGTGCCGGTCATACAAATGAACTAAGGTTTGCAATCGTTCCATAACCATACGGCGATTCGATACATTCGTAAGTGGATCAAGCATAGCCTCGCCGTAGGATGTGCGGTACCACACAAACAATGTAAACAGCATGATATATAAAGCAACAACATAAGGGTATCCGATCAGTCTCACGCGTTGCTGCTCCCAGAACCCGCCGTTTTGGTTAGCCTCGGTCGCCAAAGCAATCAACCAATGTCCGTTTGGAAAACGCACCCGTTCCTTGAAGTCTGCGTTAGCAAAAACATCTGGAGTACCCCAAAACACGTCGCCGTCAGCGCCTTTACCATCTCGCCCTTGCAACGCTATAGCGTATTTATCCATGAGCGCATCGATGCCAACGGCGTGAAACAGCTTATCCATCTCAATTACGACGGCTACAATACCCCAATATTCATCTATGCCGTTCTCATGACTGAAAATTGGAATTCGATAGATAACGCCCTCGCCGCCTTGCAGCAAGTTAACAGGGCCTGCCAAGATTGCTTTGTGAGTTTCTTGAGCGCGTCGAACAACGTCGCGTTGGTCAGGAATTTGTTCGTAGTTATAGCCAATAATCATCTCATTCCCGGTTAACGGATACACAAATGAAATGACATTATTTGGTGCAATGGCAAGGTTACGTATAATAGGGTTGTCATTAACAACGGTTTGGGCAGGAACTAACCAATCATTAACATCACTACCTGGGTGGGCGGTTAGATAACTTGCTACTCCCCAAGCCCCGTAGATTGCGGCATTGAGTTCAGACTCAATATCAGCTCGCAGCGCGGTAAATTGGGATTGTAACTCGCTAAGTTTTTGCGCTCGAACGCGCTCTTTATTCAGAACGTGAAAATACTCTATCGCAGTTAGCGCTAGCAGTAACGAACTGAGCACCGCGATAATAAAAGCAATTCTGCGCGCTTTCGTGGTGAACACATCAACTCCCGAAACACTAACACTTCACTAAACATATACGAAAGCAGATTATTCGCAACTTAAAACTTACAATACAAAGAACCTTGGGTGGAATATTTCATCAAGCAACCTTACACTAAACGTACTCTAGTCTTTTAGGAAAGCACATGCGACTCAAAGATGCAGCACTGATAGCACTCATATTTCTTGGTATTCCTGGCTGTGCTACTTATGGTGTTATCGAAAATCAATCGCAAACTGAGAGCGTTACGCTGCAGAATTATTCACTCGCCAACTACGCTGCTGAACATTCGCGTTCCGATGACATCACCATTGTTCTTGCATTTTCGGGCGGTGGCAGTCGTGCTGCTGCACTGTCTTATGGTGTTCTTGAAGGCTTACGTGATACCAAAATTCATTTGGACAATCGTGAAGTGCGACTCTTAGACGAGGTTGATTTTATTACCTCTGTCTCAGGTGGCAGTTTCACTGCTGCTTATTATGGCTTGTACGGTGATAAAATATTCACCGATTTTGAAGGTGATTTTCTGCGCCGTGACTACGTTTCGGAATGGCTTGATGGTGTGGCCAGTCCGCTACTTTGGTTTTCCAAAAACGGGCGAACTGACATCGCCACCCGCATTTACGAAGAACGCTTATTTAAAGGCGCAACTTTTGCCGACTTAAATCAGCGTAACGGCCCATTGATACTTATCAATGCGTCCGATCTTGGCGGCGGAGTACGTTTCTCTTTTGTGCAAGAGTATTTTGATTTACTGTGCTCCAATATTGCCTCATACCCAATCGCTCGGGCTGTAACAGCCTCTTCAGCCGTACCGTTAATGCTCAATCCGGTTGTTTTGAAAAACCATAAAGGTTGCCATAACTCAGCTCAAAATTACCTGGAAGAACTGGATGAAAAGCAAATTAAAGAAGCAAAGTTGTCACCGCACTTGCTTGACACGTTGCACGCGCTTCGCAGCTATAAAAACCGAAATGAACGTCAGTTTATTCATCTCGTTGACGGAGGCATTACCGATAACCTCGGGTTAATGGCGTTTTATGAATTAGTCGAAATCGGTGGTGGTATCGCTAACTTTATGGAACGTATTGGCAGTAAACCATCAAAGCGTCTTGTCATTATTTCTGTAAACGCATCCACCAAACCGCGGTACAACATTGAGCACACCAACAAAATTGCTGACATTGAACCGATAATCAGCGCCGTCACCGACACGCAAGTACATCATTATAATTCGGCAACCATCAGTTTAATTCGCCGCAGCATGAAGCGTTGGTCGCAAGAGCTTTCTACGTATTGGGATCCGATAGACCCTTTCTTTATAGAAATCAACTTCGACGGTATCCAACAAGAGCAACGCCGTGTGTTCTTTAATCAGATACCTACCAGCTTATCGTTAAACGACGAGCAAGCTGATGAGTTGACTCGAGCGGGTGTTGAGCTCCTGCAGCAAAACACCGAATTCCAACGCCTACTCAACCAAATCTCCGAGCAGTGATAAACGGGTTGTTACTACATGACCATTAACCACGGTCAGCACAAAAACATCACCGTAGTCTTGCTCGCTTAGCTCAACAGCTTTTCCACCGGCTAATCGCACCAGTTGCGGCACTGTATTGCTATGCCCCACAATCAACGCGTTTTGCTGTTGCTCGACTACGCGCTTTATCAGGGCTTCGCTATCACCAGCAGCATA
Source organism: Pseudidiomarina sp. (assembly GCF_048267825.1). NCBI lineage: Bacteria > Pseudomonadati > Pseudomonadota > Gammaproteobacteria > Alteromonadales > Idiomarinaceae > Pseudidiomarina > Pseudidiomarina sp. The sequence continues at coordinate 81,611 of NZ_JBLWWR010000003.1, forward strand.
CGTTGTGATTCCAACATTGAACATCTCGGCAGTGGGCTTTGCGGTCTGTTGTGCGCGCTGATATTTGGTTGCATAGACATGCGCCAAATTAACATGCTGTAGCAAGTGCGCTAAATTAGTCGCCCGCTGTTGTCCCCTCGCAGACAATTCTGGATCGGGCTTATCGGGCACCTTTTCCGCGTGGCGAACAATGAATAAGGTCATAATTTCGGCGGGCTCTGCCATAACTGGGCCTCCAAGACAAAACAATAAAACAGCGAGGCAGATATTGTTCATAAATTAATCCGACGCTTTCTTTTCAAGTTGCATAGCTACAATTGCTGCTACGGTAAATAATTCATCATTTAAATCATTCGTTTTCATCTCAACCTGATGCTTGTCACGAATAGAAATTAATTTTTCCGAAGCTTTCGCAAGTAACTTATCGTCATGATAAATCGTAAACGCTAAATCGAGTAAATTTCCCTTAAATTCAGCACCATCATAGGGGCCACCGGTAACCCAGTATTCGCGTTTTAACGAAAAGAACTTCCGCTGCAAAACCATATCGCCAAGTTGCCCACTTACTAAAAATGTTGGGCGAATGGCTAATCGTTTATGGTGTATTTGCATGAGCTCTTGATCAGCTTCGTTGAAAATTCGCCAGCGGCGCCGTAGCAATGCAAACTCACCTTTTGCGTAATAACACAGAGCACCATTCGTGTCCGTAATATCAATACGGCCGAAAAGCGAAACAATTCGCGTGGAAACAATCAAACCCCGAACCATGGTTGCCTCTTTCTTATTGTTTTTGTAAGTATTTGACAAAGAGTGCCATATATTTAGTTATTTAGGTAGCGGTACAGCTTTAGCCGCTCATTTTCAGGGTTACAAACATAACCGATATCTACAAAGTTGAGCTTAGTCAGTAGGTTGATGGAAGCCTGATTGCTCGGATTCACAATCGCATCAATAATCCCCACCCCTTTCTGTTCGGTTAAATAGTTGAGCATTAAGAATGCCGCCTGCCTGGCAACACCCTGCCCTCTGGCGCTTTTTAATAGGGCATACCCCAAATCAATATGTTCCAAAAATTCACGTTTCAATACACTAATAACACCCATCGGGTGGTTGTTATCCAAAGCACGAATCACCCATAGCCCCAGATAATCAGGCTGATTGAGCACGCCTTTCTCAAGGTAGGCCTGCGTCTGCTCTTTAGTACGAACGCCACGGTCGCCAATATTAGTAATAAAGTCCGGGTCGTTCAGCAGCTCTAATAGAAAGCCAACATCGTTCAAAGATACTTTTTGTAAAACAATTTTATCGCTATTTAGCGTTAATAAATCAGAATTAAGCCCCATACTACTCCCATTAATACCAAGGCAAAAAACACGGCCGCCGAAGCGATGTCTTTCGCGCGCCCACTTAGCTCATGCAACTCAGGCCCAACACGATCAACAGCAGCCTCAGATTTCCATGCCAACCTTAGTCCACCCATTGAATTAAATGTGGCATGAATTATTCTGTCAATTCCTGTTTTATTCGCTTTCATATGAACCCTCAGTGCACAATAAAGCAAGTTACAACAAGTTTTATACCCGTTGTACTTTTTGTCATGGTCTATTTGCACATACTAAGTCTATTTCGCTTCGGCTATTTTATACACCAAACCCGTTATTAAAGCGATGAATCCAATTTAGTGAACAGTCTGGCTCCATCGGGCTCTATCAGAGTCATGCCTACAACGTTCCAAGTAATGAATAAATTTTGTTAAAAATTGCTTTTATTGAAGATTATGCCATTCTAAACCAATAACTTAAGCAACTATTGAGTGGCAAAGAAATGGCAACGTGCTGTAAGCGTTTAATCGTCAGTTTTCTTGTGTGCTGTGGGGCCTTACCTCTCGCCGCCTTTGCTGCACCGGCAGAATTAACTTTTGTTGGGTCTAAATTTTACCCGCCGCTGCAATGGCTTGATGAAAACAATCAGCCGCAAGGTTTTATTGTTGAACTCGAACAGTCACTTGCCAATGAAAGTGGTTTTTCAATTACACAAACGCTGTTGCCTTGGAACGAAGCACTGCAGGCTGTCCGAACGGGACAAGCCGACGTTGTCGCACTAATCCCTTCTGAAGCACGCAGTGAATATTTCGATTTTTCTGAACCCTTTTATTACGTTGCCCACGGCATTTTTTCGCGAGCCGACGGTATTCAATATGGTAATTACACGCAGCTTGCAGGTAAAAAAGTTGCCGTGGCATCAGGTGCCTTTGCCCAGCAACAACTCCGTGACAGTGGTTATAGCTTTGAATTACTAAGCGCTAGCGATGAATTACATTGCTTGCAGTTGGTCGACAACCGAACCGCAGACGCGTGTATCGAAGTAACGACAACATCCCGTCATTTAATTACCAATAATAAGTTACAAGTCGTACTTTCTAGCCCACCGTTTTGGCCGCAGTCTTACGCATTTGGTGTACGTAAAGGAAACAAAGAGCTATTAGCGCTTATCAACAAACAGCTTGCGATGGTTCAAGTCAACGGCACCTATCAAAACGTTTACCAAAAGTGGGTGGCGCAACTGGAATGGCAAGAACGTACCCTTGCGAGTAATATCAAAGCGCTCGGTTGGCTGCTGTTTGGCATCGTTTGCATTGCTGCGGCGGGTTTTGGCTGGAGTTATGTTCTAAAAAAGCAAGTTGCGCGCAAAACCTATCGAATTCAACAAGAACTTGATGCACGCAAGGTGCTGCAAAAACGTCTTCACTTTTTGGCCAAACACGAAGTAATAACTGGGCTGTATAATCGCCCTGCTTTTACGGAGTTGTTGGATAAACAAATTAAGGAGCACCCTGAGGACCACCCCACGGTCATCGTGATTCGCATTGCGAATATCGATTCCATTACGTCGGTGTTTGGCTATGACATTACTACCGACTTACTGATTGAGTTCTCGGAACGGCTCAAAAAACAGGGATTCAAATATGCGGCCCATTTCGGCGTTGGCTTATTCGCTGCTGTCGCGGACTCTGAATTAAGCACTGAGGCAATCATCGATCTCGCCATGCAACCGTTAGAATTTCAGTCGATTGATTTCGAGCCACTGCTTGCTTTTGGCCTGATTCGACATAAGGACTTCGGCGTAACCCAGTCGAACGATGCACAAGAACTCTTACGTCAGGCTTTAACAGCAGTCTCCGTATCACAAAAGGACCATAAACTTTGGGTTGAATACTCGCCAGGTTTAGAGCCTAACGCTGATGATTTACGGTTGTTAAAAGACTTTCACCAATATGGTACCCGTGATTTTTTCCTACATTATCAACCTAAGCTCACGCTCGAAACAAACACCATTCTCGGTGCTGAAGCATTATTACGTTGGCAACACCCGAAACTCGGTGTCGTGCCGCCAAGTAAATTTATTCCGTTAATGGAAGAATCGGGTCTTGTTACACAAATTACCCGTTGGGTTATTACCGAAACGATTGCCATGATGAAGCGCCATAAGCTATGTCAAAAAGGTATAGTTATCAGTGTTAATGTATCAACACGTGACCTAACCGAGCTTGGTTTTGTACGGTTTGTGCAAGATATTGTGACCGATATCGATCCGAAGTGCTTACAATTTGAAATCACAGAAACAGGCTTAATTGATGATTCAGAGCGTGCATTGTATGTACTGAGTAAAATGAACGAGCTTGGAATTAGCTGCTCGGTCGATGACTTCGGAACAGGCAACTCATCTCTTTCTTACCTGAGTAAATTCCCCGTAGCTGAAATAAAGCTCGACCGCAGCTATGTGTTTGATATTGCAGAAAACGATCGTAACTATATGATTGTGCGCTCCACCATAGAGCTGGCTCATATGCTGGGCATATCGGTCACTGCGGAAGGGGTTGAAGATATTGCCACAATTGATGTGCTGCGAAAATTCAATTGTGAAACCATTCAAGGTTTTGTTATCTCTCGTCCAATATCCGAAGATGAAATTGTCGGGATGTTTCTTAAAAAAATAAAAATTTAATTCTTTAGGCCCCAGTGTTTTGCAGTACGCTGCAAGGCTTCAACATTTTCTGAAGCTAACAGTTGAATCGGCGTTTGGCAAAAATGATTGGTTAGGCCAAGCTCCTGCTTTAGCCACGCAACCATCGCTTCCCCTGAATGAATCGTTTTAGCTCCATCAAAATAATTAGCTATTTGCGATGCAATAAGCGGAAAATGCGTACAGCCCAGCAGTACAACATCGGGTTTTGCTAATGCTGAAAAATAATGATGCATGGTTTCCCGTAATATCGGGCCATCAAAGAGAGCTTCTTCGACAATGGGTACAAATAATGGTGTAGCAATTGCGTCAACACAGTTAAACCCCAACGCTTGAATTCGTTGCTGGTAAGCCCCCGAGTTAATCGTTGAGCGTGTTGCGATAATTAATATGCGTGCGTCTTTACCAATGCCTTCAAGTTGTTGCAAGGCGAGTACACCCGGTTCAAGTACACCGTAAACGGGTTTATTCGACTGTTGCTGCATTGCAGCCAGTGCAGTGACACTCACGGTGTTACAGGCCACAACTAAACAATCAACATCGGTACTATTAAAGAACTCAACCGCTTCAAGCGCATAGCGTGTCACAGTATTTTTATCTTTGTTGCCATACGGCACACGCGCGGTATCGCCATAATAGAGCAGCTCACTAAAACAGCCACTTTGCTGTAATGAACGCGCAACAGTTAAACCGCCAACCCCACTATCAAACACCCCTACTTTCACGCTATTTTTCCAGTGCCGCGAGAACATCGCGTACAAAATCATGCTCACTAAACCCTTGCTGGCCAGCCATATCGTAACCACGGCGCACAACAACGAGGTCTTTACTCGGGATAATCACGAGGTATTGGCCACGATTGCCACGCGCGGCAATGGTGTCATTCGGGAGTTCAGGGAAGCGTTCATTGTACAGCCACCACTGCGCACCATAACCGGGCGCGCCTTCATTCGGTTGCGCCGGCGCAGGTTTACTAATATAGGCTAACCAGTTTTCCGGTAATAAGCGCTCACCTTGCCAGATACCGTTCTGTAGATGGAGCACCCCCAATCGCGCTAGATCACGCGCGGTTGTCCATACCTGTGATGACATAATAAAATCATCATTCCAATCTGTCTCAAGAAAGGTGTGTTGCATACCAATCTTGTCAAGCAACGCTTCATAGGGAAATTTTAGAAAGTCTTCGCTATTGCCAAAACTCTCTCGCACCGCCCGCATCGCTAACATCGTATCGTTATTCGCATACTTCCAACGCGAACCCGGTTGCACTTCAAGTGCCGTCGTTACAGCCGTATCTACGACACGTCCACCACCCATATATACACGATCGGTGCGGTTGCCAGCGGCATTACTATCTAAACCTGAAGCCATATGCAGCAAATGTTCAAGCGTAATATGGCGGCGCGGATCAAGTATTGATTGCCAATTCCCGATGGTTGCCGGTGCGTTGACCTTCACATCACGATGCAATACTACTGCACCAACAACGCTTGCCGCTATACTCTTGGCAACCGACCAAGTTCTCTGCGAAGTTTCTGGCGAAAAGCCGTCAAGGTAATGCTCAGCTATGATTTTATCGGAGGTTGCAATCAATATGGCTGTGGTACGTGCGCCCGCACCATAATGCTTTGAAAATCCTTTTTTGATCACGTCATCAAGATCTAAATTACCCGTTACCTCATTCACCGGTTGGCGAATCTGCCACGGTTCGCCATTGTCTTTCTCCAGCGCGCTTTCTGCAAACGGACGCGATACTTTATTGGCATCCGCTACCGTTGCTCCGACCGGAAGATCGACACAGCCTAAACGTGCTCGCCATACTGAAATTCGCTCACGCTGACCATCATCGTACGCCACACGCACCAGCTTGTTTTCACGATCAATACCAGCCTTCATTGCCGCAACTTTATCGGCCACCAGCGGATAAATACCAGAGAGCTCGTGCTCGCGTATCGCGTCCTCAGACTTGTTTGCATTAAATATGGCACTGCAGGTGTACCCCGCAACATAACCTGCCGCATAACTATTGATAGTTGTTTCATCTTCTTGCCCTTGCGCTGCCCCAACGAACAACGTTAAGGGAAGAACAAACGAAGATAGGATGCGCCTGCGCATAAGCATTCCTCTTTATCTATTTACTCTGCGTGAATATGTCCGCGACCGAATTTATAGTCAATGGTTAAAATAAAGTGTTGCAGAACATCATAACCAAGTAAGCCATCAACACGCACGCTACCAACACGGCTATTTAACTCAGCTTCGGCCTCGCCGAACTTCGCATTAACGCCGGCTTCAGGTACCGTAATGCCCACATTCTCGAGTAAAAATGGACCAAAACCTAACGTTGGAATGCGGAAAAACTCGACATTCCCTGTTGTATTCACACCTTGTGAAATACCCTGTGTTAACGGGAACTGTGTTAGCCAACCGTTATTCTCTGCCACTTCACGACTTAAATAGACGCCGCTGGTACTGCCGGTATCGAGAATCAACCACACCTCAGTGTCGCCATTTAAATCGACTTTCACAATCGGATCACCAATGCCACGTCGAGGCCGCATGGGTAGATTTTTAACGTTGGCCATATCAATCGAGTCATGATCAATAAACCGCATACGACTATTTGGGTAATCGAACTGCAACACGAATTGCTCAAGTACAGGCGAGCCTAAAATAATCGCCGTATCTTCGCCGCCAAAATTGAGCTCAACATAATCTAATGCCAGGCTTTGACCGAACATATCGGTTTTAACGTCACGGTAAGCAATGCGCTCTTTCGTACCGTGTGCGCCTTGAACTTTAATTTTACCGCGGTGTTTCTTTGGAGTAAGCCCATGTTTTTCTATAAACGCCTGATTAATCCCATTAATATTGGCGCCTGAATCCATAATGGCCCAGCCTTCAACACCTTCAACTTGAACTTTGACACGAATATGGCCGCTGTCATGTTCGAAAGGCACCCATCCTGAAACGCCAGCCATTGCCGACGCTGAAAATATGAAACTGATAACGATTAGTAGCTTACGCACAATACAACTCCTTTTGTTATTTGAATATTTTGGGGCTCGTTAATAAAAAATCAGCGCGAAAATAACTTGTCTTTTAGTCGACGATTTGCGGTACGTAAGCGCGCTGACAGAGTATCTTTTTTATAACGCCCTTTCTCTTCATGGCGAATTATCGAAACCTGCTTTATCGGGCGCGGTGTACCATGCGTGCCGAGTATCCAGCGGAACGCTCGGTCTTCGTATGTTTTTACCCAGCGCTCCTGCGGCTGTTGATAGCAATTAATCTGCTCACAGTAACCATATTTACGGGCGGCATCACCGTGCACAATTTGAACAGCACCCGTTGCTTTTTCAAATGTATGCGCCTTAAATTTTTCCGGAACGAGTACCGACAAATCAACCCCAAACTTTTTCTCATTGCTCTTGCACGAATTAAGCAGCGCATCGTTTTTACACAACAAAGCCGTTCGCTTTACATGTTCAGGGAAAACCAAAATAGAGCGTTCTTTCGAAAGCTGCTTATGCAGCGAGCTGCATGTTTCTGGGCCAAAAATCACATCACAATCAGTAAACCAAATCCAGTCGGCGCGCGTGCTTTTTGCTGCTTGATTACGCCCAATAGCGCGGCGCAACAAGCTTGTTTTAGGTAATGGTTGGAAGTTCCAGCGAATGTTCTTAACGTCAAGTTGCTTATAATGTGCAATCAACTCCACCGTTTTCTTGTCTGCTTCACTGTAGAACCCCGTGTAAATTATTTCAAAATCTTCCGGGGGATAATCCACCAATGATTGCAATTGAAAGGCGAGTAGATGAGAGTATTGCCAACAGTGCGATACAACTTCAAAGGTTTTTAGCGGCTTGGGGTTATGATTTATGAATGGATCGCTAGGTGTTGGATAGAACCACCGCGCCGGCACATAGCCAGAAGCCGCGAAGCGAAGAAAAAATTCCAAGCCCGAGTTCATCATTGTTGGTAAGCTCATAACGTCAGCCCTATTTAATTATTATTATTGTAATAGTGGTAGTTTGCTTCGAAATTTAACCCTAAAGTAACTCGCGGTACCTGAAAAGAAAAAGTTTGTTAAAAATACGAAATTCAACTTAAGGTTCTCGTACAACTATGTCAATTGTTAAAACAATTCAGTATCATCTACTCCGTAAATACAAATCAATTGCTGGTATCTACCTCAAACGTAATGCCGACAAAATGCTTTCCGCCCGTTGGGCGCAGCAACAGGGGCAATTTCAGCGCGCACCAAGCGGCATTAGTCAAACCGTGATGGTAAATTTAACGTCGTTTCCAGCGCGCTTTGCTACCTTGCACTTAACCTTGAAGTCGCTGCTATTACAAAATACCCAGTTTGACCAACTCAACTTGTGGCTCTATCAGAACGACATCGCGCAGCTACCCAGTTCAGTGACAGAATTAACCCAGCACGGCTTAACCATATTGCCGGTAGCTAAAGACATACGTTCGTATAAAAAGCTTATTCCTGCGTTGCAACAATTTCCGGATGCCTTTCATGTTACCGCCGACGATGACATCTACTACCGCGAAAACTGGCTGCACGAATTGACGCGCAATTATCACGGCGACAATTCTGAAATTCTCTGCTGGCGGGCGCACCGCATTATGATAGATAAACGCACCAAGCAAGTACTGCCCTACCGTAAGTGGGAACCTAAAACAGAAGTGCGTGGGCCTGATCCATTACTATTTTTCACCAGTGGCGGTGGTGTGTTGTTTCCACCGAGGTGCCTTGGCGAGCAAGCCATCAATAGTGAACTTGCCCAGCAACTTGCGCCCTACGCCGATGACTTGTGGTGGTATTTTATGGCTCGGGTTAATGAATGCAGCATTCGCCGTGTGGGTGACAACCCCAAGTTAATCACCTGGAAAGGCAGTAAAGGCGAATCATTGTGGACGTTTAACAAGCAAGAAACTGGCGGCAACGACCACCAGTTTGCTCAGTTAAATGCATATTTTGGTGTGTTTAAATAAGCGCGGCTTATAGCCGCAAAATCTAGCATATAACGTTTTGAAATTGCTCATTGAGTACCTTCTGCGTTGTAATACGACCTCACAACGACTCATCGAGAGGTTCATATGCGCGAGATTGTCATTATTCACGAAAACGAAGAATGGTTGGTGCCATTGCGCGAAGAGTTTAAACAACGTGGTGTTAGGGCAACCGAATGGTTTTTAGATACCGGCGTGGTGCCATTTACCGAACAACCTCAAGACGCTGTTTACTACAATCGCATGAGTGCCTCATCGCATACCCGTGGACACCGTTTCGCGCCAGAATATACACGTGCTGTGCTGACTTGGCTGGAAAGCCACAACCGCAAAGTTGTCAACGACACCCGTGCATTAGCACTGGAAGTTTGCAAACTTTCGCAATACGCAGTCTTGCAACGGGCGGGCCTTCGTGTTCCCAAAACCCACGCAGTCATTGGTCAGCAACACCTTGTCAGCGCAGCCAAAGCATTCAATCAATGGCCGTTAATACTTAAGCCAAATCGCGGTGGCAAAGGGTTAGGTGTTCAACGCTTTAATTCGCTCGATGAACTGGCGCGTTACCGAGATAACAACGCACTTGAGGCACCGCTTGATGGAACTTGGTTGTTGCAGGAATACATTCAGCCCAAACAACCATTTATTACGCGCGCCGAATTTGTCGGCCAAGAATTTGTTTATACCGTTCAGGTTAATACCGAAGATGGCTTTGAACTCTGCCCAGCCGACAACTGCAGCATTGAAGATCAGTTTTGCCCAACCGATCAACAATCACAAAAATTTTCGATAACCCACCGTTTTGATGACCATGCAATTATTGCAAAGCTCCAGCAGTTCTTACGCGACAGCGGTATTGATGTGGCTGGTATCGAGTTTATTGAAAATGATCAGGGTGAGCTTTTCGTTTACGACGTGAACACCAATACCAATTACAACCAAGCGGCTGAACAGCGCGCTGATGTTTCGCACACTGGTATGGGTGCATTGGCTGAGTATTTAATTGGATTGGCAAAAACCAGTTAAATCGTGCTCGAAGCGATGCCGACTTAGCAAGCGCTAAGTCGGCGCGCCCTGGATTATTCGTCTTGTCCGCTTTGGCGTTTCACAAACTGTGACTTCAACATCATGTCGCCTGCACCATCGACTTTACAATCAATGTCATGATCGCCATCAACAAAGCGCTTTATCACCGCCTTGGTGCCTACTTTCAGCACCAATGACGAGCCTTTCACTTTCAGGTCTTTAATCAAGGTCACCTTATCGCCTTCTGCCAACGGCGTGCCATTGGCGTCTTTCACCTGAACAGCATCGTCTTCAACAACTTCGTTCGGGTTCCACTCATGACCGCATTCAGGACAAATCAGCAGCGCTTGGTCTTCATACACATAACTTGAATCACACTTCGGGCAATTGGGTAGGCTCATGGTTTCACTTCTTAATTAGAGATAGCGGTTAACAATGGCGTGATCATAGCGTTTTAGCGTAGAAAATAGAATCTTTCCACCACAAGCAACGTGCCTCATCGTGGAAAACTAACCAATCTGAGCTAGACTTTAAATTGCCTAAAGTATGAAACTCAAATGCAACTCAATCGAGTTGAGGAGGCGTTATGAACTTAGACGCTATATTACGAGACCCATCAGCTGCCTACAAAAAGCCTGACGATATTTTGAACGACAGCAATCTCAGCTACGATGAGAAGTTAGAAGTTCTGGAGCAATGGGAATATGACGCACTTGAGCTTCAAGTTGCCACCGATGAAAATATGCCCGGCGCGAAAGAAACTCCCTTGGATGAGATTCTTGCAGCCAAGAAAAAGCTGAAAGCAATCAGTGGCAAGTCCATGACATAGAGCGTAGCACTCAATATCAGGATTAGTGGAAATATTAAAAAACTAGACTAGATTTCAATCTGACCGGGGCAATTTAGCTCTGGTTTCACGTCACCTGATTGCGAGGTATACAACATGAGCATTAAAGCAGGTCAAAAATCCAAAACGGAATCTACTGGAAAAGCCGATAAACGCCAAAGCGTTACACCGGGAAGTAAAACAAAGAATCCGTCAGTAAAGAAACAAGAGCATAAAAAGTAATTGTTATGCTGTAAAAACAAAAACGCCGCTCAATGAGCGGCGTTTTATTGGTATTGGTGGAGCTGGCGGGAGTTGAACCCGCGTCCGTAATACCTACATCCTCGGTCCTACATGCTTAGTCAGTCTTTTAATTAATCACCAAGTCGCCGACAGACAGGCTACTTAAGGTGACGATCCCGATTGGTTTTAACGCTTTGGCTACGGGCGAAGCCTCCACGCGAGTTTGCTTTAGGGTGAACCGACTGATCCTAGTCTCACAAACAAAGCGCTAGGGGTCGGGCACAGCGGGTTATTAAGCCGCTAGAGCGTAGTTGTCGTCGTTTGCAACTATTAGGTTGAGGCTTTTTACGAGGCCAGCCTCACCTCGGCATGCACCTTGGGTTTCGTGTATCCCGTCGAATCCAAATCAGCCCCAAGTACTGCTTCAGTCTACACCTATATGGTGCCGTTGTCAGCTATTTCAAGTGCAACACAAACAATTATTACTAGCCACAACAACTGGAAATATCCGTCAACTCGCCCCGCTTCACTTTACGCGCGTCACCGATAATACGTACTGCCGAGTGCGCAACAAATAAAGCTATCACCAGCGCAATAAGTAAATCAGGCCATGCTTGCTGCTGCGAGCCCACCAGTAACGCTGAGAAAATTACGCCAGTGTTCATTAACATATCATTACGCGAACAAATCCAACTGGCACGAATGTTAATATCGCCGTTACGCGAACTGTATAACAACAGAAAACACGCAATATTTACCACCAGCGCTAAGGTCGCAATCGATAACATGGTGTCAGCATCGGGGTTACTTCCCACAACATAACGTTTTATAACATCAATAATCACAAGGCTGGCTAACGACAGTTGCAGAATACCATTTAGTAACGCAGCATTGGCTTTGTAACGTAAGGCTTTACCTACAGCGTATAGGCTGACTGAATAAACCAACGCATCAGCTAACATATCAAGCGAATCAGCAATGAGTCCGCTTGATTCTGCTATCCACCCCGCCACAAATTCCACCACAAACATGATGGCGTTCAAAATCAACACGATCCAAAGTAACTGGCGCTGTTTCTTATCCAATTGTTGTTGTTCTGATGAGATATCACAACATTCTGCCATGCCAAACTCCGGCCGAAAAATTAAGGCTGAATTCTACCACAAACGCGACAATGCAAAAAATCGACACAAAAAAACCCGCGTTAAAACGCGGGTTTTACGTACAACAATGGCCTTAATTATTGCCATTCAACCAGTAGGTCTACGCCTGAATAGGCTTGATAACCTTGTAAGCTGACATACCAACGGCCACTGCCTGGATTGTCAATCGCGCAGGTTTCGTTGTTGCCTGAACGATACGGACGACAATCATAGCTTGACTCAGTTGGCTGTGAGCCCTGACGAACATACAAGTCAGCATCGCCTGTTCCACCTGACATGGTTACATTCAAAGTTGTCATGCCTGCTGGCAAATCAACATAGTAATGCGTCCATGAACCGGTTGCACCAGACAGGTCGGTTGCTGAAGCAGAACCGCCTTCACCACCACCACTGGTTGGCTCGGTGAACGACCCAGTCAGGTTAACGCCCGAGAAGCTCGAATAAGCGCGTACCATCACATGGTAGGTACCTGCTTGTACGTTCGAAATGGTACAAGTTTCGGTATTACCACCAAGATAAGGTCGGCAGTCATAGGTTGACGTGGTTGGCTGCGAGCCAAAGCGCACATACAAGTCAGCATCGCCCGAACCGCCGTTTATATTGAAGCTTAAGTCAGTTGCGCCCGCAGGCACATCCAAGGTGTAGTAAAGCGCATCACCGGTTGATGCCGCTAGGTTCGAAACCGTTGCACCATTACTTAACTCATTATTCGCTGGTGGCTCTTGACCACCGCCACCGGCACAGCCGTTTGCGGTAATGTAATCAACAGCATCTTTGGTTTGCACCAAACCGTAACCGAAGCGCACGTCACGCCCGGCAGAACCTAAATCTTCTGCGGTGGCGTTTAATGCATCACGAATTTGCTGCGCACTACAACTTGGATGGTGTGACCATACCAATGCTGCAACACCCGCTACGTGCGGCGATGCCATTGAGGTACCGCTCATGGTGCCGTAGTTACCTTGGCTTCCGGTACCTTCAGGGTATGTTGATAAAACATCAACGCCTGGGGCGGCAATCTCAACTTGGCTGTTTTTCTGTGAAAACGACGCCAGAGACTTACTGCTATCAAGTGCCGCGACCGACATAACCGCGTTGTAAGAAGCTGGGTAAGACAATGCATCGGTAGAGCTGTACGCAGAACCGTCGTTACCGGCGGCAGCTATCAATAGCACGCCTTGGTTAAACAAGTTATCCATAGCGTTGGCTTCTGTTTGACTTGAGCCACCGCCGCCTAAGCTCATATTCACCACATCGGAGCCGTTATCAGCACAGGTTTCAATGGCCGCGACCAATGAAGACGAGTAGCCCCACCCGCTTGAATTAAACACCTTCACAATGTGCATGTTGGGATTGCTACCAATCACACCGCGCACACCCAATCCATTGTTTAATGCTGCAATGGTACCCGCCACATGGGTGCCGTGTGGGCCGCCTTCGTCGTACCAATTACCAGTACCACTGTCATTGGTACCATTGATGGTATCAAAACGTGTACCCATGTCTTCGTGCGGAAGGTCTAGTCCCGAGTCAATCACACAGATTTTTTTACCGCCAGAGGCAGCTGACGCGACACTGTCGTCAACTTGATCGGCTTGAACCATGCCAATACCGTAGGGTACGGTTTGCGCCATAAACCGGCGTTTCTGGTCGACTTCAATGTATTCAACGTTCGGATTTTTTTCGAATCGCTTCTTGTCCTTTTCGCTCATTTCGGCGGCAATAGCCAAATTATGGCGCATGCTCACTTTAACTTTACCACCAGCCTTCTCAACCATGCTGCGTGCATGAGCCAAAGCGAGCTCAGAGCGACCGCGACTATTGGCTTTATTCACAGCTTTGCTGTTTTCTTTGAATTTTATGATATAGCGCTGTGATTGCGCTGAATCGGCTTGTTGAACTGCTTGTAATGGTTGGGCTTTCGAGTGGTCAGGAGGCTGCGCTACGGCTGCAGAAATCGATACTGCCAACGCGGACAGAGTAAGGATACTTAGTTTATTCATGCTGTATTATCTCTTTTAGTTTTTATTCATTGACTTGTTGCAAGCCAGTGATACACAGCAGCGGCGGGATACAACGTTTGGCTGCAAGAACTGGTGGTTAAAAACACACCAGTTGTCACAATCTAACAAAGCTTCAGTAACTTACGAATACATACAAAGTTAAGGGATGGTAAAGAGAATCAATCAATTACTGTTTCGGACGGCTTAATACAACGGCAGCCTTTTGCTTGCGCTTGCCGAAGCCAAACGCGCGACGGAAGGTCGCTAGCGGAATTGGTAAATATTGCCGTTCGGCGGCTGATTGCCACGGTAAACTGTCCTGATCGGGGTCATTAATGTACACATAGTGCTCGTCGGCGGCGCAAATAAGCACCCAATGCGGCGCTTTGCTTTCGTCAAAAACATAGGTGCTTATCAAGGCGACCACCAATTTACCTTCACCAAGATCACGCAGTAGCTTGGCTAACGGGTAGTCTCCAACAATTATTGGCACTTTGGCTGCTTCTAACGCAGCGATGTCGGACTCCTGGATGCGCGCCATTATTTGCTTTTTATCAGCGCTGCGCACCGAGTCTAATAGCAAGGGGCCTTTTTCACTCACATGCAACTGAACCGTTAAACCACGTTTGAATGCGGCACGCGCTAAACCGTGCGGGCCGCAACCACCATGCCCTGAGGTCATAAAAATGGTGGTGGCTTCACGCCAAATCTCAAGCTCTTCATGATGCGGGTCATTGCAAGGGATATCAAAATAAGCCATGGCCATTAATAAACTGGCTGGCCCACAGGTAAATTCGGTGGTTTGAGTGCGGTACGGCACCAGGCGCTGATTTTCGTTATCAAGCTCATTAAATTCAAAGCGCGGCAACAACTTTTGCAGCACCAGTGCGTCACTGTCGTCCTCATAGTATTCTGGCCGAATTTCCATGTCGTAATAACCCGCATGGTGATACATTTTTAACGCGGCAAAGTTATCAATCTTCACTTCCAGGCGCATAAACAGGCAGTGCTTCTCATCGGCTGCAGCTTCTGCTGTATCAAGCAACAAGCGGCCGATTCCGCAACGACGAAATTCCGGGTCAACGGCAAGTGAATAGAGGCGCGCCAGCTCGGTCGCTTGGCGATAAAGCACAATAAAATAGCCAACCACGCGCCCTTCAAATTTGGCAACTCTGAAATCGCCAATGTTTTGATCAATAAAGCGTTTGAAGCTACGACGGCTTATTCGGTCGGTTACGAAGCTACGAATTTCTAACTGTTCGAGCTCGTCCAAATCATCACGATTCGCAGCAACGAGTTCAATCTGGTTCAAGCTAAGTTGCATTGCACTGCCATAGCGTGGCTTTCACGCGCAAAGAAATGAACGTTTATTATAATCTTAAATGTGAATGAGAAAACAACTATCTGCGATCAATACGCTATCGCGCAAAGCGACCGAAAGTGTTAAACTTGCGCGCAAATTTTTTGCCCGAGCTGAGGACCCACCCGTGAGCAATGATAAACCATCTTTAAGTTACAAAGACGCTGGTGTCGATATCGACGCAGGTAATGCCCTGGTTGAACGTATCAAAGGTGTTACCAAACGCACCAAGCGCCCCGAAGTAATGGGTAGCATTGGTGGATTCGGTGCATTGTGTGAGTTGCCAACCAAGTACAAACAACCGGTTTTAGTTTCTGGCACTGACGGCGTGGGCACCAAATTACGCTTGGCTATCGACTTGAAAAAACACGACACCGTGGGCATCGACTTAGTTGCCATGTGTGTGAATGACCTCATTGTGCAAGGTGCAGAGCCACTGTTTTTCCTGGACTACTACGCCACCGGCAAACTCGACATTGATGTTGCTGCAGACGTAGTAACGGGCATTGGCGAAGGCTGTGTGCAAGCTGGCTGTGCCTTGATTGGCGGTGAAACCGCTGAAATGCCAAGCATGTACGAGCATGGCGATTACGACATTGCTGGTTTTTGTGTCGGTGTTGTTGAAAAAGAACAAATCATTGACGGCACCAAAGTTGCTCCGGGTGATGCATTGGTAGCCCTTGGCTCTTCTGGCCCGCATTCAAACGGTTATTCGTTAGTTCGCAAAATTCTTGAAGTAAGCGGCGTTAACCCCAGCGAAGAAATGCTTGATGGTAAGCCCCTTGCTGAACACCTGTTAGCACCAACCAAAATTTACGTGAAGTCAGTATTGGCGTTGCTCGAACAGTGTGACGTGCATGCCATTTCCCACATCACCGGTGGCGGCTTCTGGGAAAACATTCCACGCGTACTGCCTGAATCAGCCAAAGCCGTTGTTGATGACAGCAGTTGGGAATGGCCATTGGTGTTTAACTGGTTACAACACAACGGTAACGTGACCACCAAAGAAATGTACCGCACCTTTAATTGCGGCGTTGGCTTAATCATTGCTATGCCGAATGAACAAGCCGAGCGCGCGGTTGCCCTATTGCGTGAACACGGTGAAGACGCATGGGTAATTGGCCAAGTGGCAGCACGTAGTGGCGATGAAGCGCAGGTTGAAATTCATTCATGAAGCGTATTGTCGTTTTAATCAGCGGTTCTGGCACCAACATGCAGGCAATTATTGACGCCTGCCAAGCCGGTAAAATTGCTGGTGAAGTGGTTGCTGTTATCAGTAATAAAGCCGGCGTGGCTGGGCTTGATAAAGCCCAAGCTGCTGGCGTACCAACCGCTGTGCTCTCGCACAAAGACTTCGACTCACGTGAAGCTTATGACCAAGAACTGCAACAGCTGATTGACGGCTACGCGCCTGATTTGATTGTGCTGGCCGGCTTTATGCGCATTCTGACACCTGACTTCACCCGCCATTACCATGGCCGAATGCTCAACATCCACCCTTCGCTATTGCCTAAATACAAAGGGATAAACACGCATCAACGCGCATTAGATGCGGGTGACACCGAGCACGGTGTCAGCGTTCATTTTGTCACCGAAGAGCTTGATGGCGGCCCCGTAATTCTGCAAGCCACCATTCCGGTGTTTGCCGGTGACACAGCAGCAGATCTGCAGGCACGTGTGCACACGCAAGAACACGCTATTTATCCATTGGTGGTAAGTTGGTTCTGCAAAGGCCGCTTGCGTTTAACTGCAAACGGCGCTGAATTGGATGATCAACCGCTGGGCCCGTCAGGTTACGCGGCTGATTAATTAATATGGCTTAGCTGCAGTGTGGCAACCTCGTCACCGTCTTCGCGCTGAGCCATTTTCACTAATACATAGTCTAAGTCAGGCGCAAACCAATAGTCAGTTTCGCGGCTGGAGTTTTCACGCACCCGTTCAACCTTAATCGCTTCAACAGCACCATAAGGCAATTGCAACTGTTCTGTTCCCGCCCGACGAAAGGTTAGTTCGTCAGCCTGCCCTTTTTCATCGAGCACATAATAAACAAATGAATCATTTTTTGAGTGCTGCAAATCATAGCGCAACTGTTCAATGCTGGCAGCTTCATCCATTGCGTATTTACTAGCGTCAAGCGGCAAGGTTTGCTTGGATTCATTGTTTATAATCACCTTATTGGCATGATCAAAAGTGCCACTAAAGCCTTTATTCCGCCCGGTTCCAGAGCGTTTATAGTCAAATTTATGTGACTTTATCTGGTCGTTGTTAACTGTGAACTCAGACCAAAACTGGCGACGGTCAGATAAAAACAGTAACGAAATTTCAGTTTCTGTGTACAAACTGTAGGTACCGTCGCTTAAAGACACTCGCCGCAGCGCTTCACCATAATTACTGCCGCCACGTTGAACTTCATAGCGTGTTTCATAGGTGCTTAATTCAGTTGCCTGCACGACACTCGTCCCTGCAGCCAATACGCACACAAAACCAATAAACTGAATAACTTTCATAGATATTCCTAGCATTGTTCATAATCCAGAATGGATACTATTTCGTTAAGACATACAACACGAGGTAAAGTTTAAACATTTCGACAAAGAATAGTCGTTCGCTCACCGTTTTTTCCCTTGAAAAATGTGATCAAACCGACTACCCTCAACGTAAGCATTACTGGTCAGACCTGTTATCAGAACAACGGAGTTAAGTAACATGAGCATTGCCTTATGGGTTATCGCTACCCTACTCGTTTTGGGTGGTTTTTTGTATTATCGCAGCTCGCTGCTCATTACGAGCATCGGCTTAGTTGGTTTATTCGCCATTGGTAGCTGGTTCGACATTGTCGGCCCGGTACTTTGGGTGCTGTTGGCTGTGGTGTTGCTGCCACTAAACATTACGGCTTTTCGCCGTGGCGTTTTATCAAAAGGAATTTTGGATGCATACCGTAAAGTTATGCCAGAAATTTCAGAAACTGAGAAAGACGCAATTGACGCTGGCACCACGTGGTGGGAAGGCGAATTATTCCGTGGCGCACCGGCCTGGAAAAAACTTCACAGCATTCAAAAAGCAGAATTAAGCGCTGAAGAAAAAGCATTCTTAGAAGGGCCATGTGAAGAACTCTGCAAAATGATGAATGATTGGGAAGCGACCCATGAACTTGCAGACATGCCAGAGCACGTGTGGCAATACCTGAAAGATCACAAGTTCTTCGCCATGATCATTAAAAAAGAATACGGCGGCCTAGAATTCTCAGCTTATGCGCAATCACGCGTGCTGCAGAAAGTTGCTGGGGTCAGCACAATTTTGGCCTCAACCATTGGTGTGCCAAACTCTTTAGGCCCAGGTGAATTGCTGCAACATTATGGTACCAAAGAGCAAAAAGACCATTACCTGCCGCGCCTGGCCAACGGTTTGGAAATTCCATGTTTCGCGCTAACTAGCCCAGAAGCTGGTTCAGATGCAGGCTCAATTCCAGATACCGGTGTGATTTGCAAAGGTGAATGGGAAGGCAAGGAAATTGTCGGTATCCGTTTAAACTTTGACAAGCGCTATATTACGCTTGCGCCTGTAGCGACTGTACTTGGTTTGGCCTTTAAATTGTCTGACCCAGACAAGTTACTCGGCGACAAAGAAGAATTAGGTATTACCGCGGCACTGATTCCGCACGACACCAAAGGTGTTGAAACCGGTCGTCGTCATTTCCCGCTAAACGTACCATTCCAAAATGGCCCAGTGCGCGGCAAAGATGTATTTGTACCGCTTGACTACATTATTGGTGGTCCAAAAATGGCCGGTAAAGGCTGGCGTATGCTGGTTGAATGTTTATCGGTTGGCCGTGCTATCACCTTGCCGTCAAACAGTGCGGGCGGTGTTAAATCAATCGCGTTAGCAACAGGTGCTTATTCTTACATTCGCCGTCAATTCCGCTTACCTATTGGTAAAATGGAAGGTGTGCAAGAAGCGTTAGCACGCTTAGGCGGTAATGCTTACTTAATGGACGCGGTAACCAGCTTCTCCACCAAAGGCATCGACCTTGGTGAAAAGCCATCGGTAATTTCTGCAATTGCGAAATACCACATGACTGAAAAACTTCGCGAATGTATGGACGACGCGATGGATATTCATGGCGGTAAAGGTATCTGTTTAGGTCCAAATAACTATTTAGGCCGTGGTTACCAAGGTGTTCCCGTTGCAATCACCGTAGAAGGCGCGAATATTTTAACGCGTAACCTGATGATTTATGGTCAAGGCGCAATTCGTTGTCACCCTTATGTTCTTGAAGAAATGCTGGCTTCAGCAGAAACCAATGCTGAAGGCTTGAAGCGTTTTGATAAAGCCATTTGGGGCCATATCGGTTTCGGTATGAGCAACTTTGTGCGCTCACTGGTGCTTGGCTTAGGCTTCTGGCGCTTCACCAGCTCGCCATATAGCGACAGCACAGCGCAATACTACAAAAAAATGAACCGCTTTAGCGCTAACCTGGCTCTATTGTCAGACGTTGCCATGGGTGTACTTGGCGGCTCACTGAAGCGTAAGCAGCGCATTTCTGCGCGCCTCGGCGACATGTTGAGCTACATGTTCATTGCTTCGGCAACGCTAAAACGCTTTGAAGACGAAGGCCGTCAGAAAGACGACCTGCCATTGCTGCATTGGGCCTTGCAAGACACCTTGTACAAGCTGCAAGAAAGTCAGCTTGCATTGCTGGATAACTTCGGTGCCGTGGGCACCACCATGAAAGTTGTGATGTATCCATTTGGCCGCATTGTGAAACGCCCTTCTGATCGTTTAGACAGTAAAGTTGCTAAAATCTTGCTTAAACCAAACGCCAGCCGTGAACGTTTAGGTCAGGGTCAATTCATAGCGCCTGAAGGTCAATTCGGTTATCTAGAGCAAACGCTACGTGACATCATTGAAGCAGAGCCACTGTTCGACCGAGTGCGCAAAGCTGCTGATGACCGTCGCATGCCGTTCATGTTCCTTGACCAAGTTGCCGCGAAAGGCAAAGAACTTGGTGTACTGAGTGACGAAGAAGTTGAATTACTTCGCCGCGCAGAACAAGGTCGCTTGCGCGTGATTAACGTGGACGATTTCGCCCATGAAGATCTGATTGCAGGCAAGCACGCACGTGAGGTAGCGCTAGCAAGCGTAAAGAAGCAAGATAGCGCGGCATAACAGCCAGTTATCCTGAATCAAAGGCCAATCCTCGCGATTGGCCTTTTTTATGTGTACAATCCTGCCCTTGTCCGACTAAAACGATACTAAAAACAGGAGCTGGAATTGCATGACGCAAGCCTCATCATCAGCTGAAAAGCGCGGCGCATTTACGCGTTTTCTCGATACCGTCGAATGGCTCGGTAACCTACTGCCTCACCCCATTACCTTATTCGCTCTATTCGCGTTGGGTATTATATTTTTAAGCGGTGTAGCCGGATACTTCGGCTTAAGCGCGCAAGACCCTCGCCCAGGTGGCGAATTGATTGAAGTCGTCAGTTTATTAAATGCTGAAGGTCTACAACGCATCGTGACTGGCTTAGTCACCAACTTCACCGGGTTCACGCCGTTAGGTACCGTGTTGGTTGCCTTATTAGGTGTGGGTATTGCTGAGCGCTCTGGTATGCTTTCCGCCGCCATGCGTGGTTTGGTCATGAACGCACACCCACGCGCAGTAACCGTTGCGGTTGTGTTCGCAGGTGTCGTGTCCAACACTGCTGCTGAACTTGGCTACGTGGTATTGGTGCCACTTTCGGCAATGATTTTCCATTCCTTAGGGCGTCACCCGCTGGCCGGCCTTGCCGCTGCATTCTCAGGCGTATCCGCGGGCTACAGTGCCAACTTACTTATCGGAACCGTTGACCCGTTATTGGCTGGTATCACCACCAAAGCTGCCAATATCATTGACCCTGAATATTATGTGGGGCCTGAAGCGAACTGGTATTTCATGTTCATTTCAACGTTCCTGATTGCCATTATGGGTACCTTCGTAACTGAAAAAATCGTTGAGCCAAAGCTTGGTAAATACGATCCCAAAGAAGCAAGCATCAACCTCAGCGAGCAAAAAATTGAATCGCTCAGTTCAGTTGAGAAAAAAGGTCTTATCGGCGCCGGATTGAGCTTTTTAATTCTGGGCATTTTACTGGCTCTCACCATCGTTCCAGAATGGGGAATTTTACGTAACCCTGAAACCGGAGAAGTTGCTGGCTCGCCATTCCTAAAAGGTATTGTTGCATTTATTTTTATTACCTTTGCTGTTCCTGGCTATGTGTACGGCCGCATCACCAAAGTCATGCGTAGCGACCGTGATGTTATTGATGCCATGTCGGAAAGCATGAGCACCATGGGCATGTACATTGTGTTGGTGTTCTTTGCGGCGCAATTCGTTGCGTTCTTCGGCTGGACCAACTTTGGCAGTATTTTAGCGATAAAAGGCGCAACCTTTTTACAGGAAGTTGGCCTCACCGGACCATCGGTGTTCATCTTATTTATTCTGATGTGTGCTTTTGTAAACCTCATGCTGGGCTCTGCCTCGGCGCAATGGGCTATTACCGCACCAATTTTTGTGCCCATGCTGATGCTTATTGGTTATGCCCCGGAAGTGATTCAAGCGGCGTATCGTATTGGTGACTCGGTAACCAATATCATTACCCCAATGATGAGTTATTTCGGCCTAATTTTGGCGGTGGCGGTGCGCTATAAGAAAGACACAGGCATAGGCACCATGATTGCCATGATGCTGCCGTACTCAATTATGTTCTTACTGGGTTGGGCGAGCTTGTTCTTCTTGTGGGTGTTCGCATTTGATATGCCGGTGGGTATCAATACACCAACCTATTACACACCGTAAGAGCGATTAAAAATCAGCGGCCATCGGCTCTTCTCGTCGAAGTAGGCGGTAAATAATTACCGCCGTTAGGCCGCATGATCCCATAACGAATAACATCGCAAGCGGGTGATAGTGCCCAAACACACTGACTAGTGCCGAAATAATCCCGGCAATCAGGAACTGTAAACTACCTGTCACCGCAGATGCTGAGCCAGCGCGTTCTTGCTGCTCAGCAAGCGCGCCTGCCATAGCATTTGGAAAAACCATACCCAAGGTGCTTACATATAAGAATAATGGCACCAGCACGCCGACAAGCCCGAAATCATTCCAGCCTGCGGTTATCAGCATCAGCGAGATAATGCCCAGAATTGGGAGTGACTTGTTCAATATTTTACGCGAGTCGCGGCGGCGCAGAATCCATGCATTAAATTGTGCCATACCGATAATCCCAACCGCATTAGCGCCAAACAACCAGCTGTAATGGGTTGGTGAAAGGCCAAAGTGTTCAATAAATACCAGTGGTGATGCGGTAATGTAGGCAAACAACCCCGACTGGGCGATACCGCCACTTAGGGAATAACGCAAAAAGCTTGGGTCTTTCAACACGCTCCAATAAATTGGTAGGCTGGAGCGAATGCGAACTGCCGTATTAGGTAACCGTGTTTCGGGTAAACGCACATGCACGATTGCAAGGCAAGCGACGGCTAAAGCCGCAACAATCACGAATATTGCCTGCCAGCCAAAGGCTGCGGTTACATAAGCGCCAGCTAAGGGCGCTAAGATAGGCGCAATGCCCATCACTAGAATCAAAAAGCTAAATACCTGTGCCGATGCTTGCGGCGTATACAAATCACGCACCATAGCGCGGGCTATAACCAACCCCGCACATGAGCCAATCGCTTGCAAAAATCGCAGCACAATAAGGCTCTCAAGGTTCGGCGCAAAAGCACAGGCAATTGAGGTAATAATATACAACACCAACCCGAAATAGAGCGGTGGTTTGCGGCCAAAGCGGTCTGAAGCTGTGCCGTACAGCAACTGGCCGATGAATAAGCCAAGAAAGAATGACGTTAACGACAGCTCAACCCGATTCGACTCAGTTGAAAAGCTCTGCGCAATATCGCCAAAAGCTGGCAAGTACATATCAATCGACAGTGGGCCGAACGCCGTGAGCAGCGCCAACACAACCACGGTCAAATCAAATCGTGCGGTATCCGAAATCTTGTATATTGTCATTACTCGGCCGCTGTATAGCTGATTGTGCTATGCGTAGCTGGCCGTCTTATTGTTTTTATTTTGCGGGCCCAATCCACAAACGATTGCGCATAGTTTACGTAGGTATCGGTACTACGGCCGTCAGCAGAAATCTCCGCTAGCAACGCCCACCCGTCGTTACCGCCAGCCAAAAAGCTATTGGTTACCATGGTATATGTCTGTGACATTTGTATAGGTTGCCAACCGGTTGGTGTTTCTACCTCAAGTTGACTCACACGTTCACCATGAGCAGCGGCTATATTCACGGCAAAGCGAATGCCTGCGCCATGCGGATAAGCGCCATCGGAGCCCCCCGCAGAAACGGCATAAGCAAGCGCCTGTTCCAGCACTTGTTTCACTTCCTGCCCGGTGATCTGCATTTCAACCAAGGTGTTCGCAAACGGCAGTAAACTGTATACGTCGGCTACCGTGAGCTCGCCAGCAATTATTTCACGACGCACACCGCCGCCGTTTTGTAATGCAAAATCCGCTTGAGGTGCGCTCATCATAAAGGCTTCTGCTACAACGCGATGCGCATCAGACTGCCGGCCTGCACCGCACTCAGGGTTAGTTAAGGGGCCCATGCGCCGTAAGCACAGGCGTTCCTCGACTTGTGCAATGACTTGCTGGGTCAACACATCGATTTCTTCCTGATAATGCTTTAATTGTTCTAACACTGCAGGATGCTCAGCAACGGCCGCAAACTGTGCTAACGAGCTAACTTGCTCTGGAGCGTCCTCGGCAACCAGAAAATGGGACTGGCCACCACAATCAGCAACTTTGTTACCATCAAAAGAAACAGCCAATTCGCCGACAACCTGGCTGTATTGCCATGCGTGTGCCACACAGACCAAATCCCCTTCAGCATTGGTGACTTGCATTGGATACGGGCCAACACTTGGCAAACCGAACCGACCGTAGTCACCCATTAGCGTGTGGGAATCCCCGCCAATAATAAAATCTACCGCCGGCAGTTTTTCAGCAAGTTCAAGGTCATTTCGATATTGAATGTGTGTGAGTAACCCAATCTTCTCAATACCAAGCCCACGCAATTCGTCAATGTAGTATCGGGCTGTTTCATATTCATCAGCAAACAACGTGGTTTTATCGGGTTGCGATGAGTTTTTGGTTTTGACGGCAATGTCCAGGCCAATCAAACCAATGCGCTCGCCGCCAACTTTATAAACCGCATATGGCTTAAAACTGTCCCAACGGGTTTTGGGAGTCAGTGGCGAAGCCCCTACTTCGGGCTCAACGTTCGCGCCTAATACAACGGTGCCGCAGGCACTCATGCTTAACGCATCCAGAAACCGTTTCAGGCCGGCGTCGCCGTTATCGAATTCATGATTCCCTAATGCCAGAGCATCGAAACACACACGATTCATCAGTGCCGCGTCTGCCGCGCCATCAAACAAGGTATAAAATAACGTGCCCGTAATCGCGTCACCAGCATGCAGCGTCAACACGTTTTCCTGGCGTGTTCGAATCGCTTCAATTTGAGTGGCGACACGGGCAAATCCACCGGTTTCAACAGCATACGTTTCGCCATTAACGTTAATGGCCGTACGTTGCATCGGTAATAAGTGCGAATGGTGATCATTAATGTGGGCAACCGTTAGCTGAAACGGTTGAGGTTCTGAAAGTTGCGCGCAACTCGCCAGTATAATACTGCTTAAAAGGGTTAACGCTAAACGTTTCATCACCATTCCTTCACCTAGTTATTCGTTACTTCACTAAACCAATTTCGCGCAACCGCTCCATCAGGTAATCATCGGAACTAATGGGTTCAAATTTTTGCGGGTTCGCGTCAGTTATGCAGCTTTCCAACGGCGTTATCATTACATCTGGGTTGAAATGCAAGAAAAACGGAATGGAATAGCGTGATTTATGACTGTATGGCGCTGGCGGATTAACAACGCGGTGCGTGGTGGAAGGCAACACACCATTGGTCATACGCTGCAACATATCGCCCACATTACAGATTATTGCACCTTCAATGATCGTTACTGGAATCCAGGAACCGTCTTTTGCCAGCACTTCTAAACCTGGTTCGCGTGAGCCAACCAGCAGCGTCAGAACATTGATATCTTCATGCGCACCGGCGCGCACTGACGGGGTACCTTCATCAATAATTGGTGGGTAGTGCAACGGGCGTAGAATCGAATTACCCAAGTTCACTTTATTGTTAAAAAAGTCACGCGGCTGCTTCAAGTAAACCGCTAACGCCTCGAGTACCTGCAACCCAAGTGCATCAAGTGCTTCGTAAAGTTTCAGAATTTTACCTTTGAACGCAGGCAGCTCTTGCGGCCAAATATTCGGCGTTAGTTGAGAAAATGGCGGCTCACCTTCAATCTCACGGCCAACATGCCAAAATTCTTTTAAGTCAACATGCTTGGCGTCCTTGGCAATCTCTGTGCCAAATGGTGTATAGCCGCGTGCTCCACCGCCGCCAGGTATGTGATATTGCTTTTTTACAGCTTCTGGCAACGCAAATAGTTCACGACAAATGTCTAACGCATTATCGATAAGCTGCTGATCAATACCGTGCTTTGTCAGCGCGACAAAACCGTTGGTTTCATAGCCTTCACCTACATGTTGAGCAAAAGCATTAAAGTCTTCGCCATACAGGCTCATATCAATATGCGGAATGGATTTCATGGATGTCGTTTCCCAAGGAATGAGTTCATACAAAATAGGCGCATATGCTAAGTACTTTAGCTTGTCTAAACAAGGGTAAATCTTGCGTAAACCGCCTTTTGCTTACAATTTTAAGTTGCTACCGTTTAATGCAGATTCTAGCAAAAAGTGAGGTAAATCACGATGAAATTGCAACAAAGCGTTCTTTGCGCGACTCTGTTTGCGTCAAGCTTAGTGTTAACAGGCACTGCGGCCGCTCAAAGTCAGCAAAATCAAACACAACAACACCGTTACGCGGCATACAATTATGCCAGTGTTGGCGTTGCTGATCACGATGGCGGCGATAGCATTGTGGTTGAGGGGTCGTATGAATTTAAAAGCCCATATTTCGTCAGCGGCTATTATCGCAATTTTGATAATAACGCGGGTAACAGCGCAGATTCACTAAGCGTGAAGCTTGGCCGCTACTTTTGGCTCAACAACGGTTTAACCGCAGATGCCGGCGTGCGTGTCGGTCGCGTTGACTTTGGCCCGGTCGACAGCAACTTCTGGGGTGTTGAAGCAAACTTGCGGCAACGCGTTGATCAATTTGAATTTTATGGTGGCCTCGGCTGGGTTGACTACACCGACGCCGGTTCAGATAACCAATACCAGTTTGGCGTTAATTACTACATCGATTCCAACCTTTCGGTAGGGGTTGGTTATCAAGACAGCGAATATGGTGATGGTGTTCGCTTCCGCGGTAGTTATCACTTCTAAATAATTCAGGTATGCTGTGGCTCATTGACGGTTGTGTTGGAGACCTGTGATGCCACAGCTACCTAGTTTTATTCAAATGTATCGCGATTTAGTCGCGATACCCTCTGTTTCCTGTTTAGACCCCAGTTGGGATACCAGTAACAAACCTGTTATTGAGAAGCTCGCTGGATGGCTGGAAAGTCTCGGGTTTCAAATCGATGTGCATGAACTCGACCGCCAACCGGGTAAATACAATCTGCTTGCGCATTATGTGCCAGACGGTATAACCGAGGGCGGATTATTGCTATCGGGTCACACCGACACCGTCCCATGGGATGAAGGCCGCTGGACACACGACCCATTTAAGCTACGCGAAGACAACGGCCGCTTGTATGGCTTGGGCACCGCCGACATGAAGGGCTTTTTCGCGTTTGTGATTGAAGCGCTACGCAGTATCGACCTGCGCACGTTAAAAAAGCCGCTGTATATTTTGGCCACTGCGGATGAAGAAACAACCATGGCCGGCGCCCGCGAGCTTGATGCCTTTGGGCATCTTAAACCTGATTTTGCAATCATTGGCGAACCTACATCAATGACTCCTGTAGTCATGCATAAGGGCCATTTAACGGAATCAATTCGCGTTACCGGCAAGTCTGGGCACAGCTCAAACCCTGCGGCAGGTATAAATGCAATTGAGGTTATGCATGATGTGATTACGCAATTACGCAGCGTTCAGAACGATTTCCGTAAGCGTTATCACGACGACTCGTTCGAGGTGCCCTACCCAACGCTTAACTTCGGCGCCATTCACGGTGGCGATGCCGCCAACAGAATCTGCGCTTGCTGCGAGCTTCATCTGGACATGCGGCCATTGCCGGGCATGAATATCGATGAACTGTATGGGCTAATTGACGAACGCTTAACGGAAGTAAAAGCGCGCTATCCCGGCGCTATCTGTTTGCAGCATATGCATGAGCCTATTCCTGGCTATCGCTGTGACCCTGAATCAGAAATAGTGCAGTTGGCGCAAGGCTTAACAGGTAACCCTCCGGAACCTGCCAATTACTGCACCGAGGCGCCGTTCGTACAGGCGCTAGGTTGCCAAACCATTATTATGGGCCCGGGCAATATAGCCCAAGCCCACCAACCCGATGAGTTTATTCGAATCGATGAAATTGCACCGGCTCAAAATCAGCTGCGTGATCTTATTCGTTCGGTGTGCTTGTAGTGGCTAATAACCGCGCTACTGGCCCGAAACTTTTGCGGTGGATACTGCAAGGCCCATGAACTTGCAAAGCTTCTAAATGGGCCTTGGTTGGGTATGCTTTATGTTTGGCAAAATCATAGTCAGGATAAAGCGCGTGCCATTCAAACATTTGTCGGTCACGCTCAACCTTGGCCAAAATCGATGCGGCACCAATACATGCCTCCAAGGCATCACCGCCCACAATCGCCTCAGCAGGCACGTTTAAGTTCGGTAGCTTATTGCCATCCACTAAAACTTTGCTGGGTGCAACAGGCAAAGCTTCTACTGCACGTTTCATCGCCAACAATGACGCCTGCAGAATATTTATCTGGTCAATTTCGTCCGCATCACATTGCGCAATCGACCAATACAGCGCCTTCTTTTTTATTTCCAGACTCAACGCTTCACGCTTTTTCTCCGAAAGTTTTTTTGAATCCGTTATGCCCTCAATAGGTTGAGCCGGGTCTAAAATCACCGCTGCTGCAACCACCGGACCGGCTATAGGCCCCCGCCCTGCTTCATCTGTTCCACAAATCATCTGTTTCATCTTGTTGTTGTTGTGTATTGTTACCTTATGATACTTTCGTCTTAATCATAATAACAATACAACAAGGGGTTTCCTCATGAGTGGTTCGCAAGAATCGTCCACTTTGCTTAATCGCATACTCGATAAAGTCGAGAAAGTGGGTAACAAACTTCCTGATCCAGCGGTGATGTTTTTTGGTCTTCTAATTATCGTTTGGATATTCAGCTTTTTATTATCTGGCGTTCAATTTGATGCTATACACCCGCTGACGGGCGAAAATGTTGGTATCAATAACCTGCTTGCTGGCGACGAAATGGCTGACTTTTTGGCCAACATGGTGGGCACCTTTATGGGGTTTGCGCCACTTGGCGTTGTACTCGTCGCCATGCTCGGTGTTGGTGTCGCTGAGCGCAGTGGCTTTATTAATGTCGCCATTAAGCTCATGTTGAATGTCACCCCTAAATTGTTGCTAACACCGGTACTGATTTTGGTTGCCATTGTTAGTCACACTGCGGTCGATGCTGGCTACGTGTTGGTTATTCCATTAGGCGGCGTCATATTCTTTGCCGCTGGGCGACATCCTTTGGCGGGTATCGCGGCTGCATTCGCTGGTGTATCGGGTGGTTTTAGTGCCAACTTTGTACCGTCCGCAATCGACCCCTTACTGCAAGGGTTTACACAAAGCGCAGCACAAATTCTCGACCCAGCCATTCAACTCAATCCGCTCAATAACTATTTCTTTACGGCAGCTTCCTCCATTGTCGTTGTACTCGTTGGTTGGTACTTAACCGACCGCGTTATCGAGCCACGTTTGCAGAAAAATGCCACTATTGATGGCGATCAAGAAGATATGCCGGTGCTTGACGACGTGACACCGCGTGACCGCAAAGCATTCTATGCTGGCGTATTGACCATGGTTGTTGGCTTAGTTGCACTCTATTTTGCTGCGACGACGGAAAACACCCCGCTGGCTGATCCAACGGGTGAATTGGCATCGTTTACCGCACCACTGATGCAAATGATTGTGCCATTAATTTTCTTGTTATTTATTATTCCGGGTATTGTGCACGGCTTCATTTCGGGCAGTTTCAAGAATTCGCAAGACGTGATTGGCGCAATGACTAAGTCGATGGAAGATATGTCGTACTACATGGTTATGGCGTTCTTCTGTGCCCTATTCATTAAAGCTTTTGGTGATTCAAACCTAGGAACATTGTTGTCGATTAAGGGCGCGCAATTCTTGAGCTCGTTGCAATTAACTGGCGGCGTAACCATGGTTGGCATGATCATCCTTGTTGCCTTTATCAACTTGTTTGTTGGCTCGGCCTCAGCAAAATGGGCGCTAATCTCACCAATATTCGTACCTATGCTTATGCAACTCGGTTATTCACCTGACTTAACCCAAGCGGCTTACCGCGTCGGTGATTCCATCAGTAATATTATTACGCCATTATTGCCTTACTTCCCTCTGGTGGTGCTGTATTGCCAGCGGTATGTAAAAAGCACTGGTATTGGTTCGTTGGTTGCTATGATGTTGCCATTTACCTTTAGCTTATTAGTTTTATGGTCAGCATTTTTGATTATCTACTGGATGATTGGTATTCCGTTAGGTTTCCAGTCAAACTACATGTATCCAGCGGGTTAATTAAATGACCTACTTTCAAGGTAAAACCGTTTGGTTAACCGGTGCTTCTTCGGGCATCGGTTTGGCCATGGCCCAGCAGCTCGCAGCTGCTGGTGCACATTTAATTCTCACGTCACGTCGAAGCGACGCTTTGGAGCAAGTTCGCAAAGAACTTGCTCACCCTGAACGTCATCAGGTTTTGGCGTTGGATTTAAGTCAGCCTGAACTGGCAGCGCAAACAGCTGAACAAGCCTTGGGCGATCAAGTCATCGATATCTTGATCAACAATGCAGGCGTATCGCAACGCTCACTCATTTTAGAAACAGATATGACGGTTTATCGTCAATTAATGGAAATTGATTATTTCGGCGTCATTGCACTGACTAAATTGGTGCTACCCCGCATGGTGGAACGCCGAGCTGGGCAAATTGTGACGGTGTCCAGCGTAGCGGGCAAGGTTGGTACTAAACTGCGTAGCGGGTATAACGGTGCGAAATTTGGTGTTATTGGCTTTATGGACGCGTTACGCGCTGAAATGGCCCAATATGGGTTGATTGTCACCTCCATTTTGCCGGGATTCATCAATACCCAAGTTGCTCATAACTCGCTAACGGGTGACGGCTCGGCTTTAGGGCACGAAGACCCAGATAATGCAGGCGGTATTTCTGCGGAAGAGTGCGCGCGTAAATCGCTTGCGGCCATTGCCAAAGGTAAAGCTGAAGTGGTGGTCGGTTCCGGGATGTCAAAACTTGCACCCTTTCTGCAGCGATTTTTCCCTGGTTTAGTTCGTAAAATTGTTGCTAACCGCTAATTATCCTCAGCACTCAACCCTCGCCGTAACCACGAACAATACGGTTACGGCCCTTACTTTTCGCTTCATAAAGGGCACGATCGGCCTGCTTAAGTAGTTGGGCTGCACTTATATTCGGTAACAATGCCGTTATGCCGATGCTAACCGTGACCCGTGCTTTAGTGTCCACTTTATCAAAACGCATGGCCTCAATTCCCAGGCGAATACGTTCAACCACTTGACTCGCTTCTTCCATCGCGGTTTGCGGGAAGATAATTGCAAACTCCTCACCGCCCCACCGTGCAACATGGTCAACTTCACGCACAGAATCTGCAATGAAGGAAGCCACTTGCTTCAAAATAATATCCCCGCCAGCATGCAAGAAACGATCGTTAATTTGTTTGAAAAAGTCCAAATCAAGCAAAGCGATAGTTAACGGGGTATCGTGGCGTGCGCTATTTTGCACCTCACGTGCAAGTTCCTGATCAAAAGCGCGCCGGTTGGCTAAACCTGTTAATGAATCCTGCAAAGCCAATGCTTCCAATTCCTTGGTTTGTTCACGCACCATTGCTTGTAGTCGTGCTCGTGCTTTCTTTAAGCTGCGAATACGAATATGCACCGCTGTGCTGGTTAAGGTGAGTAAAACCAGAACTGATATAAACCAGAACCAAGGTTTTTGGTAAAAATAGGCAGCTTTAGTAAATTTAAAATCGGTTGCGGCCGACCAGTCACCGCCAGGATAACGGGTGCGCACCGAAAAAGTGTATTGCCCTGGCGGTAGCGCCGTATATTCTGTTTGTAGCGTATCTCCGCGGTCAATCCAGCGCTGATCAAAGCCGATCATTCGCACCTGATATTCAATATGCTCAGGCATGTGATACCCCAAGCCTACATATTGGAAGCCTATACGGGTATTCCCTGGAGCAAGCGTGTCATTCCAAGCTAGCTTCCCGGTGTCGGAACTTACCGACTCTATAACAGCTGCAGGCGATTCAACCGTGTGCTCTTCAACCAACTCAGGGTTTACTTTAATGGCTCCCATTGCCGATGCAAACCAGATGTGACCGTTGCTATCGATCGTGGAGGCAGGGCCACCCGTGGTTAGCTGTCTACTCACCATACCATCAGCTTCAGTAAATAATTTATAGTCGACGACTTCTCGTTCTTGGTTTAACCAAGCACTTAACTCACCATGGGATACACGTAATACACCGCGAGACCCGCCCAACCAGAGATTGTTTTCAGCATCGAAGTCGATCGTAAAATGTTTATCAAAGGGTATGCCCTGGTCGCGGGACAACCAACGCCAATCGTCCTGTTCCATCGAGCGCGTAATCACGCCATGAGCGGTTGCCAACCATATTCGGTTGGCATGAAAAGTCCCTGCAAAAATGTTTCTCGCATCGGTAAACAATGCCAGCTCAATAACTTCTGGCTGCCAACTGGCGTCGCCCTCTAACGGTGAAAAGTAGCTTAGGGCATTGGTTGAGCCTACCCATAATCCACCGTCGCTGTCTTCGGTGATTGATGTCACAAAATCGGACGCCATACCATCGGCCTTGGTGTAGCGTTTTACCACCCGCAACGAATTTTCCGCTTCTTCTGCAACGAAAAGCCCGTCAGGGGTACCCACCAGAATGTAGGGGCTATTTGCTAATGGCTTAACAACACGTATTTCGTTACTCATTAAGCCATTCTTACGATTTAACTGAGCCGTCACCTGACCGTCCGTAAGCTGCAGAAGGCCTTCTGTATACGAGCCTACGTAAACAACAGACGGGTTCGTACTTGCAGGTACAATACTTAATACCGAAAGCGCCTCTAACACTGGGTGACCGTTTACAGGTTCAAAGCCATTTACTGTTTGTCGGCTTAGCCCATCATTTGTGCCTACCCAAATATTGCCTTCAGCATCTGCATTAACGGACCGCACATACGCGCCGTGTAATCCGTGATTTGGCGTAAAGCTGGTAAATAGTGCTTTTCTTAACTGAGCAAAGCCACCATGTGTCGATACCCAAATATTGTCTTCGCGATCGCGAAAGATATCCAATACGTGTGAATTAGGCAGACCGTCCTGAAGGCTTATCCATTCTTGCGTCGTATTACAAATACGCCCTAAACCGTATTCAAAGGTTCCCACCCATAAACACCCGTCCGAGCCCTCTTTGATTTCGGTAATCGGGCCACGAACAGGTTGCGGCCACACCTTGAATTCATGTTCCAACGGGCGTCGATAGAATAAGCCATCATCACTTGCAACGAGCATCACGCCATTCGAAATCATTCTTATGGCGCGTACCTGCGAGCTTGGAATAGATTGCTCTTGAATAAACCGATCAGTTTCTGCATCCCAATACGCTAAACCTTCACGGGTGCCGACCCAAATTGTAGCCGCACGATGCTCGGTTTGCTCTGAACGATACAGGCGAAACGCTGCAACATCGGGTAAGCCATCAGCGACCGTATAATGCCGGTGATTACCATCAGCGCTGACGCGATAAACTCCCGCTCCAGTCGCCGTCCACATTTGATTATTGCTATCAATCACGGTTTCAAAAACATACGCCGAACCAACCTTATAAGGCTTCCATGTATCGCCGTCAAATACCACCAAGCCACCACGTGGGCCCGCTACAATGATTTCGTTAGTGTTCGAATTGATGGTAATATCAAGTGCTCCGGCCTCAGGCATTTTGGTTACATCGATATCGTCAAAGACAGTGAAATCACGGCCGTTGTAACGCACCGGTCCTTCCCAGGTCGCCAGCCATAAATACCCTTCTTCAGATTGGGTAATACGATTTACCGAGTTATGTGGCAAGCCATCGCGCGTCGTCCATGAGCGCAACGCATATTCGTTCAAAGGTTTTTCTGGGATGGGTCGAGCGAGTATGTCGTTTACGTTTTGTGCAAACGACGTAGGATAAAAAAATAGGCAATAGAACGCAAAAACTGCATACGCTGAAGTAGGCCATTTAAACCAAGTTAATGTGCTAGTCACTGCCATATTGTTGTAATTATAGGTTAGTCACATTCAGCTAGAAGTTTCTCAAAGGGTACTGCAGCTAACGCCTCGAGCTCTGGCTTGGCAAAATAATAGCCTTGGAATAAGTTTAAACCAAGACCCCGTAAACACTTAAGTTCTTCTTTCGTTTCCACGCCTTCAGCGAGCACTTGAGTGCCTTGCAAATGACACTGCTGCATGACTTCGACAATAACATCTTGCTTCGCTGGATGCAGTTCAATATCACGAACCAGTTCCATGTCGAGTTTCAAGATGTCTGGCCTCAAATCCGTTAGCCAGTCAAGCCTGGCAAAACCAGAACCGTAATCATCAATAGCTGTTTTGAAGCCACGTTTGGAGTAACTGCTAAAAATGTCCTGTAAATGGTTTTTGTCCAGTATTTGTTCGCTTTCAGTGACCTCGAATATTAACTTGGTCATGTCAAAATGATACAAATCAGCCGCTTCAATAGTCGCTTTAATACAGGTTTCAGGATTATAAACAGCATTGGGTAAGAAGTTGATGTTTAAATACGTATCACAGCCTAAGCGGGCCGCCGTTTCAATGGCCTTAACCCGACACGCTTGGTCAAAGTAATAACGATTATCCTCGTTGATACGCTCAAACACCCAACCCGCGCCCTCTCCTTCCGGTCCGCGAACTAAAGCTTCATATGAGATGACCCGCTTTTTGTCCCAATCAACAATGGGTTGGAACGCCATACGAATTTCAAAACCAAGTGACTGGCCACTGAGGCAGTCCATACAAGTTTGCTGTTTGATTGAATCCGGAAAATCCATGTGTTACCTGTCTTAATATTTTAACCAGTATTCAATTATCGACAATAAGACGCAAGTCTTAAGTAAATATATTCAATAAAAACATAAAAAAAGGTCAGCAATGCTGACCTTTTTCTACGATTAACGAGCTACCTAAAATTAACTCATATGCACTAACATGCTGGTTGGATCTTCCAAAAACTCTTGCCACAGTTTATTAAAGCGAGCAATGGTTCCACCATCAATGATGCGATGATCGCCCGACCAACTTGCCGTCATGATTTTCCGCGCTACCA
Organism: Pseudidiomarina sp.; assembly: GCF_048267825.1. Lineage (NCBI taxonomy): Bacteria > Pseudomonadati > Pseudomonadota > Gammaproteobacteria > Alteromonadales > Idiomarinaceae > Pseudidiomarina > Pseudidiomarina sp. The sequence goes on from NZ_JBLWWR010000003.1 coordinate 116,991, forward strand.
CATTACCCTGCGCATCAAAGCGCGGTAATTCCTGCACTTTGCCCAGTGCAACTATCGCCGCTTCCGGTTTGTTGATAATCGGCGTAGCAACCGTTCCACCAATAACACCGATATTTGAGATGGAAATTGTTCCACCCTTCATATCTTCCTGGGCAACACGACCTTCACGAGCTGCTTGTGTTAAACGCGTCACTTCCTGCGCAACCTCAATGATACTCTTGTTTTGTACCTGTTTTATATTGGGCACCAACAATCCAATCTTGGTATCAACGGCCATACCAATATTGTGGTCATCAAAGTAAGTGATTTCGGTGCAATCATCATTAACCTGCGCGTTCATAACAGGGAATTCTTTTAGTGCTAACGATAACGCCTTAATAAAGAACGGCATCATGGTTATACGAACGCCCTTATCGGCGTAGCGCTCTTTCAATTGCTTCTGCAGCGCAATCACGTTGGTTAAGTCAAATTCGTCAGCATAAGTAAAGTGCGGAATAGTGCTTACCGACTTCATCATTTGCTTCGCCATGGCTGCTTTCACGCCACGAATCGGTTCGACACGGGTATTGCCCGTTGCACGCGTGGTGCTTGACGCAGCCGATGACTCGGCGGCACGTGTTGCGGTTTCACTTGATTGGTCGCCACTGGCAAAAGCTTCAACGTCTTCTTTCATGACGCGACCTTTGGCTCCAGATCCGGCTACCTTGCTCAAATCAACGTCCAATTCACGCGCACGGCGACGCACTGCAGGGCTCGCAATGGCCTTACCCTGGCGCGCAGGTTCAGGTGCTTCTGTCGAGCCTGCTGCCGGTTTTTGTGTTGACGCTTCGGTTGAGTCCGATTTCGCCGCTGATGGTGAAGAAGATGCTGCTGCATCAGAGCCACCTGCTACTCGAACCGCAAACAAAGGCTCATGTACTTTGGCGATGTCGCCTTGCTTGTAATAAAGCTTTTCAACCACACCGGTTTCTTTGGCGGGAATTTGAACCAACGCTTTGTCGGTCATCACATCAACAACCGCCTGATCTTCCTCAATGGTGTCGCCTTCTTTAACCTGCCATTCAACAATTTCACATTCAACAATACCCTCGCCAATATCTGGCAGAATAAAGTCAGTAACAGTTGAACCAGAGGTTTCGGCGTTAGCTTCTGGTTGCTCTTTTTTCGCAGTTTCTTTCGCAACTTCAGATGCCGCTGTACCAGCGTCTTCACTGCCAGAATCAATCGCAAATAGTGGCTCATGAACTTTGGCAATGTCGCCTTTTGCATAGTACAACTTGGCAACAACACCATCTTCTTTGGCTGGAATCTGCACCAACGCTTTGTCGGTCATGACATCAACTACGGCCTGATCTTCCTTAATGGTGTCGCCTTCTTTGACCAACCACTCGACGATTTCGCATTCGACAATACCTTCGCCGATGTCTGGTAAGATAAAATCTTTACTCATGTCATGGGCCTCTTAATAGGTCATCGAAGCTTTAATCGCTTCGTAAACTTTCAGGTGATCAACAAAGTATTCTTTTTCGTGACTTAGTGGATACGGCGTATCTAAGCCGCACACCCGAGCTATCGGAGACTCAAGGTACAAGAAGCACTCTTCTTGAATTGTTGAGGCCACTTCGCTGGCAAAACCGGCAGTAATTGGCGCTTCTTGCGTGACAACTAAACGCCCTGTTTTACGAACAGATGCAGCAACGGTTTCAACGTCCCACGGTAAAATACTGACTAAGTCGATAATTTCGCAATCAATGCCATCTTTGGCGGCAAGTTCTGCTGCCTTCTCGGCCATTTCCACCTGTGCACCCCATGCCAGTAAGGTAATATCTTTACCTTCTTTAACGATGTCGGCTTTACCAAGTTCTAGCGTGTATTCTTCTTCAGGAACTTCGCCAACCGACGCACGGTAAAGGCGTTTAGGTTCCATAAATAGCACTGGGTTTTTATCAAAAATTGCGCTGAGCAATAAACCTTTCGCCATGTATGGGTTACGCGGCATGACAATTTTTAAGCCTGGCGTATGCGCAAAATAAGCTTCTGGCGACTGCGAATGGTAGTGACCACCGGCTATGCCGCCGCCGTATGGCGTACGAATCGTCAATCCACCCACGTTAAACTCGTTACCTGAGCGATAACGGAATTTTGCTGACTCATTTACGATTTGATCAAACGCCGGGAAGATATAATCACCGAATTGAATTTCAGCAATTGCGTAGCTACCTTGCGAAGCCAAACCATTGGCAAAGCCGATAATACCTTGCTCAACCAACGGGGTATTGAAGTTACGATGGCGGCCATACTTTTCGGTCAACCCTGACGTAGCGCGAAACACACCACCAAAGGAACCGGTATCTTCACCAAAGCTGTAAACTTTTTCACTCTTCGCCATCGCAATATCAAGTGCATTGTTGATGGCTTGTAACAGGTTCATCTTGGCCATTACTTCTCACCTCCGTCAATACGCGACGCTGTTTTCGGATAAGCATCCGGATATTTGCGAATATGCGCTTTAAGCGCCTCAAGTTGTTGCTTGAGGTGTTTCGGAGGCGTGTCGTACACGTCATTGATAATTTCATCAATATGCGGCACCGGAACCGTTTCAGCTGACTTCAAAGCTGCCAATACGGCTGCTTTTTTACTGTCGTAATTTTCTTGGGCTTGCTCTTCCGTGATCCACTCTTGCTTTTGCAACCACTTTTGGAAGCGAACAACAGGATCTTTTGCACGCCACGCATCTTCTTCTTCGCGGGTACGGTACCCGGTTGGATCGTCTGACGTAGAATGCCCTGCCATACGGTAGCTCATGCCTTCAATAAGCACTGGTTCATTCTCTTCAACAGCCAGTTTACGCGCCAACAATGTCGCTTGATAAACCGCAAATAAGTCGTTGCCATCAACACGAATCGTTTTCATGCCATAGGCAACACCGCGCGGAGCAATGCCGTCACCAGCATATTGCTCGCCTTGCGAAGGCGTAGAGATTGCATAGCCGTTATTACGGCAGAAGAATATTGCTGGAACCTTATAAACAGCGGCCATGTTTAAGGCCGCGTGGAAGTCGCCCTCTGAGGCGGCGCCTTCACCGAAATAACAAATGGTGCACTTACCTGACTTTTCCATTTTCTGGCCATATGCGTAGCCAGTTGCTTGTGGAATTTGCGTTGCCAATGGTGACGCAATGGTCATGAAGTTTAAGTCTGCACAACCGTAGTGCACAGGCATCTGACGGCCTTTACCCAGGTCGCGCTCATTCGAGAACAACTGGTTCATGAACTGCTCAACCGTAAAACCACGGAATGCCAACGCACCCTGTTCACGATATTGGCCCATGATCATGTCGCCATCATCAAGTGCCGCTGCAGAGCCAATGCTCGCAGCTTCTTCACCGAGTGAAGACAAATAGAAGCTAATACGCCCTTGGCGTTGCGCTGCAATCATGCGCTCGTCAAGAATGCGGATAAATTGCATCGTGTCGAAAATTTTTAACGCTAACTCTTTGTCCATTGCTGGAGCTTCAGCGCCTTTACGAATCGTGCCATCCTCTGCGAGGATTTGGAACATTGGAATTTTCAACGCCGAACCGTCTAAAAACTCCGGTTTGGTCACGATGTCCAACTGATGTTGTTTATCTTTCGCCATAACTTTCTCGTTCTAAGAAAAATTGCGCACACTTTACCTTCACGTCAACTGACATGCAAACAGCGTGCATCATAAAAACACAAAATCAGACCAGTTCTAATTTATCGATAGGCACCGGAACAACAGTTAACAAAGCACGTTGCCCAATTGCCACATCTGCGTTTGGAAATATAATTCGCTCGCCCGCCTGTTCAACCCTGTATTCGGTGTCACCATCGGTTGCTAGCAGGTAACCTTGCTCAAACTCCGTAAAGTTCGCAACATCGTCCGGGAAGTTTAAACGAAAGTTTTGCTGAGTCCGATCAATGGTGCGACATACATCGTACACGTGATGGCGCGCCCCGTTAAATGCTGGCAGTTCAAGTTCATTTGTACTGATAAGTTTACGGAACATAGCATCAGCAGCTGCAAATCGTGTCATATCATTTTCGCCAAACGGGTGAACCTTTCCTAACTCAACGGTAAACGCATCGGCATTGTGCTCACGAGCACTGTAATAACTAAATGTTGTCGTCGGAGCTTGATTCAACAAAATAGTGTCGATACCACTTTGTGCCAAAAAGGTGAGTTGCTCTTTTTTATATGGCGCACCATGGGTAAATGGGTAAACCGCAAACTTTTCATGGACAGAATCACGAATCGCCGTATGAAGGTCATAATGGAATCGTTGCTTTTGCTTATAAAACTGAGTTATGTACTGCTCGAGTTTTTCAGCGCGTTGATGCTCTGGCGTAGCGCCTTCGCGGTGCGCTCCGCTAAACAACCGATTCATATTTATATCGACAAAACGGGTGCCATTTACAATGGCTGCGGGGTTTGCAATAAGAAATAACGTGCGCTGTTTAACCTGCAATTCGCCCGAAAAAATATCATGCAACATGTCGCGGACCATCTCAATCGGCGCGGTCTCATCACCATGCACAGCACAGGAAATAATCACGTCCTTGCCCTGTGGTTCGTCCGGCTCAATCACCACAACACCGGCATCCCAAAACTCCGCATGCCCCCCAACAACTGCTTGCTGAGTGCCTATGAGTGACTCTCCTTGATAAGGGCCTAAGGGGTGTGGCAGATCGTTAAGTTGCTGACCTAACTTGTTAAAATATGTGGCGATTGTCCACTTCAATACATCAAGTGTCACTGCGAATCTCCGTTTTCTTTAATTGGACCTGGCTCCCACCCTTTTGTGGCAAGCAATGCACGTAAAACCTTTGAGCGGTATTCACGGCGATACAGCACAAGAACCACAATTGCGGTGGAGCAAATGAATAGATACGGATGAATGAACCAACAGAAAAAGGCCAAGGCAAAATAGTAAGCGCGCAAACCGTTATTGTACTCATGCCCTGCTTGATCGATTACTTTGGCCGTTTGCCGCGCGAACACTTCGCGTTGCTCATCATCAAAGTCAGTTGACCGGTATTGCGGTGCAGCACCCATAAGCACTGAAACAAAGCCAAACTGACGAATAGACCAAGTGAACTTAAAAAAAGCAAAAACAAACATTAAGGCCAACACTGCCAGCTTAAACTGCACTTTGTCAGGCGATGTATCGGCTGTATAAGGAATAGAGCGCAGTACTTCCACAACTTTATCGGCTGACGCCAACAGCGTTAGTACACCGGCTAATACCAGTACGGTTGACGATGCGAAGAAGGTTACCGTTCGCTCCACATTGCCTAATAGAGCAGCATCAGCAATTTGGTGTTCTTTGCGCGTTAACGTACGCATCCAGTCGATACGAAGTTGGCGCAAAATATGGGATAAACTATAGGTAGAACGGGCTCGGATTCGAGCAAACTGTGTGTAGGTGACCCACACAGTAACGAAAAACACTAATGCGACAATGTCGATGAGCGCCAAATTCATGCATGACCTTCCTATGCATACAAGGCTAGCAGCACAATTGCTGCTAGCTCATATTAGTTTAAGGTCAATAGTTTAACATTATGTGACGGAATTGTGTTGTTCTGATTTCGGTTCAGGCGGCTTGGCGAGACCATACCAACTCAACATAGTTTTCATACCACGACGGGTATCGTTAAGTATCAGGTACAAGCACGGCACCAGCAATAATGTGATAACTGTTGCGAACAAAATACCGAATGCCAAAGAAATCGCCATTGGAATAACGATTTTGGCTTGTAGGCTCTTTTCTAACACTATCGGCAACAAGCCAAAGAACGTGGTTAATGACGTAAGTATAATCGCCCTAAAACGTGCGACCCCAGCCTCGGCAACCGCTTTACGTAAGCTTTCGCCTTCAGAACGGGCTCGGTTGACGTAGTCCACCATAACCAGTGAGTCGTTAACCACAACCCCCGCCAAGGCAATAATACCGAATAAACTTAAAATCGATATCGGCATGCCTAAAACCCAGTGGCCAACTACAGCCCCAATCATACCGAATGGAATAACCGACATGATGATGAGTGGCTGACTGTATGATTTCAATGGAATTGCCATCAATGCGTAAATCGCAAACAGCGCTAATAAGAACCCTATTGCGAGTGAGTTTGTTGCTTCAGCTTCATCTTGTGATGCACCTTCAAGCTGGAAGCCAACTGAAGGATAGCGATCTAAAATAGGCTGAATTTTGTCCTCGCGAACCTGGCGTACAATATCAAATGGTTGCACTTTGTCCTTATCGACGCGCGCCCGAACGTTAACCGAACGTTCGCGATTGATACGGGTAATGGTGTTATAGCCTTTCGCAAAACGTATATCGGCTAGCTCGGTAAATGGAATCAATGAACCATCAGCCGTGCGTAATTTCATGTCTTCGAGGTTACCAACAGACTGACGCTCCGGTAACGGATAACGAACCATGACCTTCACTTCTTCATCATCACGCTGAAGACGCTGTGCCTCGGCACCATAAAACGCATAGCGGACTTGATTCGCTAGCTCTTGTAAGGTGATACCCATTGCGGTTGCTAGCGGTTTTAGCTCAAGAATAATTTCATCATTCCCTTCGCCAAAGGTGTCTTCAATGTCAAACACACCATCGAATTGCCCTAAGTCTTGCTTCAGTATGGTTGCTGCAGCAGCAAGTTCTTCGAGGTTATCACCGGTGAGTTGAAATTCGACGTCAAAACCGCCACCACCGCCGATGCTACCTTGGAAGTTCAGCGCCTTAACACCAGCCATATCCGGCGTTGTTTCACGCCAATTATTAATTATGGCGAAACCATCCAAGTTTCTGTTTTCACCTTTTTCTAATTCAGCAAAAACTGTTCCGCTGGTGGTACCGTTCATCCAAATATTGGTGTGTTTAACAATATTATCGCCATTGTCAGTTTCCGCTTCAGCATCAACGTTCATCAACGACTCTTCAATACGCTGTAACGTGCGAATGGTTGATTCTTCTGAAGCACCCGGCTGCATCTCAACGCGCGCCTGAATAAAGTCACTTGGAATATTGGGGAAGAAAACCCAACGCACGGTACCGCCCGCGATCAAGCCGATAGCAAGAATGAACAAGCCAACAAAAGCGGCAAGCGTTGTATACCGGTAATGCAAACACTTCTTTAAAAACGGCTGATAGTAGGTTTTTGCAAAGTACAGCAAGCCACCAGATATCTTATTTCGAACACGCTGAAATCCGTTTTGCTTCTGCAACCCGTCTTTTGAAAACTTCATCTTGGCGATGTGCGCCGGCAAAATAAATTTGGATTCAATCAACGAAAAGGCCAAGCACAGAATGACAACCCAAGCGATCGATTCCCAAATTGCCCCCATACCACCTTCAACCATCAGCATTGGAATAAAGGCGACCATGGTCGTCAACACCCCGAACGTGGCTGGCATAGCAACTTTCTTGGCGCCAATAACAACGTTATCAACTGTTTTTCCGTTCTTTTCAATTTCTGAATACGCGCTCTCGCCAATGACGATGGCGTCATCGACCACTATCCCCAGTACCAATATGAAGCCGAACAAAGAAATCATATTAATCGAGATATCGAACATTGGTAATGGCATCAGCGCAATGGTTCCTAAGAAACAAAGCGGAATACCAATCATGACCCAAAATGCTAAGCGTAACTGCAGGAACAAGGCCAGCATAATGAATACCAACGCACCACCGAACAGCATGTTGTCAATCATCAAGTCGAGGCGGTCATTCAAGTAGTAGGATGAATCCCCCCAGTGCGCTATCTCAACCTGCGGTGGCAGCTCTTTTTGTTTACGTTCAACGTAGCTGCGAACCACTTCGGCTATTTTTAAATCATTCTGATCGCCAACCGAATCAACCCGAACAAAGGTTGCTGATGCGCCATCAAAGCGCGTAAAGCGGCGACGCTCAATAAATGCATCTTGCACTTTAGCAATATCACCAAGCGTTAAACGCGTTCCATCAGGCCGGTTAATCAGAACTATTTTTTCAAACTCGTCACCCACATAAGCCTGGTTATTTGCGCGCAGCAAAATATCACCATTCGGTGTGCGGATTGAGCCACCCGCAACATCAAGCGAGGTGCCTCGAACTGCTGCGACAATATCTTGGAAGGTTAAATTGTAACGTTGTAAATCCGCTTCTGAAATTTCGACTGAAATTTCGTAATCGCGCGCTCCAACCACTTCAACTTTGGTAATACCACCAATGCTTTTAAGGTCATCTCGAATCGTTTTAGCGAGCTCTTTTTGCGGCCCTTCTTCGAGTTCACCAAAAATACTAATCCAGATAACTTGTCGTTGCGGGCGTATACGGTAAATATTCGGCTTTTCAATCTGCTGCGGAAAGCTAGGGATAGCATCGATGAGCATTTTCACTTCATCCATGACTACTTGCACGTCGTAACCACTTTCTACTTCAATGGAAACGGAACCATTCCCTTCTCGCGCCGTTGAGGTAACGCGCTCGATACCATTTACATCTTCAATGGCATCTTCTATGCGAACTAAGACGCCTTGCTCAACTTCTTGTGGCGCAGCGCCTGGGAAAGGAACTTGCACACTAATAATATTCAATTCAATCTCTGGGAACATTTGCTTGCGCACCTGCCCCGTCATGAAAATACCGGTAATAATAATCAACGCCATCAGCAGGTTGGCAGCAACAGTATTATTTGCCCACCACGCAATGATGCCCTTTTTGGGATCGATATCGTATTGGCTCATTAGTTGCTTCCTGTTACTTCAGCGGTTTCCGAATCTGAGGTTTCTTGCTGCTCGATAATCGGGTCACCAGGAATACGAACCTTCATACTTGGCAGCGCATTCGATAGCTGAGTTAACACCACGATATCGCCAGCATTTAGGCCTTCGTTGATGATCACGTAGTTGGCTTCAGCGCGCATAACATCAACGTCACGCTTCTGAATTCGACGCTCTTCGTCCACAACCCATAATTTGTCGTCAATCGATAATGCATAGCGTGGTACGCGATAAACTTGTTCTGCTTCGATACCATCAATAACCAACTGAACAAAACGACCAAAGCGCAATGGTACTTGGTGAAGCTCCGACTCTTGGTTGTAAGGGTCTTCCACTTCCACAACGCCATAAATAACGCGGCTATTACTATCTAGGATACCTTCACTGCGCACGAGACTTCCGCGCCAGGTATATGCAGTTCCAGCAACATCACTGGTCAACATAACCTGTGGATAGGCGCCTTCATGGCCTGATTCAGGTAAATCAATATAGGCAAGATCGCGATCGCTCAGTGGCACACGAACCTCAGCCACTTCAGAACCGTACAGCAAACCAACTTGAGTATTCATTGAAACAAATTGGCCAATATCGACATTTTTGTTCTGCAAAATACCATCATAAGGTGCACGAATGGTGGTTCGTTCAAGATCCCGCTCGGCTTTTGAAACGGCAGCTTCCGCTGACTGTACTGCGGCTACCGCACTTGCTACTTGAGGTTCACGAATACCCAACGCAGGAATCTCGCCCATTTGCAGCGATTCCCATTCTTCTTTAGCTACTTGAGCGCGTGCACTCTCTTCTGCGAGCGCAGCTTTCGCTTGTGCTAAAGAAGCTTTGGCGGTTTGCAGTGCAACACGATAGTCAGCGGTATCAATTTGTAATAAAACATCACCTTTTTTGAAAAAGCCCCCGTTCACAAAATTGTCGGCAACCTCGGTGATTTGACCACTTACCTGCGTCACTAGATTGGTCATATGTTTGGGTTTCACGTTACCCTGACCTGATACCTTAAAACGCACTGTTTCAGGTTGCACTTCTAACACGTCAACAAGAACTGGCGGTCGTTCATTGGAGCGCTCAGGAGGCTGTGGGCGCAAGGTAATCATCGCCACCAATAACAAGATAGCGACAAGAAGAATAAGAGGTGGTAATAAAGCGCGTTTTTTAAATGCCATGACGTCTCGGTTCCATGAATGAGTCTTTCGCAAAAATTAATTTTCAGCCTATAGTATGACGAAATCTATAGTAATCCGTTAGTAACAATGTGTTAGCAGTTGTAAACAAACACCTCAACCGTTTAACAAATAACTCTCACCAGCTTCAATCGCTCTTGGCCCACCGGCAAGCAACACCACATCATCGTGTTGCAACGCAAAGTCACCATGTACTTCGGTAAACTCTTGGTCGCCACGGCGTACCGATTTGATCTGTAAGTTCAGATCGTCCAGAGCGAGGTCAATTAACTTTTTACCACATGCAAACGCATTTTGAGGCAGTGCGACTGCATGCAAAAATTGTAAACGATCAAGTTTTTCCGGATTCATGTCCGTTGTTTCACCTGGGTAAAATCCATGCATTTCACCGTAATGTGATCGGCGGGCTTGATCGAGGCGCGAAAGGATTTTTCGTATTGGAATGCCAGAACGACTTAAAATTTGGGACACCAACATCAGACTTGCTTCTAATGTGTCTGGCACAACCTGCGTTGCTCCCGCTTCCATCATAGCTTTTAGCCGCATATCATCGCGACTACGTACGATAATCTCGGCATGCTCATTGATATGGCGAATTGCTTTTAGCACTTCGAGTGCTCGCTCATCGTCGGCGAAACTAATAATGATTAATTCAGCTTCATCGGCATGCACGGCCCGCAGAATATCGCGCCGTACGGCATTACCAAAAAACACCTTTGAGCCGCCCGCAACAGCCTCTTGCACACGTTTCGCGTCATGATCGATAGCGAGATAATCAATTCCTTCGTTGGTTAGAAAGCGCGCAACGGTCTGTCCAACACGACCAAAACCCAAAATGAGTACGCGTGAGCGCTCATCGTTAGGCTGCGGCAACCCCACGCCGTCGTCGTCTTCCTGTTTGCGTAAGATGAAGTCGACGACATTGCGGCATCGCTGGATAACCAGCGGCGTAAGCGCCATACCAAACACACCTACCCCGACAAGCATCGATGCGACGTTTGCGTCTAACAACTGGAAACTTAACGCCAACGATGCAAGAACAAAGCCAAATTCCCCCATCTGGAACAGCATTAAACCGGCGCCCCATGCATCTTCTTTGCGCTCATTCATAAATCCAGCTAATGCGCGCACCACCAGCAGCTTGATAAGGCCCACGGCAATTACAATAGCGATAATCCAATGCAAGTTCGCGACAAACACATTAAAATCTAGCTGCATGCCTACGGTAATAAAAAATAGCCCCATCAGAATATCGCGAAATGGCCGAATATCCGCTTCCAACTGGTGCTTATACTTGCTCTCGCCCAACATCATTCCAGCCAAAAACGCGCCGAGCGCCATCGATAAACCAAATAAATGAGTCATTCCCCCTGCAACGAGAGCTACCAATAACGTTGCCAAAACAAACAACTCGTCAGTTCGTAACTTCGCTATTTCTCGAAAAACATGCGGTAACACCCATTTGCCAATGGCCATCAACACAATAACAACGCCGGTGCCTTTTAGTAGCGCATAGCCAAGACTTTCCCACATGGATATATCGCTATTTGAGGCGAGCAGCGGAATAATAATTAACATGGGCACTACGGCAATATCTTGAAACAACAACACTGCAACCGTCAGTTGTCCCTTCTTTGAAGTTAATTGCGACGACTCGCCAAGTTGTTTGATGACGACTGCCGTTGAGGAAAGTGCCAAAGTACAGCCAACAATGAACGCGGTGGTCCAGTCGTTAACAAATAAAATAGCTAAAACGGCGAATAGTGCAGTACACAGCACAACCTGTCCTGCCCCAAGGCCAAATACCTGGCCTCGCATGGCAATCATTTTAGGTAGCGAGAATTCAAGGCCCAATGAAAATAGCAACAACACCACACCGAGCTCGGCAACAAAATGGTACTCGTCAGGATCAGATATCCAAGCCAATACATCCGGCCCGGCAACAATGCCTGCAACAAGGTACGCCAAGATAGCTGGCAGTTTGATTTTTCGAAATGCCCAAACCAGCACTACGGCTATCGCAAGCAGTAAGAGTATGTCCGTAAATCCACTATTCACTTTTATTCCCTTAGCCGATAAAGCCCAACACAAATCAATGATAAGCCTATCAGTGTGGTTACTTGAATGGTTTCACCAAGTATAAAATAGATTAATATCAATGATATGAACGGGCTCAAAAATATTAGGGTAGAAATTTGAGCCGTCTTTGTGGCTAATCGCATGGCTGTGAGCCACAAAAAGAAGGTGAGCCCCATTTCAAACAGCCCCACATAGACACCCGCCCAAACCCCAGCCCAAGGTATAGACCAATTGGCTGGTGTGTCAAAAACCAAGGCGTTAACACCATTAAATAGAACTAACCAAATGCTGCCCCAGAAAAAGCACCAAAACAACGCCGGTATGGGCTTATCTGTATTTTTGGTATTCATTAACCAGTAGCTTGCCCACAGCAGGGTACTGAATAGAGCAAGGCCAATACCGGTCCAGTTGGTTTGGCTAAAGTCCCAAGCACCGCCGGTGGCAATTAAAAACACCCCAATATACGCCAGTAACATGGCCAGCAATTCTTTTTTTGTTAGCGTTTGCTTCAAAAACGGCACCGCTAACAGCGACATGGTAATCGCCCAAGTATAGTTGATAGCCTGGGCTTGCTGTGCTGGCAACTGATTGTAAGCCGCAAAAAGAACCCAATAGTACGCGGCAGGATTTATAAACCCTTGGCCAATATAGAACCAAGCACGTGCGCGCCCTAAGCGGATGGCTTCGGGCCAGCGCTGCTGTATAGTCAGAATTACTGCAAAGGTTAATAGGCTGGTAAGGGCTGCAATGCTGAGTAATTGCAACGGGCTGAGGTAACGCAGCGCCAACTTAAATGCTGTCGCCACTGTTGACCACAGCAACACTGCAGCCAATGCGTAGAGAATCGCTTTGCGCTGATCCATCGTCTTCCTTGCAAGCGTTAAACCGAGCTAGCTAGATTGCTCAGTTAAAGTTAATAAACGATCTTTATTATCGGCGGTGTGCCGAGTCACCTTGCAATGCCCCCAACGTACTTCTGGGCGCGCGTTGTTTGTAGTAAGTAGCATTTGCGTGCGTAATTGCTCAAGCTGCGCATAAGAAGGAATTGGTGCACCACAAACCTGTAACCAATACCGCAAGGCGCCGCGTTGAAGGTCGGCCGAGGCGTCTTGCAGCCAATGCGTAGCTAAGCGTTTTTCAGAATCAATATGCGGTGTAACCCGATCATGCAGCAGTTGTTCAAGCAAATGCTGTGTTTCGGCACATAACTGTGCGCTTCGCAAAACTGAATGACCAAATTGAGGCCAACGTTGTTCTAATTTGGGAATAACCTCATGGCGCAAATAATTTCGCTCAATACTGATATCGTAATTGGTATCGTCTTCAATCCAGTGCAACTGCTGTGCACGGGCGTAAGCATAAATTTCTTGTTTACTGATATCCAACAACGGACGAAACCAAGTCTGTTGATTTTTTCGACTAACTGCTGCCATCGCCGCGAGCCCTTTCGGCCCAGCACCGCGCTTAAGTTGCAACAGAAAGGTTTCTATTTGGTCATTACGGTGCTGACCCAGCAGAAATATAGCGTTGGCATCGCCAAGTGCTTCTAGCCGTTGATAGCGCGCCTCGCGACCTGCCGCTTCTTTACTTACCCGAGCCCCGGTTGCTACCGGTAGCACTTCGCAAATCATCGGGAATTTCCGGCGTTCACAGTCCGCTTGAAGCCCCTTCGCCCATGTTGCCGAGCTGGGATGAAATGAATGATCAAGATGAATTGCTAAGTAGCGGTAATTTGGAAATTCTTGTCGAAATCGATCCAGTAAGTCCAATACTGTCTGTGAATCGGCACCGCCGCCTAAGCAGACAATAATCTGTTGGTTAGCTGCTGGATTTAAAGCTAATAATCGTTCTTTAAATAACGAATAAAGGGGAGCAGTGTGAGCACTGTCCCCTTTATTTATTTGGCGAGTTGTCGCATTGTTCAACGCGAATCACTCCACTTAGCAGTAACCAAATGACATCAACTTTTGATAACGTTGTTCAAGGCGAGCGGCACTGTCTAAGTTAACCAGAGCCTCCAAATCGGCAATTAATTGCTTCTTCAAACGTCGCGCCATTTCTTCCTGATCACGGTGCGCGCCGCCAATTGGCTCAGCAATAATCGAATCAATTAGCCCCAACTCTTTCGAACGCTGCGCGGTAACGCCCATGGCTGCCGCTGCCAGAGGTGCTTTTTCAGCACTCTTCCAGAGAATTGATGCACAGCCCTCTGGCGAAATCACTGAGTAGGTTGAATACTGCAACATGTTAACGCGGTCACCAACGCCAATCGCCAATGCGCCACCGGAACCGCCTTCGCCAATTACAGTACAGATAATGGGCGTATTCAAGCGCGCCATAACCTTTAAGTTACGGGCAATCGCTTCAGACTGGCCACGCTCTTCAGCACCGATACCCGGGTATGCTCCTGGCGTATCAATAAAGGTAATAATTGGCATTTTAAAACGCTCTGCCATTTCCATCAGACGCATCGCTTTGCGATAGCCTTCAGGTTTCGGCATGCCAAAATTACGGCGAATTTTTTCTTTCGTTTCACGACCTTTTTGATGTCCGATAACCATCACTGGGGTACCGTCAAGGCGTGCTGTACCCGCTACGATAGCTTCGTCGTTAGCAAAGGTTCTGTCCCCCGCCAGCTCATCAAAATCATCAAAAATGTGCTTAATGTAGTCAAGCGTGTACGGACGTAGCGGATGACGTGCTAATTGCGCGACTTGCCACGCACCCAAGTCACCGAAGATTTTTTCGACGAGTTGTTCACGTTTCTCTTGCAGCTTCGTAATTTCCTCTTCGAGTGAAATATCAAAGTTGCCTTTAGCGCCAACTGCTTTTAATTCTTCGATTTGCGCCTGCAGTTCTGCGATAGGCTGCTCAAAATCTAAAAATTTAAGACTCATTATGGCTCCCATTTGCCACTAAAATTCGAGTTCAACCGCTTGGTTTCCAAAGCGCTGTTGCAACTCATACAACAATTCATCGGTTGGGGTCACATACCATTCTGTGGCCGCCACATATTCTGCCGTTAAATCAGGGCGCACATAACGGATGTGAAGCGGGCATGAGCCCTGCTTAAATGGTTCTAACAACTGCGTAAGTTGCGTTAAACCATGCCCTTCTAATTGCTCTTGTCGAAGTGTAAGGCGAAGCGTTTTTGCGTATTGCTCTCGCATTCCGACAATAGTCATCACCTCACGTGCCGTCATTGTATTGGCAGAGGAGTAATCATCAAAGCTGACCTCTCCTTTTACCACTAAAATCTGGTCTTTTTCGAGCATGTGCTGAAAATTTTCATAATCTTTAGCAAAAAATCGCACGTCAAACCGCGCTGTTTTATCATGCAGGGTCACAATGGCCCAGCGTTGATTCTGTCGGTTCAGCATGGTGCGAACGTCAACGACCAGACCTGCTACTGTTGTTGTCTGATCACGTCCCGTTGGCCGTACATTCGCTAACACCGCTGGCACATAATTTTTTAATTCAGCACGATACCGATTTACCGGATGCCCCGTTAAGTATAGCCCAAGCGTTTCGCGTTCGCCTTCTAACCACATTCCTTCTTGCCAAGGTGCAACCTGAACAAACTCATGTTCAATTTCAACATCGTCGGAAGCCGTGGTCAGTACGCCGAACAAGTCACTCTGTCCGATAGCTTCAGCGCGTGCATGTTGCTCGGCCTGACGCATGGCTTTTTCTAGCGTAGCCATAATAGTAGCCCGATGCGGGCCCAGCGAGTCCATAGCGCCAGCTTTTATTAGCTTTTCCAAGACACGTCGGTTGAGCTTTTTCAGATCAACACGGCAACAGAAATCAAATAAATCGGTAAACGGCCCTTCTTCACGTGCGGCCAGTATTGCCTCAATGGGGCCTTCACCAACACCTTTTATCGCACCAATTCCATACACAATGGACTGTTCTGCATCAACGGTAAACTTATACTGGCCCCTATTCACGTCAGGTGGAAGTAATTTAATACCCATATTTTCGCATTCATCAACTAACGTGACGATTTTATCCGTGTTATCCATATCTGCGGACATAACCGCCGCCATAAACTCAGCTGGATAATGGGTTTTCATCCACAAAGTTTGATACGAAACTAACGCATAAGCCGCGGAATGTGATTTGTTAAAACCGTAACCGGCAAACTTTTCGACCAAGTCGAATATTTTAATTGCCAGCTCACCGTCAATGCCATTTTTACGCGCACCTTCTTCAAAGACCGCACGCTGTTTAGCCATTTCTTCGGGTTTCTTTTTACCCATTGCTCGGCGCAACAAGTCAGCACCGCCCAACGAATACCCTGCCAGTACCTGTGCAATCTGCATCACCTGTTCTTGGTATAAAATGACGCCGTAGGTTGGCTCCAGGATAGGCTTCAGTAATTCGTGCTGATAGTCTTTATCCGGATACGAAATCGCTTCACGGCCGTGCTTACGGTCAATGAAGTTATCAACCATGCCCGATTGCAATGGCCCCGGACGAAACAATGCTACCAAAGCGATAATATCTTCAAAGCTATCCGGCAACAGCTTTTTGATCAGTTGCTTCATACCGGCGGATTCAAGCTGGAATACCGCAGTGGTTGCACCCTTTTTCAGTAAGGAGAAACAACGTGGGTCATCCAAAGGAATGTGATTAATGTCGATAGGCTCTTGGCCGTCACGCTGACGATTAGCATTAACCATGTCCAGAGCCCACTGAATAATCGTCAGTGTGCGCAGCCCCAAAAAGTCAAACTTTACTAAGCCTGCGGCTTCAACATCGTTTTTGTCGAATTGAGTAACCGGTTGTTTGCCTTCGTCATCACAATACAGTGGCGAAAAATCTGTGATGCGTTCCGGTGCGATAACAACACCGCCCGCATGTTTACCGGCATTACGCGTAACCCCTTCGAGTATCCGCGCCATGTCGATGATTTCGCGCACGTCGTCATCTTGTTCGTACATTTCGACAATGCGAGGCTCTATCTCAAAGGCTTTTTCAAGTGTCATACCCGGATCTCCGGGAACTAACTTGGTGATTTTATCAACAAACCCGTAGGGGTGGCCCAGTACGCGACCAACATCACGAATTGAGGCTTTTGCCGCCATCGTACCGAACGTGATGATCTGGGACACTGCTTCACGGCCATAGAGGTCGGCAACATGGTCAATAACTTCATCACGGCGATCCATACAGAAATCGATATCGAAATCGGGCATCGATACCCGCTCAGGGTTCAAAAACCGTTCGAAAAGCAAATCAAGTTCTAATGGGTCAAGATCGGTAATTTTGAGCGCATAGGCAACCAATGAACCTGCACCAGAACCACGCCCCGGGCCTACTGGAATATTGTTATCTTTTGACCATTGAATAAATTCCATGACGATCAAGAAATAACCCGGAAAACCCATTTGGTTAATAACATCGAGTTCAATCTTGAGGCGTTCATCGTAGGGAGCACGATTCTGCTGGCGTTGTTCAGGGTCGGGAAACAAAACCTGTAAACGTTGTTCCAAACCTTCAATAGATTTTTTAACCAGGAAGTCTTCCGTGGTCATGCCACCCGTTGGAAATTCAGGCAGTACGTGTTTATCGAGTGTTACTGTTACATTGCAACGCTTCGCAATTTCAACTGTATTGGCTAAAGCTTCAGGAATATCGCTAAACAGCTCGAGCATTTCGTCGGCACTTTTTAAATATTGCTCGGCGCTGTATTTCTTCGGGCGACGCTTATCGTCCAGTGTATAACCGTCAGATACCGCGACACGCACTTCATGCGCGTTGAAGTCTTCCGCGCGCAAGAACATTACTTCATTGGTCGCAACAACAGGCACGTCATTTTCAGCTGCTAACGCAACCGCTGCATGCAAGTATTCGTCTTCACCGGGGCGACCCGTTCGCAGTAATTCAAGGTAGAAACGATCGGCAAAGTGTTGTTGATAAAAAGCTAACAGTTCGCGCGCTTCGTCCGCACGATTTTGCAGCAACTTACGGCCAATGTCGCCTTCGCGGCCACCTGACAGAAGCAACAAACCTCGCTGATGATCAATCAGCCATTCTTTATTTACACAAGGTTTGCCACTACGATGCCCAGCTAAATAACCACGGCTAATTAATTGCGTCAGTTGCTGATAGCCTGCATTGTTCATAGCTAAAGCAGTTAACCGAAAAGGCTCATCTTGTGAGTCCGCTGTCCAGCCTTCTGGCAGCACCCAGAGATCGCAGCCGACAATTGGCTTTAACCCCTGGTCATGGGCTGTGCGATAAAAACGAACTAAGCCACACATATTCATTTGATCAGTTAACGCTAACGCAGGCATCCCCTTCGCTGCGGTGGCTTCGCAAATAGGCTTAACCTTTGCGAGACCATCCATCATCGAAAAGTCGCTGTGGACACGTAGGTGAATAAATTGGGGCTGTTTGCTCACTTCGCTCATGCGTTATTTCATACACTCATTAATAATTATCTGGTTATTGTGCCGCATGCATCACGCTATGTCATGTAGTGATTGTGACCTTTTGAATTGGCTGTAAAATTTGCGTGAAAACTGACTAAATGTTCATTAGTTGTTATAGTATTTTTTCTAAGCTAACCACTTTGTTGGGGTTTTATGTCACGCGGCGGGTTTATTCACTACAACAATACCG
Organism: Pseudidiomarina sp.; assembly: GCF_048267825.1. Classification (NCBI taxonomy): domain Bacteria; kingdom Pseudomonadati; phylum Pseudomonadota; class Gammaproteobacteria; order Alteromonadales; family Idiomarinaceae; genus Pseudidiomarina; species Pseudidiomarina sp. Next base: position 135,692 of record NZ_JBLWWR010000003.1, read on the forward strand.
AAAAGCTACTGCAAGTCGGTGGTGAGTGGACACTCGAGCACTACATTACCCTGAACCAAGCAATCCAAAAATTACCACAAAGGCCTGACGCTACAACATTAGATTGTTCCAATTTAGGCAAAGTTGACTTCAACACAGCCAGTTTATTAGCGGATTACCTTGGCAGTCCACAACTCGATAAACTACTGCAGCAAGCGCAAGGACTCACAAGTGACCAACGGGATATTTTTGCCAGCGTGGTGCAAGCAACCCAAGCAACTGAGCTTTATACCGAAAAACCCTCGTTCTCTGCGGTCGGTTTGATAGCCCAGCTTGGCCAAAACGTTAGTAACCAGGTGCATCAGCTGGTGCTACTACTCAATTTTATTGGCGATCTGGTACTCACCTGTTTAGCGGTTCTACTTCGTCCCTCCCGGTGGCGCATTACAGCATGGTTTTATCACATGCAACAGGCTGGCTTAGCAGCCATTCCTATTGTGAGTTTGATGGCCTTTTTGGTGGGTGCCGTCGTTGCGTTTTTAGGGGCAACTGTACTGACGGAATTCGGCGCCACTATTTATATCGTCGATCTGGTTGCATTCGGTTTTATGCGTGAACTTGGTGTATTACTTGCTGCGATTTTGCTGGCAGGCCGAACGGCGAGCTCTTTTACTGCTCAGATTGGCGCTATGAAAGTTAATGAAGAGCTTGACGCCATGCGCGTGGAGCAATTGGACCCTATTGAGCTGCTTGTTATACCGCGTCTATTGGCCCTACTGGTTATGTTGCCGCTGTTAGGTTTTATTTCTATTTTGGCTGGCTTAGCCGGTGGCGCGGCTGTTGCTGTCGGGAGTCTCGATATTTCGTGGAATCAATACCTGTCCATTCTTAATGAAGTTCCGATACGCCACTTTTGGGTCGGTATGAGCAAAGCCCCCTTTTTCGCTGTTGTAATTGCAACTATTGGCTGCTTAGAAGGGTTTAAAGTTACCAATAGTGCGCGCTCTATTGGTCAGCACACGACCTCCAGCGTGGTACAGGCGCTGTTTGCTGTTATTCTGCTCGATGCCATTGCCGCATTATTTTTCATGGAGATGAATTGGTGATTAAGTCAGCCGAAACAATTTTATCCATGCGACAAATCAGCAACCGATTTGGCAATCAGATGGTGCATCAAAACCTTGACCTCGACGTTTACCGCGGTGAAATCATCGGTCTCGTGGGTGGTTCGGGAGCCGGCAAGTCAGTATTGCTGCGAACCGCTATTGGCCTGCATAAACCAGATGCCGGTGAAGTTATACTTAACGCATCACCAATTGGAGTATTGTTTCAGCATGGTGCCTTATTTTCTTCAATGACCGTTGCGGAGAATGTCGCCCTCCCCTTGATAGAACACTCACGACTGAGCCGATCACAAGCATTGCATCTGGCACAGATTAAATTGGCCTTAGTTGGGCTCAGTCAGCAAGCTGGCGAACACTACCCAGCGGAGCTATCGGGCGGCATGGTAAAACGCGCAGCACTGGCACGTGCTTTGATTCGCGAACCTGATATCGTGTTTTTAGATGAGCCAACCGCCGGGCTTGATCCGCTCAATGCCGCTGCATTTGATCGTCTGATTAAAACGCTATCGAACGCGCTTGGCTTAACAGTTGTTCTGGTTACGCATGATCTCGACACACTCTATGCAATTTGCGACCGCATTGCGGTGCTTGCCGAGAAACGTATTATCGCTATAGATACCGTTGCAAAGGTGGCAGCGAACCCTAATACATGGATTCAGTCCTATTTCCATGGCCCACGTGGACGCGCTGCGGCGCACGCCGCTCGCAAGGAGGATTAACCGATGGAAACTAAAGCACACCATATTATTGTTGGGGTGTTAACACTCACACTGCTGTTGGGGGCACTCGCATTTGTGCTCTGGCTAACGAATGCTGACTCAAAGCGCGCGTACAAGCAATATGACGTGCTTTTCAAAGAGCCCGTTTCCGGGTTAACAATTGCCAGCCCAGTGCAATTCAACGGGATTAATGTTGGTGAAGTTACTCGTCTGAGTTTAGATAAAGATGATGCTCGGGTGGTTCGTGCTCGCATTCAAATTAATGCCGAAACGCCAGTAACTCAGGCAACTGTAGCGAGTTTGTCACTGCTAAATATTACCGGTGCCAGTGGCATTGCTTTAGAACAAAGCGTCGCACAAAGTCCCCCCATTAATAGTGGTGAAGGTATACCAGAAATCATTGCCGAGCCTTCACAATTGACCCAACTGCGGCTTAGCACCGAGGAGCTCTTTGTCAATGTAAGCCAAATGATTAGCAACGCGAATAGACTGTTTTCAGACACCAATATGCAATCTATCGAGTCTATCCTTACTAATGTCGATACCTTTAGTACTGAAATGGCACAGCAGTCCAGCAGTATCGCCAGCGTTCTCGATAACCTGCAGGCCAGTACCAAACAGCTGAACGACTCATTGGTTTCACTTGAAGAAGAAGTTTCAAAGCGCAGCGAACCCCTATTTGATAAGGCCGATCAGACGTTAAACAATCTGGCCAGCGCAAGTGCCGACCTCAATCAGTTAATTAGCCAAAATCGAGGCAATATTGATGCCGGAATGGCGGGCATTGCCGAATTGGGTCCAACTCTAATAGAGCTGCAACGCACCTTGCAGCGTTTAAATACCATCGCCGCCAAGTTTGAGGGCGAACAAGTGCGGGAGTATCAACCATGAGTAAGAAATTTGGTTTCGCCAGTATCGCAGTGGTGCTACTCACATCGGGTTGCAGTATCTTACCCGAGCCTAAGCCGATTGACTTTTATACGTTAGAACCCGCACAAGTGATTAATTCTGCTGCGGTTTCGAAGCAACAAATAAGCGTAGCCGAGCCTGAACTGGCTGACATGTTGCAACTTGAGCGTATCTTACGAGTGACTCATAACGGTAGCATTGTGGCTTACTCAGAAGCTCGGTGGAGCGCGCCTATCGCATCCGTGTGGCAAAACTGGCTACTCGACGCCTTATGGCGTGACACGCGTTTTGACGACATCAGCTCACGGCAACAGGGTTTGGACGCGCAATGGCAGGTGGCTGGTCGCCTGCAGGCGTTCCACATCATCGAGTCAACGGCAGGCGCGCTCGCTACGGTGCGATTCGATGCACAACTTATCGATATAAAAAACCGCCGTTTAACCGCGAGCAAAACGTTTCAAGCTGAGGTGGTGTTAAATGATTCTTCTGCAGCCAGTGCTGTTCAAGCTTTAGGACAAGCCAGCCAACAGGTTGGGCTGGAACTTTTGAGTTGGCTTGCTGAGCCTCATTAAATTGGGCTCAGCAAGTTATCTGATTTATTCGAAACTACCGACAAAGGCTTGTATACCCTCTTGCTTTAGTGCATCGAGTGCTTCGTCTAAAGCTTCTTGATCGGTTTCAAATTTATCTTCCCACACTGTCGAGTTATTACCTTCGTCAACAATTTCAAGAACCCAACCACTGTCCTCAGTACGGTAGATATCAATTTCAACTTTATGTCCTTCATCCGTGTATTCGCGGCACAAAGGGCTTTGAATATATTCTACTTGGTCAGTCATGTTTATTCCTCAAAAGAGTAAGTGTCGCAGTACGTGCGGCAGTTTCGTTTATTAGTCTATCACCTGACGATTCCGCTTACCCAGCGTTTAGTTATAAAAAAACCGAGGCAAATAGCCTCGGCTTTTCACATTCCGGTTAAACTCACTTATAAGCTAGCCAAGGTGCTATTCAAAGTCGCTGACGGACGCATGGCCTTATCAACTAACTCTGGATTTGGCTGGTAGTAACCACCAATTTCAACAGAGTGACCATGCACACTGTTCAGCTCTTCAACAATTTTAGCTTCGTTTTCATTAAGCAGTTTGGCCAACTTACCAAAACGCTCAGCCAACGCCTTATCTTTACTCTGCGCCGCCAATGCTTCTGCCCAATACATGCCTAGATAGAAGTGGCTGCCTCGGTTGTCGATTTGACCCAGTTTACGTGCAGGCGACTTGTTGTTTTCAAGGAATTTTGACGTTGCAGCGTCCAGAGCATCCGCCAAAATCTGCGCGCGGTCATTGTTATTACGCTGAGCAAGGTGCTCCAATGACGCTGCCAATGCTAAGAATTCGCCCAGTGAATCCCAACGTAAATAATTTTCTTCAACAAATTGCTGTACGTGCTTCGGTGCAGAACCACCCGCACCGGTCTCGAACAAGCCACCACCGTTCATCAGTGGCACAATTGACAGCATCTTCGCTGACGTGCCCAGTTCCAGAATTGGGAACAAATCAGTTAAGTAGTCGCGCAATACGTTACCGGTAACTGAAATGGTGTCTTTGCCTTCTTTGACACGTGCTAGCGTGTGCGTCGTGGCTTCCGTTGGCGCCATAATACGAAGATCGAGCCCGTCAGTATCGTGCTCTTTCAGATACGCATTAACTTTCTTGATCAGTTCAGCGTCGTGTGCACGGTTCTCATCTAACCAAAACACAGCAGGCATACCACTTAAGCGCGAACGATTAACCGCCAGCTTCACCCAGTCGCGAATTGGCGCATCTTTAACCTGACACATGCGCCAGATATCACCTTTTTCGACATCGTGTGAAAATACAGTTTCGCCAGCTTTGTTTAATACAACAACTGTACCATCAGCTGGAATTTCAAACGTTTTATCATGCGAGCCGTATTCTTCAGCTTTTTGCGCCATCAAACCGACGTTTGGCACTGTGCCCATGGTTGCCGGATCAAACGCGCCGTTGTCTTTACAAAAGTCGATAGTCGCTTGATAAACACCGGCATAGCAACGATCTGGAATCATGGCTTTGGTGTCTTGGGTTTTACCTTGACGATCCCACATGGTGCCGCCATCGCGAATCATTGCAGGCATTGATGCATCGATAATCACATCGCTTGGCACGTGCAAGTTGGTAATACCTTTGTCTGAATTAACCATCGCTAATTCAGGTTGTTTGTCATAAACAGCTTGAATATCTGCTTCAATTTCAGCGCGCTGTTCTGCTGGAAGATCGGCAATTTTCGCCAACACGTCGCCGAAACCATTGGTTGCATCAACGCCAAGTTTGTTAAATACATCGGCGTGTTTTGCGAAAACGTCAGCGAAGTAAACTTTTACGGCATGACCGAACATGATTGGGTCAGAAACCTTCATCATGGTTGCTTTTAAGTGCAGTGATAGCAGAATACCCTGCTCTTTAGCGGCTGCAGTTTCTTTGGCGAAGAAAGCTTGTAGCTGAGATGCACTCATGCGCGCAGCATCAACAACTTCGCCGGCTAATACTTTGACGGAGTCTTTAAGCACGGTTTGGCCTGCTGGCGTGTTCAGCACAACTTTTAAGTCATCGGCTTGTGCAAACGTTGTCGATTGTTCGCTGCTGTAGAAATCGCCATCGCTCATGTGTGCAACGTGCGTTCGCGAGTCTTTACTCCAAGCACCCATGCGGTGTGGGTGTTTCTTTGCGAAGTTTTTAACCGAAGTTGGCGCGCGACGATCAGAGTTACCTTCGCGCAACACAGGGTTTACTGCAGAACCTTTAATTTTGTCATAGCGAGATTTAACATCACGCTCTTCATCGGTTTTTGCTTCCATAGGATAGTTTGGAAGTTTATAACCTTGTTCCTGTAACTCTTTGATGGCGGCCATCAGCTGTGGAATAGACGCACTGATATTTGGCAATTTAATGATGTTTGCTTCAGGCGTTTTCGCCAATTCGCCCAGTTCAGCAAGGGCATCACTGATGCGCTGCTCTTCCGTTAAATACTCTGGGAAACTCGCAATAATACGACCCGCTAAACTGATGTCACGGGTTTCCACTGACACGCCTGCTGCATCGGTAAAAGCACGAATAATTGGCAGCAACGAATACGTCGCCAAACGTGGAGCTTCATCAGTTTCAGTGTAAATAATCTTTGAACTATCAGTCGACATAGTGATTCCTATTCATTAGTTCAGGACAGAAAAAAGTGGCCCGAATTATAGCAGGATATGGCCTGAATCACTAGCGCTTGGTGGTTATTCGATCACGATGTTGTTAAGCAATTCATCAACTAAGAAGTGACACTGCTGATAAATATCAAACAAATCGCCATGCGATTCTAACGGTTTCTTCATCGCTAAATCATATTCAAATTGTTGCACTGCTTGCAGGTATTTCCCCAGTTCGCCTTCGTCATTTAATACTGCAGAGCGAACCGACTCGGAGACATTTAAGTCAGCAATAAATGTTTGTTTTTCAATACCTAGAAGAACTTCCGAACCTGACAGCAGACCAACTAAGAACGCTGGCCCTGGTAAGCGATTAAATGGGTCTTTTTTGCGTGCTAATTCGCTACACATGTAAGCGCGGGTCAGTATTAACTTCGTTTTTTCCGGTGCCTGCCCTTTTACCGCGACAATTAACAACACCCATTTACGCAGTGGTTCAAGGCCTAATAACATAACCACTTCTTTTAAGGACTCGATTTTACGAGTCAGTCCGTAATACGGGCTGTTAGCAATTCGCAATAGATTGACCACCAACACGGGGTCGGTTTGCAGCGCTGCAACTATTTCATACAGCTCAGGGTCTTCCGCAAATAGCTGGTTGATAACAAGCGTTAGTTGCGTTGCAGCCGCAGATGGTACGCGCCGACCTTCAACAGCAGTTGGTCGGGCAAGAAAGTAGCCTTGAAACAGGTCAAAGCCTAATTCCTGATATTGTTGCAGTGTTGTTTCATCTTCAATGCGTTCGGCAAGCCAGAGTACATCAAGATGTTGCAACTCTTGGTAGCGCTGCTTGGCCAGATCAAATGGCGTTTTTTCAATATCAACTTTGATGATAGTCGCGAGATCGAGTAGAGGTTTCCAATCTTCTTGAAATTCAAAATCATCCAGTGCGAACCGAAATCCTTTAGCTACCCAGCGCTCAATTGCTGCAATAATTTCATCGTTTGGCTCAATTCGCTCAACTAATTCGACAATCACGTGTTCAGGCGCTAAAGGGAGAAATAGCCCAGACAGCAAAAATTCAGTTGAGACATTCACACACACCGGTAGTTTGATGTGCTCAACGTACTCTAACAGGCCTGTGCAAAGGTTATAAAGCACTTCACTGGTTGCAACACTGTCACCGACTTCAAACGCGGTAATCCCCGTTTCATGACGATAAAGAAGCTCATGCGCATAAATATGGCCGTCGCAATCGTAAATAGGCTGTGAAGCAAACAAAATCTCTGGCATCCCTGTACTCTCTTTCGCACAAATTTTAGCAACCTGTATATCAAAAAAAGGGGGCCAGAGCCAGCTCTGTCCCCCTTTAACACTGTAATCACGTATTAATCGATTTTAGGTGTCGTTAAACCGCGACGCTCCAGTAAGGCCTCACCGGTTGGCTCTTGGCCACGGAAGTCAATGTACTGTTGCATTGGGTCTTTGCTGTTCCCTTTAGACAAAATAGTGTCACGGAATTTCTGACCATTTTCTAAAGTTAAACCGCCCTGCTCTTGCATGTATTTAAACGCGTCTGCAGCAAGAATTTCTGACCACATGTACGCGTAATAACCGGCTGAATAACCGCCAGCAAATACGTGCGCAAAGAAGGTTGATTTATAACGTGGTGGCACCGCGTCAACAGCCACACCGTTACGCTCCAGCGCAGCAGTTTCAAATGCCGCAACATCTTCAATGCTGGCCGCAGCTTCTGGCGATAAGGTGTGATATTCGAAATCGAGTAACGCAGACGCAATGTACTCTAACGTGTCATAACCCATGTTAAAGTTTTTCGCTGCTAACACTTTGTCGAGTAATTCTTTTGGCATTTGTTCGCCAGTTTCGTAATGCTTCGCAAAGTTATTCAAAACCTTTTCATTCAGCATCCAGTCTTCCTGGAAGGTTGACGGAAACTCAACGTAGTCACGTGATACTGATGTACCAGCAAGTGACGGGTACATAACGTCTGAGAACATGCCGTGTAAGCCGTGGCCCATTTCATGGAACATGGTACTTACTTCATCAAAGCTCAGGAAGGTTGGGCCTTCAGCGGCTAATTTGATGTTTTGGTTGTTCAGAACAACTGGCTTTTTGTCTAATAAATTAGACTGACTAACAAACGAGCTCATCCAAGCACCGCCACGTTTACCGTCACGTGTGAACCAGTCGCCGTAAAACAGGCCGAGTGTTTCGCCGTCGATGTCTTTTACTTCATAAACGCGAATGTTGTCGCCATACGTTGGGATGTCGTCGCGCTGCTCAAACGTGATACCGAACAGTTCCTTCATCGCGAAGAACACGCCATCTTCAACAACGCGGTTAAATTCGAAGTATTTTTTAACTTCTTCAGAATCTAACGCATATTTCTCGGCGCGAACTTTCTCAGCGTAATACGCCCAATCCCATGGTTGTACTTCAAAGTCACCGCCTTCACGGTCAATCATGGCTTGGATTTCTGCTTTTTCAGCTTCAACGTTGCTAACCACTGCCGGAACCAATTTGCGCAACATTTCTTGTGCTGCTTCAGGGTTGCCGGCCATGCTGTTCTCAAGCACGTAGTCACCCCAGCTGTCATAGCCAAGCAACTGTGCTTTTTCGGCACGCAATTGCGCTAAACGTTTAACCAAAGGACGGTTGTCAGTTTCAGTGTTACCTGTGCCACGGTAGGCTGAAGCTTCCCAAATGCGTTGGCGAAGTTCACGATTTTCCAGTGACGAAAGAATCGGTTGACGGGTGGTGTTGGTGATGGAAATTGCGTATTTGCCATCATGACCAACTGAAGTAGCGGCGGCTGCAAGCTGCTGAATTTCAGCATCGCTCAAGCCAGCTAACTGTGCCTTGTCATCAACAACAATCATATTCTCTTTAGCCAACGCCATCAGGTTACGTTGAAACTCTGTGGTCAAAGACGAAACTTCGGAGTTAATTTCACGAATTTTGCCTTTAGCTTCTTCATTCAATTGCGCACCAGCACGAACAAAACCTTTGTACGTGTCTTCAACCAGGCGAAGCGCTTCGCCGTCAAGCTCTTCGCGGTTGTCGTATACCGCTTTCACGCGAGCAAATAGCTCAGGGTTCAAGGAAATGTTATCGCTATGCGCAGCCATTTTTGGCGCTAACTCGCTCTGTAAGGCGCGGGTATCGTCATTACCATTTGAACCAGCTACGTTATAGAAAACGGATGCTACGCGGTTTAGCAATGCACCAGCACGCTCCATCGCGACAATGGTATTTTCAAATGTTGGAGCTTCTGAGTTACTTGCGATTGCCTCGATTTCTTTCGCATGCTCGTCCATACCTGCTTCAAACGCTGGCATGTAATGCTCAAATTTAATTTGCGTGAAATCTGGCGCATTGTACGGCAGTGTGCTTTCTGCGTAGAAAGGATTGCTTTCATTAAATGCTGAGTTTTGAGCTTGCTCGGTTTGAACAGTTTCATTGACTTGCTGAGTTGCGTCTTTATCAGAACAGGCAGCGACCGTAAGTGCCGCGCCAATAGCAACAGCGATAAGGCTCTTGCGCATAGTTATTCTCCCTTGTGTGAATTTAACCTTACTAATGTACTCTTCAAGGAAGTTCGGCTCAAGAGCCGTTCATGGCACAATTGTAACAATTTGCCCCAAGTTTGCTGCAGTTCGGCTAATTCTTGCGCAAGGATATGTTTTGTCGGGTGATTCACAACAGCGTACAGATATTCGAGAATTTAATATGGGGAATTTACAACTTGAGAGATGGCGGAGCGGACGGGACTCGAACCCGCGACCCCCGGCGTGACAGGCCGGTATTCTAACCAACTGAACTACCGCTCCGCAGCGGTATAACAACTACATTTCAGGAAAGTGGCGGAGCGGACGGGACTCGAACCCGCGACCCCCGGCGTGACAGGCCGGTATTCTAACCAACTGAACTACCGCTCCGCTTTCCTGCTTCTGAGTTTCCCGGGTGGGTCCCCCTGAATGCGGAGCGAATATTACGAGCGCCTGCTACTATCGTCAACCTTTTTTTTCAACTTTTGAATCGTTTGCATGAAAAACCAGCAAAACGGCTCAAAACTCGATAGTCTACGACCAAAGCGCGTTGTCGATTATCTTTATCCTATCGCGATGTGCTTGTTCTTCTTCCTGCGTTGCGCGAACAATTTTAAGCGCAGTTTTTTGCTCAACTCGGGTCCACCCAGTGGACTGTTCGCCCTGATTTCCTTTCAAGTTTGCAGCCAACTCGAGTTTCGTTTGCCCACCGGTCATCATCAGATATACATCGGCAAGCAACTCAGCGTCTAATAATGCGCCGTGAAAGGTTCGGTTCGAGTTGTCAATTCCGTAGGCGCGGCACAGCGCATCCAGGTTATTCTTCTGACCGGGTCGCATTTCCCGCGCCAGCATTAAGGTATCGAGTACAGTGCAGTAATCTGTTGTTTTTCCAGTGCCATCACGCAACAAGGCAAACTCGTGATCCATAAAGCCAACATCAAACGCGGCGTTATGAATGACCAGTTCGGCACCGTTGATGAAATCAAGAAATTCAGCAGCTACTTGCGAAAAAACCGGCTTATCTTCCAAAAATTCATTTGTTATTCCATGTACTTCGATTGCTTCTTGCTCAACCACACGCTGTGGATTGATATAAGCATGGAAGGTACGCCCCGTTGGCTTGCGCCCAATAATCTCAAGCGCACCAATTTCGATGATTCGGTGTCCTTGGGCGGGGTCGAGGCCTGTGGTTTCGGTATCTAATATTATTTGGCGCATCTTAGTTACTCGTTGTTCGTTGTTCGTTGTTCGTTGTTCGTTGTTCGTTGTTCGTTGTTCGTTGTTCGTTTAAGGACGGCCAGTCTAGCAGAAACTTCCTTTTAAAGGCTATTCGATTGCGGAGCTTGTTGTTGTTCTGAAAAACAGACACACTAATACCAATAACGATTAACGATTAACGAACAACGAGTATCAAACATGAAGCAAGTACACATCTATACCGACGGCTCTTGCCTTGGTAATCCCGGGCCTGGCGGCTATGGTGTCGTTATTGAGTATGGAAAGCATCATAAAGAGTTGGCTCAAGGCTACCAGTTAACAACCAATAACCGTATGGAGATGCTTGCAGCTATTCGGGGTTTAGAAGCGCTTACGCGTGCCTGTGATGTGGTGGTTACGACAGATAGTCAGTACTTACGCCAAGGCATACAAAGCTGGATACATAACTGGAAAAAAAATGGCTGGCGTACCTCGAATCGAAAACCGGTGAAAAACGCCGATCTCTGGCAAGCACTCGATGCTGCCACGCAGCTGCATACGATACGTTGGGACTGGGTAAAAGGTCATGCGGGACATCCGCAAAATGAGCGTTGTGATGAATTAGCCCGTATCGCTGCAAGTGGTAAAGACTTACTTGAGGATACAGGCTTTAATCCAGATAGCTGATTATTCGCCGGCAACTTGCGGGTATTTGGCTTCTTCCCATGCCTGCATTCCGCCAACAACAGAAATAACTTTTGCCTTATCAAACCCCATGCGTGCCAATGATTCTGCGGCTAACGCTGAGCGTCCCCCAGAACGACAAATCAAATAAAGTGGTTCTGCAGCAATACGCTGCAGCGCATCATCATAGCCAGCAACAGCTGGGTGCTGATTAATCTGCATTTCTAGAACGCCGCGCGGCATGTTAACGGCTTGTCGAATGTGCCCTGCTGCAAATTCGCCTGGCTCGCGCACATCAATTACACGTGCGCCTTCGGCAATTTTTTGTTGCAATTCATGCACATCAACTTCGCTAACGTTACTCCGTGCTTGCGCGCACAATTCTTGTGAACTTAACATCAACAACTCCTATTTTTTAGTTCAATACATGAGTTACTTTACGCGATTAGCAATAGGTAGACCATTCATCTGCGGTTTCATTCGCTTCTTAACACGCATGACAGTTAGTGGAAACTCCCGTTTTCTCGCAACAATGTAATACATGCTGCTAAGTTGTGGGATAAACCGTGTTATACCCGCTAACCCAAAATCAGCGCGAGTCGTTTTGCCTATCATGAGTGTGGGTGCAACGTACCCTGCGTCCATAATCTCAAAATTAAGTAGTGACAACCAGTCGGTAATACGGGCTTTACTAAAATAGCGACCATTCCACGGCGGTTGCCTTGTGTTTCCGGGCCAGCATCCCGTTAATACCGAGGGACTAAAAGGGTTAAATCCAGCAATAAGTAAATAACCATCAGCGATAAGGCTGCGACTCATTTCCCTAAGCACTTGGTGCGGATCGCGTTCAAACTCGAGTTGCCCAATCATCATCACAGCATCAAGAGCATTCTCTGCAAATGGCCAGTACTCAAGTTCAGCAAGAATGTCACTCTCGCCATACTGGGCCGCAGAAAACTGATGGCGAACCCGCAAATCAGGTAGCTCTAATTCTTTCGCCAAGTGACCAACGCGAGCTAAGTAATAACCAAATATTTTGGCACTGTGTGGCGCTAAAACCTGACTCAATTGCTGTTGCATCCAAGTGCCGTGAGGCATTTGCTGCCAGCTTGTTGGGCCTTCATTCGCGCTTTCTCGGCGCGCAGGCGTTAACATCATTGCTTGCTCCCTTTATAATCAACACCTATAAAGGTGTTATGAACCGAACTTAAAAGCAAACTGGTGACTCCATGCATATTTCAGCAATTCCTGCATTTGATGATAACTATATTTGGGCTATTCAAATGTACAATGGTAGTGATGCCATCATTGTTGACCCCGGTGATGACCAACCCGTGCGTGAATGGCTGCGCCACCACGACGTAAAAATTTCAGCCTTTTTTATAACCCACCATCATTGGGACCATACTAACGGCTTACTTCCTTTACTGAAAGATTATCCTGTATCCGTGTATGGTCCACGCGGCAGCGACATTCAAGGCGTTACTCATCGATTAGGGCACCTTGAACGTTTTACCCCCGTTGGCGGTGAGCGCGAATTCACTGTATTTGAAACGCCGGGGCATACACTTGACCACATTTGCTTCTATACGCCTGGTCACGCATTTGTTGGCGACACATTATTTTCAGCCGGTTGTGGTCGCATGTTCGAAGGCACCCCGGAGCAATTTCACAATTCTTTACAGTGCTTAGCTGAACTACCGGACAATACCAACGTCTATTGTGCTCATGAGTACACAGCTGCAAATATCGAGTTTGCCTTAACAGCAGAACCTGATAATGCCGCTATAAGCCAATACAGTGAACAGGTTAAGCAATTACGAGCTCATGGGCTGAAAACCTTACCCAGTACGATCGGGTTAGAAAAACAAATAAATCCATTTTTACGGGCCGCCTCAACTGAGCAATTTGCAAAGTTACGGCAGTGGAAAGACCAGTTTTAATCCCGTAAACTGCAAGCACTTTCGAGTTTTGGAATGAAGTACATGAAAAAATGGTTAGCACTAGCAATCTCTACCAGCCTGATTACCGGCTGTTCTTTAACGCCTTGGAACAACGCGCCAGCGGATGACGAAGTTGCGGTTATCACCGTGCCCGAAAACCCAGTCGCAGAACCCGATGACGTTGCAAGCGAACCAACCGACGCCGATGCGCAGGTTGAAGAGGAAGTTGCTGTCGTTGAGCTTACGCCTCAGCAAGAAGCTGACTTGTGGCAGCGCATTCGCCGCCAGCTAACCTTTAACGCACCTGAGCTACCTCGTTTGGTAAGTCAACGCAATTGGTACATGAAAAACCCACGTTACATGGAACGCGTCGCCACCCGTGCCCAACCGTTCATGTACTTGATTGTTGACGAAATTGAACGGCGTGGCATGCCACTTGAGTTGGCGTTATTACCCATTGTCGAAAGTGCGTTTGACCCATTCGCATATTCGCACGGCCGTGCAGCTGGCGTATGGCAGTTTATTCCTGGAACAGCGCGCCATTATGGCTTAGAAATCAATTGGTGGTACGACGGCCGTCGTGACGTTTACGCGGCAACTCATGCTGCCCTCGATTATTTAGATGCACTGCAAAAGCGCTTTGATGGCGACTGGCTGCATGCGTTGGCCGCATACAACTCAGGTGAGGGCCGGGTTGCCAACGCGATTCGAAAGAACAAGCGAGCTGGCAAACCAACCGACTTCTGGTCACTCGACCTGCCCCGTGAAACCCGCGCTTATGTACCCAAATTACTTGCCTTAGCTGATATCTTAAAAAATCGTGAAGACTACGCAAAACATTGGCTGCCTATCGAAAACAAACCGTATTTAGCCGTTGTTAATGCGCACAGCCAGATCGATTTAGCTAAAGCTGCAGAAATGGCTGAGCTTGATCTCGATACCCTGCATCACTTTAATTCGGCATATAACCGATGGGCGACCGATCCTGTTGGTCCGCACCGTTTGTTGTTACCGATAGAACACGCCGAACGGCTACAAGCGTGGCTAGAAACCGCGGACAGCAAAGAACTGGTGCAATGGACGCGCCACAAGGTGAAGTCTGGTGAAAGTTTGCTGGTTATTGCGAAGCAATATCACACAACGGCAACAGCCATACAGCGCGCCAACAATATAAATGGGCACATTATTCGTGCTGGCGATTTCCTTTTGGTTCCGGTAGCAACCCGAGACCTGGATGATTACAACTTGTCAGCTGAGCAACGTTTGGTTTCTAAACAGTCGCAATCGCGCGGTGCATATAAAGTTGAGCACGATGTAGTTCGTGGTGATACGTTGTGGGATATCAGTCGTGAATATAACGTCAATCTGCGCAGTCTGGCGAGCTGGAATGGCATGGCACCGACTGATCCATTGCGCCCAGGCAAAACGCTTGTGGTTTGGCTACCGCAATCCGAAAAACCTTCTGGCGTAGTGCGTAGCCTAAATTACAAGGTGCGCTCTGGCGACTCCCTGGCACTTATTGCTTCACGGTTCAGTGTAACCATTACCGATATTGAGAAGTGGAACCAAATAAGCCGTCAGAACTATTTGCAACCGGGCCAACAACTCAAACTCTATGTTGATGTAACCCGGTTAAACACACAGTCTTAAGTACATCGATTAATTGAGCAGGTCGAGCAGTTCGGCCTCGCTCAATACCGGTACACCCAGCTGCTCTGCTTTCGTGAGTTTTGAGCCCGCATTGTCGCCCGCAATCACCGCCGTAGTTTTTGCCGACACACTTCCCGATACTTTTGCGCCGCGCGCCTGCAAAGCACGTTTTGCATCATCACGTGTCATTTGACTCAGTGTTCCCGTCAGTACATAAGTATTGCCAGCCAGCGTAGCTTCGCTGGCTGCCAGTTTCTCAACGGCAGGCCATGTTATTCCCAGCTCAATCAGTTGGTCGATAACTTGTTGGTTATGGGGCTCACGGAAAAATTGAAAAATATGGCTTGCAACAATCTCACCAACATCACTCACTTGCACAAGTTCGTCCATTGTCGCGCTAGCAATTGCCGATAACTCGCCAAAATGAGCCGCTAGGTTTGCCGCAGTTGCCTCACCAACTTCACGAATACCAAGGCCAAACAGGAAACGCGGTAACGTGGTCTGTTTACTTTTTGCAATCGCAGCAATAATTTTTTCAGCCGACTTCTCACCCATGCGCGGCAAGTGAGCCAGTTCGCGCGAACGTAAACGGTATAAGTCAGCAGGCGACTTAATCCACTCACGCTCAACCAATTGTTCGATAAGCTTATCGCCCAGTCCGTCTATATCCATGGCTTTACGTGACGCAAAATGTTTAAGTGCTTCGCGCCGTTGTGCAGCGCAGATGAGCCCCCCAGTGCAGCGCGCTACAGCCTCACCTTCAACCCGCTCAATGTGAGAGTCGCAAATTGGACACCTTTGCGGGAATTCAATCTTTCGGTTTTGCTCAGACCGGCGTTCATGAACAACCTGTACGACCTGCGGAATAACGTCTCCCGCCCGGCGAACAATAACTGTATCGCCAATACGAATATCTAACCGTTCAATTTCATCAGCATTATGCAGGGTCGCGTTTGAAACCACCACGCCACCAACTGCGACGGGTTCCAGCCGAGCGACCGGCGTGATTGCACCTGTTCTACCAACTTGAAAGTCAACGCCGCGAATAATTGTTAACTCTTCTTGAGCCGGAAACTTCCAGGCGATAGCCCACCTTGGTGCGCGCGACACGAAGCCAAGATCATCCTGCTGCGCAATTGAATTAACTTTCAATACAATGCCGTCAATTTCATAACGTAGGCTGTTTCTGCGGTTCAATATGTCTTCATAGTAAGTTTTACAGTCTGCGGGCTTGCTGACCACTTTTACTTCGTTACTAATTGGTAAGCCCCAAGTCGTTAGCTGCTGTAAGCGGTCAAAATGTGTTGTTGCCAAATCACAATCATCGCTCACCACACCCATACTATAAGCGTAAAAGTGCAACGGCCGTTTTGCCGTAATATGTGAATCGAGTTGCCGTAAACTACCCGCTGCAGCATTACGCGGGTTTGCAAAAACCTTCTCGCCGGCCGCTAACGCACGTTCATTATATTGCTCAAAAGCATGCGTTGGCATAAACACCTCACCACGCACTTCTAACCGGCGCGGGAAGTTGCCTGAAAGCTGCAAGGGTACATTGCGAATAGTCCGAACATTTGCCGTGATATCCTCACCGGTTTGCCCGTCGCCACGAGTGGCTGCACGCACCAACGAACCGTCTTCATATAAAATACTAACGGCGGCGCCATCAAGCTTTGGTTCACAACAAAACGCAATATCAGATGCGCTATCAAGACGCTCCATGACCCGATGCACAAATGCATCAAACTCCGTCTCGGCAAAGGCGTTATCGAGACTTAGCATGGGCGTTTCATGGGTAACTTGAGTAAACGCATCAAGTGCCTGACCGCCAACTTTCTGAGTCGGCGAGTCATCACTTTTTAGCTCAGGGTGAGCGTGTTCGAGCTCCACCAGTTCGCGAAATAATCGATCATACTCAGCATCAGGCACCGAGGGTTGGTCGAGCTCATAGTATTCGCGATTGTATCGGGTTAACAACTCCCGCAATTCCGCAACCCGCAACGCTGCTTTGGGTTGCACTGCGGGTTGATCATCAAATAAATCTTTGGTCATAGGATTAGGTATGTTTAATTAGGCGTTTACGCTCAAATTCGCGGATGCGCTGGTGGATATGCTGAACTGCCTGACGCGTCAAAGGGTTTCGGTGCTCATCGAGTACTTGCCCCCGCCCAATGGCGTTGGCTAACTTAACGGCCGCGTTGTGCATCATAGTAAATGCCTGCAACGAGTTGCTTTTAATGGGTAACGCCAAAAATAATGCAACACCATCTGTCTGGAAAGTTTCGATAGTATCGATGTTAAAGCTGCCGGGATTAAACATGTTGGCAAGACTAAACAGTACGGAGCCATTACCCGCTGTATCAACATGACGATGAAAAATATCAAAATCACCGAATTTAAACCCTAGTTCGGTCATTTGCTGCAACAGCACAGCCCCCTGTATGTCACCGGTTACATGCAATACGATAACTTCTTCGGGTTCTTCATTAAGAATAGGCTCATCGTCACTGCGTTCAAGCGGAAGATCCATACTTTGTTGCGCAGGTTGTAACGGTTCCTCTACTGATTTTGGAGCTGTTTCTGCAACCGCCTTACGAGGGGCAGGCTTACGCTCAGGAGCTTCTGCTGCCTCTACTTTCATTTCAGGTATTTCGATATCAGAATCATCTGCTGTCGCACGTATTGGTGACGCAGGTTGCTGCCTTTGCTCCGATTTGCCTAAATCGGGTGGCGTTGTTTCTGAACTAGCCTGCTGCTGCGAGGTTCGTTTCACCACGCGCACAGTGCCTACGCCATCATCATCAAAACCATTCGAATTTGCTTGCCGACGCTTTTTCTCTATGGCCTCGACGCGTTCGCGCTGTAGCTTTTCATTGCGACGGATGGTCCAAACACCGTGACCCACAATCGCGGCGATTAGCACTAACCCGATGATACTAAAAACAATCTGCATCGTACTCATAACATGCTACTCACTTGCCAATTCGTTATTATTTTTAGGACGCTTCTGTAAGCGCCACAGCTTCATCGATATCAACCGCGACTAGTCTCGACACCCCAGCCTCTTGCATGGTCACCCCTGCCAAGTGCGATGCCATTTCCATAGCCACTTTGTTATGGCTAATGTAAATAAATTGCACGGAGGTCGACATTTCTTCAACCAAGCGGCAAAAACGCCCAACGTTAGCATCATCCAATGGCGCGTCCACCTCATCAAGTAAACAAAATGGTGCCGGGTTCAAACGAAAGATTGCAAACACTAATGATAAAGCCGTTAAAGCTTTTTCACCACCCGAAAGCAGATGAATTGTGCTGTTTTTCTTACCAGGCGGGCGAGCCATAATGGTTACACCCGTTTCCAATAAATCATCATCGGTAAGATCTAAATAGGCACTGCCACCGCCAAACACTTTAGGAAACAACTCCTGTAACCCAGTATTTACCGCATCGTAGGTTGCTCTGAAACGCTGCCGGGTTTCTTTGTCAATTTTACGTATCGCACTTTCAAGCGTTTCTAATGAGGCCGCGAGGTCGTCATTTTGCTGATCTAAATACTGTTTACGCTCGGCTAACGTCTCCGCTTCATCAATTGCAGCAAGATTTATTGCGCCGAGGCGTTGTATTGCATTTTGTAAACGTTCCAGCTCTGCTTGCCAAGCTTTTTCATTCGCTTCTTCAGCGAGTTCTTCGAGCACTGGCTTCAGCGGTTGTTGCATCTCTTGTAATACCGCGAGTACGTTGCGCGTGCGTTCCTGCAGTGCTGCTAGCTCCATCTGGCTACTTTGAAGCTGGGCTCGTACTTTTTCAATTTGTCCCTGAACTCCTTGAGTTCCCGAGCTTATCTCACGAATCTTTGCTTCCTGTTCGCTTAATTTATTGGCCCACTCCCGGCGCTCCTCATCCACTTGCTCACGGCTTTGAATAAGCTCCTCCAACTGCAAAGCGAGCACCTCGAGTTCTTCCTGTGCATCGCTATCAGGCGCATCCAGCAAAGCTAACTGTTCTAGCGCTTGCTGACGTTGCTGTTGCACACGGCTTACCAGCGTTTGATGGTGCGTCAACTGCGATTCTATTTGTTGAAGCTGCATCGTAAGTTGTTGCACTTGAGTCTGCGCTGAGCTCATTAATTCGCGCGCGTGCTGCCGTGACGTTTGCAAGGCCGTGCGACGCTGTTGCCATTCATTTTCATCGTCGCCGGTTTGCTGCAACTCGACGGTTTCAGCTTCTGCTTCGAGCGTTTCATTGTCTATCTGTAACTGCTCTAACTGTGCTTGCCACTCAGCTCTCTGCAACGTAATTGCATGTTGCTTTTCTGCTAATTTTTCACGTTGCTGCTGGTGCCATGAGAGTTTATCGGTAAGGCTCGCGTGCTGCGCTTGAATATCGCTCAACTGTTCCCGCATTGTGTCGCGGTTCACTTGCTGCTCAGAAATTGTTTGCTTCAACTCGTCTTGCTCAACCGCGAAGTTGGCCAGTTGTAGCTCTAACTGTCGAAGCGCTTCCTGCGTTTGTGTTAGTTCGTTTTGCTGCGCCAATTGGCTATCGCCTGAAGCGATGCTCGCAGCTTGATACCCTTCTGCAGTCCACAATTGTCCGGCTGCAGAAATCTGCGCCATATTTGCGTCAGTTGGGTTTGCAGCATGCAGCTTGTCATCAATGCATTCCAGCTGCTGCAACACCGGCCATTGTTGCAAAGGCCCTTCTACGAAACGCGCTAAACTGCGCTCTGGTGGAACCTTATTAGCCAGAACAACCAACTGCGCACCAAGTTGTTGTGGCCAGTCATTCGGCTGACCGGCAACAACCCATGCGTCCATCCAATTACTGGCTACTTGCTCAGCTGCATATTGCCAGCTTCGCTCAACCTTCAGTAGATCACGAACCTGGCCCAAGGTCTCAATACCTTGCTGATCAAGCCAGGCTTTTACTGCCTGAGGCCAGTCTTTAGCTTGGGCTGCTTGAAGTAAGTGCTCCAACGAGCTTTGGCGACCAATTAGGCGCTGCTGTTCCATTTGCACGGTTTCGCGCTGCTGTTGCACGTGACTCAATTGCGATTGAGATTCTGCTAGCCCTTGCTCAGTTGACGTTATTTCTTGCTGCAATTGCTCACGCTGCGACTTCAATTGCTCAACTTGCTGTTGCAAAGCAGTATCGACCAGCTCGTTCTGTTGCTGTTTAATTTCTTCAATTTCAGCTGCGGTGCGCTGCAAATCATCCTGAACACGTTGCTGTTGATGCTCAATGCGCTGCTGTTTCAATTGCACCTGCTGAAACTGTTCACGCTGACGTTGCTGTGCATCTAAATGGCGCTGATAACCATCCTGCCACTGTAACCAAGCCGCTTCGTCCGCTTCAAACCGTGCAGTTGCTTCTTCTAAAGCATGTTCTGCAATTTCTTGTTCTGGCAGAAGCAGCTGACGCTGTGCTTCGAGTTCTTGTCGTTGTTCATCATCAGCTGCCAATGTTTGTTCATGTTGGGTTAGCTCTGCCTGCAGCTGACTTTGGCGTTGCTCACGTTGCTGTTGCTGCTGACGGTGCGACTGCAGCTCGTGCTCGGTACGCGTGATGTCATTACCCAATTGATAATAAAGCTGCTGCACCTCATCAAGCTTCTGCTTGGTTTCTTCCGCCAATTCACGCAACTCAATAGTACCGCGCTCGCTGCCACGCTGCTCAGCCAGCCACCGTTCAAGCTCTGTTTCATATTCGCGAATTGTGGCTCGAATACTCTCGGCCTGTTGCTCTTGTGCAAGCCAACGCAAAGCTTGAAGTTCGGCTTTGAACTTGCGTTCCTGGGCTTTAAGTTCTTTATATCGGCGGGCGGCTGAAGCCTGGCGTTGTAACTTATCGAGCTGTGTACCTAACTCGTCGCGTACATCATTTAACCGATCAAGATTGTCACGGGTATGTTGCATGCGATTTTCAGTTTCGCGGCGACGCTCTTTATATTTTGAGATGCCAGCGGCTTCTTCAAGAAAAACGCGCAGCTCTTGCGGTTTAGACTCAATAAGTCGCGAAATCATGCCTTGTTCAATAATGGCATAACTACGCGGCCCAAGCCCGGTGCCTAGGAATAAATCGGTGATATCCCGACGTCTGCATTTGCTATTATTCAGGAAGTAGTCGGAGCGGCCATCACGTGTAACGAGTCGTTTTACTGATATTTCAGCATAATTGGCGTATTCACCCTGAATACGCCCAGAAGAATTATCAAAGACCAGTTCAACGCTGGCTTGTGAAACAGGCTTGCGTGAGTTTGAACCATTAAAAATGACATCAGTCATGGCATCGCCACGAAGGTTTTTCGCCGAGCTCTCACCAAGAACCCAGCGTACCGCATCTATGACGTTCGACTTACCGCAACCGTTCGGCCCAACAACACACGTCATTTGGTGTGGGAATGGCACTTTGGTTGGGTCGACAAACGATTTGAAACCGACCAATTTAATGTGTTTTAGGCGCATTTATAATCGTTATGAGTTCGCTACCAGTTGAAGAAACATCCAGTGTTTTACTGTCCATTCGACATTAGCAGATAATTGGAAATTTTGTAATAGCTTTACACGTTCTAGAATGGTTAACTAACCCTTACATTTTCAAGCAAATTTTAACACTTTACCACGCTATACTTCAGTACCGTAAAGTGTACGTAAACATAAGAATTTAGGTGGAACGATATGCCCGTTTACAGTGAATTCGGCGGTAGTTACATCGCCCGCGGTTTCGAGCTCGCTTTTCAAAAAGGTGTTCGCCGTTATGTACTGATTCCTTTGAGTATCAATATTCTATTATTTAGCTTTGCTATCTACGCAACGTTTCACTACACCACACAGTGGGTTGGCCAGTTAATGGCATGGCTGCCTGGTTATTTAGCTTGGTTGGAACTGTTGCTATGGCCATTAATTGTTATTGGTATCGTACTTATTTTTGCGCTTACTTTTACCAGTGTAGCGAATATTATCGCGTCGCCATTTAATAGTTTACTGGCGGAAAAAGTAGAATTTAAATTAACGGGCAGCGGTCCGGCGGACGGCGGAGTCTCGGGTATGATACGCGATATCCCGCGTATCATTGGTCGTGAATTTCAAAAAATCCTCTACTTCATACCACGAATTTTAGGCTTCGGCTTATTGCTGATATTTGTACCTGTACTGGGGCAGCTTTTGTGGTTTTTATTTGGTGGTTGGATGATGACCATCCAATACGCTGATTACCCCTTTGATAACCATAAGGTACCTTTTCGCACCATGCGTGCTGAACTCTGGCAACGGTCTGGAAAGAGCTTATCCTTTGGCTGCATTGTTGCGATACTCGCAAGTATTCCACTGGTAAACTTGGTCATGATTCCCGTCGCTGTATGTGGCGCAACAGCAATGTGGGTCGATCACATAAGATTCTCGACGAATGGGGCTAGCAATCATTCGTTAACCTGATTATTATTTTAATATTATGCAACAAAACATTTACTAAACATTATGATAAAAAAAGGATTACTTAGCTTAGCTTTAGTACTTCCCCTGTTCGGAGGTGCTTCGGAGCGGACAAGTCATCATGAAATCACTTGGGCGGCTACGATTTCACCACCTTTTCACATTGTTAGCGGCCCCTTAGCGCAGCAAGGGGTTTGTGATGCTTTTGTTGATGCTTTGATTGATGCGATGCCTACCTCCAAGCACAAAGTTGAGCGCTTACCGCGATTACGTATAGGCATGCTGTGGCAGCAGGAAAAGAATCTTTGTTATCCATGCATGATTCACCGGCAAGAAGAACAGAGCCTCATTGAGTATTCTGATCCGACTTATACGTATCCATCGCATGGCATTATTACCCGCCCTGAGCTCGTTGCTGAGCTCACGTCAAAATATGGTAATCCAGTTGATTTAAAAGCAATGCTTTCCGATCAATCTTATCGGTTTGGTCAACCTGTGGGGCGTTTGTACGGTAAATTACAGCCTCTTCTCGATGAACACTTAATTGGCACATCACAACATACAGACCTAGCTGGTGAAACTGCAAACACCAGCATGATGTCGATGATTTTAGGCAATCGTCTTGATTTCACCATTGATTACCCGATGCTAAAACGCTTTTATGAAGCAACTGAAGGTCGTAACCTCGCGTTTTTACCGATAGCTCAATTGGCTGGTGAAGAGGTCATTGGTGCTGTTGCTTGTACACGCAACAGTTGGGGAGCAGACACCATTAAGCGCATTAACCAAATAATCCCCGCGGTGCAGAACAATCCTAAATTTCAGCAAGCACAAGAAACCTGGTTGCAACCCGAATAGGCAACGTTAAATCAGCCGTGGTATAATTCGCGTTTTAACGCAAACTGCGAGCGCATGAATGACTGTCGAAAATTTCCAACCCACTAAAGCACCGAATGAAGCCGCCCGTATTGGCTTTGTGAGTTTAGGCTGCCCTAAAAACCTCGTCGATTCTGAGCGAATCCTTACGCAATTGCGCACTGAGGGCTACGATATCGTCAACAGTTACGATAACGCCGACATGGTCATTGTGAACACCTGCGGATTTATCGACTCAGCGGTGCAAGAGTCTCTAGATGCAATTGGCGAAGCGTTAAATGAAAATGGCAAAGTTATTGTTACTGGCTGCCTGGGTGCAAAAGACGACGAGATTCGTGAAGTGCATCCCAATGTGTTGGCGATTACCGGCCCACATGCATACGAAGAAGTTATGGGGCACGTTCATAAATATGTGCCGCAACCACAACACATTCCTTTTGAAAACTTGGTTCCCGACACGGGTGTCAAATTGACGCCTCGTCACTTTGCGTACCTAAAAATTTCGGAAGGCTGCAACCACCGTTGTACCTTCTGTATTATTCCATCGATGCGCGGCGACCTTGTTAGCCGCCCTATTGGTGATGTGCTAAGTGAAGCACAGCGCCTTGCGAATGCGGGTGTAAAAGAACTGCTGGTCATATCGCAAGATACCAGCGCCTATGGTGTAGATGTGAAGCATAAAACCGGATTCTGGGATGGCAAGCCGGTAAAAACAAGCATGCAGGCGCTTTGTGAAGCGCTCGGCGAACTGGGTATTTGGGTTCGTCTGCACTATGTTTATCCGTACCCAAGTGTTGATGACGTGATTCCGTTGATGGCCGCTGGCAAATTGCTGCCTTATCTTGATATTCCACTGCAGCATGCCAACAAGCGTATCCTGCGAATGATGAAGCGCCCGGGCTCAGCCGAACGCACGCTTGAACGCATTCAAAAGTGGCGTGAAGTTTGTCCAGACTTAACCATTCGCAGCACCTTTATTGTAGGTTTCCCGGGTGAAACTGAAGAAGAATTTGAAGAATTGTTGCAGTTCTTACGCGAAGCACAATTGGATCGGGTTGGCTGCTTCACGTATTCCGACGTTGAAGGCGCTAAGGCCAATGAACTGCCGGATCCAGTTCCAGAGGACGTTAAACAAGCACGTTACGCGCGTTTTATGGAAGTGCAGCAAGAGATTAGTGCCGCTCGTCTGCAGGCAAAAATTGGCCGCACGCTAACTGTTCTTATCGACGAGGTTGATGAAGAAGGTGCAATTGGTCGCAGCTACGCAGATGCGCCGGAAATTGACGGTTTGGTGTACCTAAATGGCGAATTAAATGTTCAGCCTGGCGATAAAGTTGAAGTTGAAATTGAACACGCCGATGAGTACGACTTGTGGGGCTCGGTAGTACGTTCATAGATACGGTATAAAACCGGTGGCGCTATACGCAGCGCCACCTGTTGTTCTTTGTCTTATTCTTTGTCTTATTCTTCGTCGTTATCTGTTTCGTTATTATTGAGTAATTTGCTATCGATTTGCTTGGACGATTGCACACCCAGTTTTCTGAAATTCTCAACCCGCCCTACTAAATTACCTCGGCCTGTCGATAACTTATTCATCGCACCGTCATAGTGTTTTCTTACGCTGTCGATGGCATTACCAACTTTTTGCATATCTTCAATGAAACCGACAAACTTGTCATAAAGTTTGGTCGCCTCCGTTGCAATGACCTGCGCGTTTTGATTTTGGTATTCATATTGCCAAATATTATTAACGGTACGCAGCGCCACCAGCAAATTGGTTGGGCTCACCAGCATAATGTTGTTGTCTAGCGCCAAGCGAATTAATTCAGGTTCGCGATCAACTGCCAACAAAAATGCCGGTTCAATTGGAATAAACATCAAGACATAATCGAGGGTACGAACGCTTTCTAGCTGTTGATAGTTCTTCTTTCCGAGCCCTTTTATATGATTGCGCAACGAACTCACGTGTTCAGCGAGTGCAGCCTCGCGAGCAGCGTCATCGTCGCTGTTAAAGTAACGCTCATAGGCCACCAGCGATACCTTGGAGTCAATCACCACGTCTTTGTTATTGGGTAAGTGAACAACAACGTCAGGTTTAAAGCTTTTGCCGTCTTCATCACGGTGGTGCGATTGGGTTTCATATTCGTTTCCTTCACGCAAACCGGATTGACTCAATATTCTATCGAGCACCACTTCGCCCCAATTGCCTTGAGCTTTCGTATCACCTTTTAATGCCCGCGTGAGCGCTTCAGCTTCCGCGGCCATTTGCTTGTTCAAATCACGTAATGTATTCACTTGAGTCGTCAGTTCAGAGCGTTGCTTCAGCTCTTCGGTATGCTGCTGCGTTACCTGGCTTTTAAAGGCTTCAAGTTGTTGTTTGAACGGCGCTAACGTGGTTTCTAAGGTTTGCTTACTATTGGCTTGTAAACGCTCCGACTTTTGCTCAAAAATCTGCTGAGCCAAACGTTCAAACTCGTTTTTTAATCGCTCTTCGCTCGCTTCAAGAAGCTTTTGTTTCTCTTCAGCGCTTTGTATTTTCGCACTCAGTTCTGCGCGCGCCCCGGCAAGCTCGGCCTGCAAGTCACTACGCTGCTGTTGCGTATGCTGTAACTGCGCCTCAGCACGCTGTAAGCGCTGTTCGTAATCACTGCGCACCTGTTCAGCTTGCTCGCGCAATTGTTGCAGTTGGCTTTCCAAAAAGGCTTGCTGTTGCTCAGCTTCTTGGTGTTTTGCTCTCACACGTGGCGTGACGACTAGCCACGCCACGCCGAACCCAACTATAGCAGATGCTACCGCACCCGCCGCTAACTGCCACAATTCGAGATTAAGCATCTGCTGCTTCCAATTTTACCCGCCAAATAGCTGGGCCGGTTTCGTGAGCGTTTTCGCCCGTGCTATCAACTGCCACGGTGACTGGCATATCTTCAACTTCAAATTCGTAAATCGCTTCCATACCGAGATCTTCAAATGCAACAACGCGTGCCTTTTTAATGGCTTTTGCAACCAAATATGCTGCACCACCAACGGCCATCAAATAAACCGCTTTATGTTGCTTAATACTTTCAACGGTTTCAGGGCCGCGTTCAGCTTTACCGATCATGCCAAGAATACCGGTTTTATCCAGCATCAGGTCGGTGAATTTATCCATTCTTGTTGCGGTTGTCGGCCCTGCAGGCCCCACTACCTCATCACCGACAGGATCAACAGGCCCAACGTAATAGATAAATTTATTGGTGAAATCCACCGGTAATGATTCGCCATTATCAAGCATATCCTTAATGCGCTTATGCGCTGCATCGCGTCCGGTTAACATCTTACCTGACAACAACACGGTTTCACCGGTTTTCCAGGTTTCGATATCAGCTTGGGTTACGGTGTCCAAGTTTACTCGGCGTGCATCGTCACCTAACTCAAACGTGATATCTGGCCAATCGTCCAATTTAGGTGGCTGAAGATCGGCCGGCCCGGAACCATCAAGCACGAAGTGTGCATGGCGCGTTGCTGCGCAGTTTGGAATTAAGGTAACTGGCTTCGACGCCGCATGCGTTGGTGCGGTTTTTATTTTCACATCCATAACCGTGGTCACGCCGCCAAGCCCTTGTGCACCAATGCCTAGCTTATTCACGCGGTGATAAATTTCTAAACGCAATTCTTCTTCGGCATTCTGTGCACCGCGGTCCAATAGCTCTTGTATATCAACAGGGTCCATCAGGGCTTCTTTAGCAAGCACAGCTGATTTTTCGGCGGTACCACCGATGCCTAATCCAATCATGCCCGGCGGACACCAACCAGCACCCAGTTTTGGCATTGTTTCAACAACCCAGTCGGCAATATTGTCACTTGGATTGAGCATGGCCATCTTCGATTTATTCTCAGAGCCACCACCTTTTGCCGCAATCATAACTTCAATATTCGCACCCGGCACCATATCAATATGAACCACTGCAGGTGTGTTATCACCAGTATTCTTGCGCTTACCTGCTGGGTCAGCAACAATGGATGCACGCAATGGATTGTCGGCATTCATGTAGGCACGACGGGTTCCTTCGTCAACCATTTGCTGCACGGTCAGATCGGTTTTATCCCACTGCACACCCATACCTACTTTCACAAAACAGGTCACAATTCCCGTATCCTGACAGATTGGGCGGTGCCCTTGAGCGGACATGCGTGAATTCGTCAGTACTTGTGCAATCGCATTTTTTGCGGCTTCACTCTGTTCACGATGGTAAGCTTTTTCGAGCGCTTGCACGAAATCTAAGGGGTGGTAATAAGAAATATACTGCAGCGCATCTTCAATGCTCTCAATAAAATCAGCCTGACGAATAATAGCCATGAATACCTCGAGTTTTGACTGGGTTCGATTTCCAGAGGGTAACGTTAAGTTGACGCTATGATAGCGTTTTGTGGTCGCGCTGACCAGTTTCCTGCGCGCCTTAAAAAGGTACTTTATGATATGCTGACACACAGATACACAGGGGAGATTTATTGTGCCTTTAGTTGCGGTTAAATTACCTATTTCAGCACCCTTAGCTGAGCTTTTTGAGCGTTGTGCTAATGAACCATGGGCGCTGCTGCTTGATAGTTGCAATAGTGCAGCTGCCAAGTGGGATTTCATTTTCCGCCAACCGCTACTCACAGTAACTCGTGCTGAAAACTGGCCACAGCAGCTTGAACAAGCGATAGCTTCAGTGCCGGATTACAAAGGCCCGAAGCATTTACCATTTCAGGGCGGCATTGCGGGAGCATGGAGCTACGATGCAGGGCGAGCGCTGGAAAAATTGCCCAATATTGCAGCACACGATATTCAACTACCGGAAATTGCCGTAGGTGTTTACACTCAAGCATTAATGCAGAATCGGCGCACCGGTGAAACGTGGCTGCTTGCACCTGAGCAGAAGCTCTCGGCACTGCGTGATTTTTGGCAACTGCCCACAGCACAACGCCCAAAATCGCCCACCTTTAAATTATTAACCCCGTGGCAAAGTAATATGACTGCGGTTGATTACGCCGATAAGTTCAGTCGCATTCAAAGCTATTTGCTGGCGGGGGATTGCTACCAAGTAAACTTAGCGCAACGGTTTAGCGCACTGTTTGAAGGAAGTACCTGGCAAGCCTATCAGCGTTTACGCGAGCATAACAACGCGCCATTTTCAGCCTATTTCAATCTTCAACGCGGTGCTCTTCTTTCTTTATCACCGGAACGCTTTTTGGCCATTGATGCATCTGGCAAGGTAGAAACCAAGCCGATTAAAGGCACGCGCCCCCGCGCAGACGATGCGCAAGAGGACACAGCCCTAGCCGACGCATTACAAAACTCGAGCAAGGACCGTGCTGA
This sequence comes from Pseudidiomarina sp., assembly GCF_048267825.1. Classification (NCBI taxonomy): domain Bacteria; kingdom Pseudomonadati; phylum Pseudomonadota; class Gammaproteobacteria; order Alteromonadales; family Idiomarinaceae; genus Pseudidiomarina; species Pseudidiomarina sp. The sequence continues at coordinate 164,321 of NZ_JBLWWR010000003.1, forward strand.
AAATGTCATGATCGTTGACTTACTGCGCAACGACCTAAGTCGGCTCTGTCTACCGGGATCGGTTCAAGTACCCAAACTGTTTGCAATTGAATCATACCCAGCGGTGCATCACTTAGTCAGCACCGTAGTGGGTCAACTCAACTCGGCAAAGCAAGGCATAGCATTACTTGCTGAGTGCTTCCCAGGTGGATCAATTACGGGCGCCCCAAAAATTAGGGCGATGGAAATTATCGACGAGCTGGAGCCGCATCGTCGTAGCTACTATTGCGGCAGTTTTGGTTATTTTTCCAAGCATGGTAATGCCGACACTAATATTGCCATTCGCACGCTCGTAGCCAGCCAGGACGATAGCCAACATGGCACCATCCACTGTTGGGCTGGTGGCGGTTTAGTGGCTGATTCTGAATGCGCCGCAGAGCTGCAAGAAACTCGCGATAAAGTGGCTCGTATATTACCTGTTTTGGCAGACCCTGAATTCGGTGAAGCTAGCCATGACGCGTGATGAGTTTCTACACCGATTTCAGCTGCATCCAGCGCCATTGGTTAAGCGTCCACTGATGAAGCGGCTACGCCCTGCTGCGGTGCTGATTGCGCTACTAGAACGCGACAACGAGTTGCATGTGGTACTAACGCAGCGCAGCGCTCAGTTGCGACACCATGCTGGCCAAATCAGTTTCCCCGGCGGTCGGCAAGAGCCTCATGACCGTGATTTGTATGACACTGCAGTGCGCGAGGCCCATGAAGAGATTGGCTTAAATCCGAACGACATCCAATTGGTCGGACAGCTGCAAGATTATCCAGTTATCAGTAATTTTTTAATTCGCCCCTACGTTGTTCTGATTAACCCGCGCGCGCCTTTTGTGCGCGAACAGCGTGAAGTGGCTGAAATATTCACGGTACCGTTGCGCGAAGTTCTGCACCAACACAAACATTATGTTTACCGACTGCGGCGCTTTGTTTACGATCAGGTATACTTTATCCCATATCAGCAGCGAAATATTTGGGGTGCCACTGCAGGAATTTTGCGTGAACTGGCTGATCACGTGTATCCTGAAAGGCAATTACTCTATCGTCCTTTAAATGACTAATGGAAACGAAGAAATTTTATGATCAGTGTTTTTGATATCTATAAAGTTGGAATTGGTCCTTCAAGTTCACATACAGTGGGCCCGATGCGTGCCGCTTACGAGTTTCTGCAAGCGGCAGATAAAGCTGTAGGTTTAAGCAACGCAGACGGTATTGTTATTGAACTCTTTGGCTCGCTTGGTCAAACCGGTAAAGGGCATGGTACTGGCAAAGCCGTCATTTTAGGCTTGGCTGGCGAATTACCTGAAACCGTTGACACGACAACTGTCGATGACTTCTTAAAAAGCACGTATGAAAGCCAAAAGCTGAACCTGCTAGGTCAGCACGAAGTAAATTTCCCGCGCGAAGGGGCCATTGTGTTCCATCGGCGTAAAACGATGCCGCGCCATGCGAATGCCATGGAATTAAGACTCTACCAAGGCGATGAGGTTATTTACAAAGACCTCTATTATTCAATTGGTGGTGGGTTCATTGTTCGCGATGCGGACTTTGACGAAACGCTTGAAGAAGCAATTGAGCAGTCGAGCAAGCCCATCCCCTACCCGTTTGACAGTTGTGACGAGCTACTCAAACATTGCAATGAGCACGGTATGCGTGTCAGCTCGCTCATGCTGGCAAATGAGAAAGTGTTTCGCAGTGAAGCGGACATTCGCAAAGGACTCATGCATATCTGGAAAACCATGGATGACTGCATCGATTGCGGCATTCGTACCGAGGGTATTTTACCTGGCGGCCTAAAAGTTCGTCGCCGCGCACCGGGGCTCTATCAACGGCTTAAAAATGAACGAACTTCTGACCCGATGCAAGCAATGGATTGGGTTGATTTATTTGCACTCGCCGTAAACGAAGAGAATGCTGCGGGTGGCCGTGTGGTTACCGCACCAACGAACGGTGCTGCTGGTATCATTCCTGCGGTCATGAAGTATGCCGATAAGTTTATCGCGCCACTTGATGAAGAAACCATTGTTCGCTTTTTACTTACCTCTGCGGCGATTGCCATTTTGTACAAGAAAAATGCTTCTATTTCAGGCGCCGAGGTTGGTTGTCAAGGTGAAGTGGGCGTTGCCTGTTCAATGGCTGCGGGTGCTTTGGCTGAGCTAATGGGCGGTAATGTAAGCTCGGTTGAGAGCGCGGCTGAGATAGGTATGGAGCATAATTTGGGCTTAACCTGCGACCCGGTTGGCGGCCTCGTTCAAGTTCCATGTATTGAACGCAACGCAATGGGATCGATTAAAGCCATCAACGCGGCGCGTTTAGCCTTACGCGGTAGTGGTGATCATAAGGTATCGCTCGATAAAGTTATCAAAACGATGTGGGATACCGGCAACGATATGAAAACCAAGTACAAAGAAACTGCTCGTGGCGGTCTCGCGGTAAACATTATTGAATGTTAGCGGTGTTCGCACTGCCCATCTGTTATAGGGTGGGCAGTTCAATGCCCTTAAATAATCGATCTATTTCTTCTTGTGACTTCTTCGCTATCGCGTCATCAACGCGAGACCGTGTCAGGTGCGGCGCAAACCCTTCAAGAAAATCATACATATAACTTCTTAAAAACGTGCCTTTGCGAAAGCCTATTTTAGTCGTGCTTGGCGCAAACAAATGCTCGGCAGGAATGGTTTTTAGGTCGGCATCAAAACTTGAATCAATCGCCATACTCGCGACAACCCCGACGCCCAATCCCATACGCACATAGGTTTTTATCACATCAGCATCTGTTGCTGTGAATACCACATTGGGTTTAATACCTGCTTCGTTGAAAGCTCTGTCCAACTCTGAACGGCCCGTAAATCCGTGTACATAGGTAACTATCGGGTATTGCCCTAAATCAGTAATACGAACTTTATCAAGCTTCCCTAACGGATGGTCTGGTGGAGCAATAATAGAACGATTCCAGTGATAACACGGCAGCATAATCAGATCTTGATACAAGTGCAGCGCTTCGGTTGCAATTGCGAAGTCAGCTTTACCTTTTGCTGCAGCTTCACTGATTTGTTCCGGTGACCCTTGATGCATATGCAAAGTAACGCTTGGGTAGCGCTGCATAAAATCTTTGATCATGGTTGGTAATGCATAGCGCGCTTGCGTGTGTGTTGTCGCAATGTTTAATTTACCTTGGTCAGGCTGCGTATACTCGCCCGCCACCGAACGAATTGCTTCCACCTGGGAGAGAATTTGGCGCGCAATGGTAATAACTTCCTGACCAGCCAACGTGACCTTGGTAAGATGCTTGCCGCTGCGTTCGAAGATTTGCACACCCAGTTCGTCTTCCAGCATGCGCACCTGTTTACTAATCCCCGGTTGGGATGTATATAAACTATCAGCGGTCGCCGAAACATTGAGATTATGATTTAATACTTCGACAATATAACGCAGCTGTTGCAACTTCATTGAATTATCCAACATTGATTACTTATGCCAAAAATATATAACACCTACCCTATTTATTCCAAGTTGAATTTGAGGTAATTGTGAGCAGCCTACACGAACAATTGAAAAATCTGGGATTTAACGCACCCGAAAAGCATGACCAAGCAACCGTCGAACAATCAGAAACTCCACTCGACACGTCGCAGCCTGTTCGTATTCAACGGCAAACCAAAGGCCGCAAAGGAAAAGGGGTTACGGTAATTTTTGACTTGCCTGATAACCCTGATTTACTCGCTGAATATGCTTCTGCACTTAGAAAAACTTGTGGTGTCGGGGGGGCTGTAAAAGACGGAACCATTGAGTTGCAAGGTGACCAACGTAACAAAGCAAAGCAATGGCTAGAGCAACGTGGTTTCAAGGCGAAATTCGCGGGTGGTTAAAACGAGTATTTAAATGAAACCGTCCGCGTCGCTTGATCCCAGTGTAGATCGGTTGTCATTTGGCGTAATAATTCGAGTCCGCGGCCATAGCTTTGGGTTAAATCGTGATTATCGTTCCTGAGCGCGACACCGGCTCCGCTATCCGATACTTGAACTGACAACTGTTTTTTCGTGGTTTCAAAGCCGACGCGTATCCGTATTTCGCCTTCAGTGAGCTCGAGCAGACGTTCCTGGCGTAACTGATAATATTCAGCAAACCCTTCAGGATCGTGCTTTAACGCTGAGTCTAAGCCTAATAAACCGTGTTCCAAGGCGTTGTTAAATGCTTCTGCTAAAAACAAATAAATTGTAGTTCGATGACGGCGTAAGTATGGCAATTGACTTAATGCTGAAAGAATATGACCTACGGGGTCAATTGTACTCAAGTGTTCAGGCTTCAGCAGCACATCCAAACTAAACGGAAGTCCGAACTGATCCGGCTCCGGCGCAGCTTCGCCGAGCCCCGTAGGTAAACACGTTAGAATAGCCAACGAGAGATCATCATGCAGTGGCGTTTCGCCCCTAAAGTGCTCAAGCTCTTCAACCAATCTTGAAAAATCTTCAGTGCGGGGATACTTACTCAGCAGTACTTCTAATGCATCCGAACCTAAAAACTTCTGTTGATGGCCCAGTAATTCAGTAACACCGTCGGTGAATAGCGCGATTGAGCTGTTTGGTGGCGCTCGGAAGGTTCCCACACGGCTATCAAATTCATCGTCATCAATAACTCCCAGCGCCATGTGAGCGGGCGGAAGACGTTTTAAAATGATTCCCTGCTGATCAAACAACAATGCCGGTGGCATGCCGCCATTCCAATAAGTAACGCGTTCACCATTGGCTGAAAGTTCGAGCAAGAACGCCGCGCAAAACATGTCGTTTGGCAACAAACGGTTCATCCGAAAATTGAATTCGGTCACCATTTCGGCAACTGAAACACCGCGATCGGCCATCGCAAAAAATGCCTGAGAAAGCGGTAACGCTCCCGTTGCTGGCGCTAGGCCATGCCCAGTAAAATCTGCCATAAGCATATAAATATTGCCCAACGGCCCCGGCGATATGAGGCAGAGATCACCATTAAACTTTGAGACTGGGGTTAAATAGGTATGCACGTGTTTGAAGTCGAGGTAGTTACGGCTCAACGCATTCTGGAAAATATGCTCGACCAATTGATGTTCACGTTCTACCCGGGCTTTATGCCACTCGAGCGAATGTTTCATGGCATCAAGTTGCGCATGCGAGTCTTGCAGGCGCCGTAGAATATTAATACGCGTGCTTAATAGTTCCAAAGGAGCCGGCCACAACAATACATCTGTCACTTGGCCAGCATACTTAGCAAGCAAACCCGCTGTGTTGCTAACCAGCAGCGCTATAGGGTAGCTGCGGCGCAACAACGCCCCGACAGTAGCGCTACAATCAGCTTCACCATCGATAAGCAGCAACACGGGGTGCTGCGGCAACTCGGCCAATCCTAAAAAGGTTTCCGGCGCGTACCAGGACACCTCAAGCTCACTATGCTGGTCAAGTTTACTTGCTACTGCTTGTGCAAATACCGAACCGTCGCCAACAACACATAGCGATGCTATTGACGGTGACGGTTCAACGAACGTATCCATAGTATTTATTCAATCACAAATAGCTTATCGAAACGGGAAATATCTAAAATACTTCTTACTTCAGGCCGACAGTTAATAATGTGAATTCCTTTAACCGACTTACCCAATGATTTTCTCATATTCAACAACATACCGAGTGCGGAACTATCTAAGTACTCAGTTTCACGCAGGTCAATAAAAACCGTTGGTTGTTGATCGCCTACGTTACCGTATGCCTGTCGAAACTCCTGTACTAGCCCAAAATCAAATTTCCCTTTTATAGCGATAATGAGCTCTTTGCCGTCGTTGGCAAACTGGCGGTGTAGTGGCATAGCAAATTCCCTCGTTGATTCGTTACCCTCAAATACTGCCAATTGCTGAGCATTAACACAATAGTTACTTTTGTGACTTTTGCGAAAACACAAAAAAAAGCCAGACTATTTGTCTGGCTTTCAATAAAGACTGATTACATCGGTACTTTATTCAGGTTTTTGACGATACTTCTGATACAGCTGATTATGACGATTGTTAAGGTCAACTTCAGCGCCATCAATGAACATCATCTGCACGTCTTGCCCTAATTGGTCCATTACATCGCCTTGCGAAACAAATAGCGATGCGTTTTTACCAACATCAAGCGAGCCAATTTTATCAGCGACACCCATAACTTCCGCAGGCTTGATTGTAATAGCCGCCAGCGCCTGATCTTTATCAAGACCAAAAGCGACAGCGTTACCAGCTGCAAAAGCTAGGTTTCGGATATCCCACCAGCCCGTTGAGTAAGCGATTGAAAAATCGACGCCTGCAGCAGCGAGTGCAGCTGGCGTTGAATACGCTTGATCATACGCTTCATCATGGCGGGTTGGTAAACCATAGGGTTCGCCATAAACAACGGTAACGTCATTAGCAGCAAGTTTATCTGCAATACGCCACGCATCGCGTGCGCCAACAAGCACAAGATCAAAGCCCCATTCACTTGCAAACTCCATGGCAGCGTCCATTTGACGCTTGTCGTTGGCATGAACGAATAGCTTGCTTGAACCGTCAAATAAACCGGTCATGGCTTCCCAACGCACATCAGTACCGTTTAGCTTGTTCGCTTGTTTCGCATCGAAATAAGCCTTGGCATCTGTGAAAGCTGCTTTAAGTTTGCTTAGATTCTCAGCGTTTTCTTTACGTTGCTCTTCTGGTGAGCGTCGTTCCCACCATGAAGTGTTCAAACCAACGCGTGGCCAGTTGACATGCACACCAACATTAAGCGCTTCGGCAGCATCTTCGTAGGTCCAACCGTCGGTTTGCAGCAAGCTTGAACGGCCCGCAATTAAATTATTTTGCGGCACAACTTCGGCATGGGTAATCCCATTGTACCGAATGGTTGGGATAACCTCAGAGTCTGGGTTATAGGCCGTATGCCCACTCACCTCTGGCGTGATTTGTCCAACTTCGCTGGTATCGTTTGTTGCACGTACAGCACCAAGTTCAATCAAGCCAAGCGTTGTATCCAGAGCGACTAAGCCCGGATAAACTTGTTTGCCACTTACATCGATAACGCGAGCGTTTTCGGGTACCGACAAATTGGCGCCAATGGCCGTGATTTTACCGTTTTCAAATAACAAATCGGTATCTTGCATTACACCGTTCGTTACTGTGTGCAAAGTGCCGCCCTGCAGCAATATCGGCTGTTCTTGTGCCTTGCCTGGTACCATGTCGTTCGCAACGACTGCTGCACTTAGGCTGGCAGCAACAACGGCTGTTAGTAACTTTTTCATAGCTGCTCTCCTTCATGTGCGTGAGCATGAACAGTAAATTGGTCGCTCCAAACGTCATGGTTGTCTTCACAATGCCATGTTGGTTGCGGTTTCTTATAACCGTCACCGTTACCATTGCGAGCGATTTCTGGGCTGCTCAGGAGCTTCTGAATCAACTGTTGCTTCTCAGTTTGCAATTGCCCACGCAACTGCATGTCACGCTCACGATCAAAGTATTTACGCGCATTGATCCATGTTTGCTCAACCGACGAGTAAGCACTCAAAGGGTGTCCGTTCCAGATTACGAAGTCAGCATGCTTACCTTCTTTGATGCTACCAACGTACTCATCAACTTTCAGTTGCTTCGCTGGATTCAAGGTAATCATCTTCAACGCTTCGTGCTCTGACATACCACAGTAAGTGACTGACTTTGCCGCTTCAGTGTTTAAGCGACGCTGTAAATCGTTACTGTCCGAGTTAATACTGGTCAACACACCTTTTTCAGCCATTAAGCAGGCATTTTGTGGAATCGCATCGTAAACCTCGAATTTAAACGCCCACCAATCAGCAAACGTCGATGCGCCGGCACCATGTTTGGCCATTTCCGAAGCAACTTTGTAGCCTTCTAAAATGTGCGTAAACGTGGTTAGTGTGAAGTTAAACTCTTCAGCTAAACGAATTAACATGAGAATTTCAGATTGCACATACGAATGTGCATGCACAAAGCGCTGACGCTCAATAATTTCCAACAATGTGGTTAATCGATAATCACGGCGTGGCGCCGCTGTTTTAGCTTTCTCACTGCGGCTGAGCTTGTTATAAGCGTCCATCCGCTGCTTGTATTCGCGTGCTGCGGTAAAACCATCACGCATTACAGCTTCAACACCCATACGAGTTTGCGGATAGCGTACCGTAAATGTCGTGCCCCAATTGCTTTGTTTTACGTTTTCACCCAACGCAAATTTAATGCTTGGCGGTGCCGCATCAAATTTCATGGTGTTCGCATCACCACCCCAACGCAGTTTAATTACCTGAGCCTGGCCACCAACAGGGTTGGCCGAGCCATGTAACAACTGTGCCATGGTTGTGCCACCAGCAAGTGAACGGTATACATGGATATCATCTGGATTCACCACATCACCGATACGTACCTCTGAGGTAATCGCTTCTGAACCCTCATTTACACCGCCTTCGATAGCAATGTGAGAATGCTCATCAATGATTCCCGGTGTTACATGTTTACCCGTTCCATCAATCACCGTATAACCTGATGGCGTGCGCAGGTCTTGCCCCACTTTATAGAACTCACCATCGCGAATCAGCACGTCTGCGTTTTCAAGAACACCCGCGTCGTCTGCGGTCCATACTGTTGCATTTTTAATGTGCACATTTTGGCGCTCAGGCAAGCCATCCAAGCCATAAGCAACGTTCGGGAACGTTAAACGGCTGACATACTCTTCTTTCGCTTTTGCTTCCTCAGACTGCTCACTCGCAGCTTCTGTACGCTGAGCTGTCAGTGGCAGCTCGCGGCCATCAGGCGCAATTGCGACACCGGTATAACCATCCGCCGATGCTTGCTCAATACGCATGCGCCAAGCACCTTCCAAACCAGCAAAATCAGCGTCAACCACAAAATCTAACGTTGCTTCACTGCGGTTCGCACCACGGATTTTGGTACCGTTAAATTCACCCGATACTTTTTTGCCGTCTTTGAGTACAAGTTCAGCTTGTTGATTGGCAACTGTAACTGTAAGCGTGCCACCGAAATCAGCTTGATGCATCGGCTCTAGCTCAACTTGCTTGCCCTGTAACCACACTGATTTGATGGTGCCATTGGTAAACAAATCGCCTTTTGCGATAACAAAGTCTGCCATATAACCAGGTACTAACTTGCCAGCTTTATCGGCAACACCTGCAATGCTTGCCGGTACTGTTGTTAACGCAGCAAGTGCTTTGTCTTCGTTCAACCCGTGTTGCACTGCCCGACGTAGGTTCGGCCAAAAATCATCAGCCTTTTTCAACTGATGCAAGGTAAATGAAAAGTCGATGTCAGCTTGGGCTAACGCTGCGGCATTCCCTGGCGCACGTTCCCAGTGACGTAAATCAGCAAGACTAACGTCGAGATGATCATCCACACCATTTACTTCTGGCGCTGCTGGAAAATCTAATGGGAGAATAATTGACGACTTGGTGTTTTTAATTGCATCTAAACGCGCGTATTCATAGCCAGACCCCAAAAAGGTAACCGGCACATTGAAATTCGAAAGCACGTCGCTTGCGCGCAATAAAGAACGGTCATCAGTCACTTTAAACACTAAACCTGTTTGCTCAATGTCGCCCAGCTCAGCCAGCGCAGCATTGTATTCCACAGGGCCGTTATACGTATCTTTGCCATACGCTTGCTCGTACCAATTCGCATCAGATAAGGTCTGGCGAATCAGTGCAATTGAACCCATCAATGACGACGGATATTGTTGC
>NZ_JBLWWR010000004.1:0-35265 GCF_048267825.1 Pseudidiomarina sp.
CAGTTTGCTTGGCTTGGTATATTGTTAAAGAGCGTTTCGCTTCGTTGAGCGAGGCTGCGCATTCTACAGCCTTGGCGTTTTGTGTCAAGCCTTTCGGCTAAAATTTTTAAGACTCAAAACGTCTGCTTTTGGCGGCTTCGTTGCCTGCCTCAAGCGTGGGGCGCATTTTAGAGATTTAACTCGCCGCGTCAAGCGCCTTTTTGACATTTTTAGGTGTTTTTTTGCTGACTGCTGGTTTTGTAATCAATATGCATAAAAAAAGCTCGCCGAAGCGAGCTTTTTAGTTGAATCCCGGCCCTATTACTTTTTAGGACCGCCTTTACCTGAGTTACCGCCACCAGTATCACCGCCGGTATCACCGCCAGTAGAACCACCACAGCCATTCGCTGTTAAATAGTCTACTGCAGCTTTAGCTTGCACTAAGCCATAACCGTATGCGTTATCACGTCCGGCAACACCTAAGTCTTTCGCTGATGCATGCAATGCATTACGAATGTCATTATTGGTACATGTTGTGTGTTGTGACCAAACTAAGGCAGCAACACCTGCAACATGTGGAGTAGCCATTGACGTGCCGTCAAAATATGCCCAGTCGCTATCAGTTACGCCAACAGTTGTTGATGCACCAACCTGACCCAGCATCGTTGCACCGTCAGTATCGCTCACGCCAACTGCAGGAATAGAGGCACTATAACCACCCAGTGTACCTAATAATGCACCCGGCTCGTTGTTATATATAACGGTACCTACACCGCCACCCGCTTCACAAGCTTGAACTTTTTCAGCGAACGAAATAACGCCGCGTTCAATCAAGCATACTTTACCAACAGCATCATTACATGGGGCGTCACCGATACCACAATTTGCTAATGCGCCAGTAGCTTCGATACGCGCAGTACCTTCCATGCCTGTAGCTTCAAAAGCAGTACCCGCAACAACGAGGTCTACTTTTTCACCCATACCGCGTGGCACAGAAGAAAGCACGCTCACACCAGGACCGGCAAGTTCAACTTGATCAGTTTGTTGTGAGAATGAAGCGATTTGCTCATTCGCATCAACGGCTGCTACTGAAACAACGGCATCGTATGATGCAGGATAAGAATGGCGCGTGTTGCCGTCATTACCTGCAGCTGCAATGCTTAACACACCCGCGCTGTTCAATTGTGCGAAAGCGTTCTCTTCAGTACGGTTTGCACGTGAACCACCTAAACTCATGTTAATTACGTCAGCGCCATAATCAGCACATTGCTCTGCAGCGGCCATTAACGACGACGAGTAAGCCCAACCTGACGCTGAGAATACTTTAACGATGTGTAAGTTAACTTGACCACTTGGTAATACACCAACAACACCTTCGCCATTGGTTAAGGCTGCAATGGTTCCAGCAACGTGGGTGCCGTGACCGTTCTCATCGGTATACCATGTACCTGTACCACTATCGTTGACACCGGTTACACCCGTCGTCTGCAGATCAGGATGGCCTAGGTCGTAACCTGAATCGATAATACAAACAGTACGTGAACCTGCACCAGCGTCTGATACTTGATCAGCTTGAACCAACTCAATGCCGTACGGCTTGTTCGGTTCCCACTGCGTATTCATTGCATAACGTTTTTCGTCTGGAGTTACGCTGATAACATTCGGGTTGTTCATCAAGCCGTGAATGGCTGAATGAGGAACCTGAATGGCCATCGCATTAAAACGCTTATAACGTTGCAGAATTTTATTATCTGTCTTACCGCCGTCTTTTTCATCTTCATCAAGATAACCGTCGTCATCTAAATGTAAAAAAGCTTCGATTTGATCTTTTGAACCAGGTTTGAACTCAACAATAACGCGTTCTTTGTCATTGTTCGCATGAGCTGGCCCATGTGCATGCACCGCAGTGCTTACTGCAAGTGAAAGTGCCGCTAATACTAGCGCACTCTTTTTGGTAGTGTTCGACATGAAATTGACCCTTTTTTATTATATTTTCTAATATGTTGTTCGTTCGCGATACCGACTTTTTAATTCGCGACACCCCATACTCTAATATTTTATGACTATGCGCAACGTCATATTGTGAGTAAATTGTAAAGAACTTATAGATTGCTTGACTAGACTTTTATCTGCCGCCCGCTACAATGCGCACCTTGATTAGGTTTTGGAGTTTTTATGACGCATTCAGCGATTGATTCAGACCAGTACGAAGCACAACTCAGCAATAAAGCTGAGCGTTTAAAAATAATGCTGGCTCCGTTCATAACCACGGAACTTGAAGTGTTTGAATCACCCGCCACCCATTATCGGATGCGCGCTGAGTTTCGGGTGTGGCATGATGGCGATGATTTGTACTACATCATGTTTGATCCTGACACACGTGAGAAGATTCGTATTGATGCTTTCCCTGTTGCAAACGAGCTTATCAACCAACTGATGCCGGCTGTACTTGATTACGTGCGTAATCGCCCAGCACTAAGGCTGAAGCTGTTTCAAGTTGAGTTTCTCTCAACCACCACAAACCAAGCGTTGGTTTCTTTGCTTTATCACCGTCAACTTGATGAACACTGGGAACACGAAGCGCACGCCTTGAAGGCGCACCTGCAACAATATGGGGCGATTGAATTGGTTGGCCGCGCGCGCAAACAAAAAATTTGTGTTGATAAAGACTGGGTGACTGAAACGCTTACCATTAAAGGTAAGCCATTTCATTTTCAGCAAGTTGAGAACAGCTTTACGCAGCCCAATGCAGCAGTTAACCAACATATGGTTACGTGGGCACTCGACGCAACAGTCAACGCAACCGGTGACTTACTTGAATTATATTGTGGTAACGGCAACTTCAGCCTGCCGTTAGCACAAAACTTCCCGCGTGTGCTGGCAACTGAAATAAGCAAAACATCAGTGGCCTCGGCACGATACAACTGTGAACTCAACACTATCGGGAACGTGACGTTGGTACGCATGTCGGCAGAAGACTTCAGCGCAGTCATGGCTGGCGAAAAAGAGTCGCGCAGAGCAAATGAAGCCAATTTATCAGACTTTGACTGCCGAACTGTATTGGTCGACCCGCCGCGAGCAGGGCTGGATGATGATACCGTGGAGTTGGTTCGCAATTACGACACTATTATCTATGTGTCCTGTAATCCGACGACCTTGGTTGAAAACTTAACTGCACTGTCGAACACGCATGAAGTTGAGCGCGCAGCTTTATTTGATCAATTTCCATATACAGATCATATGGAAGCAGGTGTTGTATTAAAGAGGAAGTAAGATTAACTGGTTGGTGCCAACGGGCTAATTGAACGAACCAAGCGCAAATTGACCCAGTGCGCAGCTATAATAAGCCCGGCACCTATCAGAATTATCAACGGCTCGCCCATGTCACCAAGACTATCTTTGTGCCAATAAACAAAACCACCAGCAACCAGCAGAACCAGAGGGTACATGCGGGCGTGTTGGCGCATACCAGAAACCAACGCGACTAGCCCAAGTACGATACTAGTACCTAGAATCAAGCGTTCGAGTAATTCTTCACCCAAAAACGATAAGCCAATCAGTGACAGTATTGGAAGTATCACAGGCAGCAGTAAGCAATGTAACGCACACAAGGTGGTTACCCACATACCCGTTTTATCTAATGAACGCTGAGTCACTGCTGTACTTGCTCCGCTGAAGTCATACCAAATTAAGAGTGTTATAGTATAACATTACTTTATTTAGGCGCAAGTCATAGAAAATGGAAGAGCTTGACGAATATCATCTAAATTTTCGGCAAGCATAAATAAGCGGTCAAAACCCAGGGCTACACCGGCACAACGCGGCAGTCCGCTTTCGAGTGCTGCAACCAAGCGAAAATCGACTGACTTCTGAGGTTTATTGTGCTGGTTACGCAACAGGTTATCCTGAATAAACCGAGCCTGCTGTTGTTTAGCGTCAGTGAGTTCCTGATAACCATTGGCAAGCTCAATCCCGCCCGCATAAACTTCAAACCGGTAGGCCACACGTGCATCATTTTCATTGAGCTCAGCCAGTGCCGCCTGGCTGGCGGGAAAGTTATGCACAACAGTAATTGCTTTTTTATCAAAGAGTGGCTCAATAATGGTGGACATTGCCAATTGCAGTAATGTATCACGGTCGCTTTCGCGCGCGACAAGGTCACTGATGTGCGGATAGCGACTCAAACTCTGTTGTAATTCAATGACTGAGGCTTGCAGCGGGTTTATCTGAAGAAATTGTTCAAACGCTTGTTGATAACTTAGCTGAATAACTGGGCGCTCGCCCAACACCAATACCAACAGCTCAAGCACTTCGGTAATTAGCTGCTCCATCGAAAAGTTGATGCGATACCACTCAAGCAACGTAAATTCTGGATTATGATGTCGCCCCACAGCATCGTCTCTGAACACTTTACCCAATTGATAGATTGACTGACCGTGCGCGGCCAACAAACGCTTCATTGCATATTCAGGGGATGTTTGCAGGTAAAAATCACGCTGCGGAAAATTGCTTAATTGGCAGGTGAGATTTTCAAGATGAAGATCAGAAACGCCAAAGCGGCTTAAAATGGGGGTATCGACTTCAAGCACATCGTGCTTGGCAAAAAACTGACGAACCTTTTGCAACAATGCAGCCCGCTGTTTTAAGACATCAAGTGTGGCACTTGGACGCCAGTTATCAGAGAGCTGCATCGGTAACTGCTTTATTTCTGAACGCGAGAAACGTATTCGCCCGAGCGCGTGTCAACTTTAACAACTTCACCCGTTTGCACAAACAAAGGTACACGTACAACGGCACCCGTGCTGAGTGTTGCTGGTTTACCACCAGTACCGGCGGTGTCGCCCTTCAGGCCTGGGTCAGTTTCAGTGATTTCAAGCTCAACAAAGTTTGGTGGGGTAACCGCAATTGGGTTGCCATTCCACAGAGTCAGCGTGCATGTGTCTTGCTCAACCAACCATTTGGTCATATCACCAACAGCTTTTGCGTCAGCTGCAAGCTGCTCAAAAGTTTCGTTGTTCATGAAGTGCCAGAACTCACCGTCGTTATAGAGGTAAGAAAGCTCGACGTCGATAACGTCTGCGCCTTCAACTGAATCACCTGATTTAAAGGTTTTTTCAACAACTTTGCCGCTGATAAGTTTACGAATTTTTACGCGGTTAAAGGCCTGGCCTTTACCTGGTTTAACAACTTCATTGTCAACGATGTTACACGGTTCGCCATCTTGCATGATTTTTAAACCGGCTTTAAATTCGTTTGTGCTGTAATTCGCCATAGCTTCCTCGTATGCTTTCAAATTAAGCGATTTCGGCGCCAATAATAAACCATAACGCATCAATTATCAGGTAAAATAATTCATGTTTCGCAACAAAAATGTGGAGAAGCAGTGTCGGTAACAAATTTAATACGCGTTCGTCCACAGTGGCAGCAAGAATTAGCACAATCCATAACGGACCCCGTTGAGTTGGCTCAGCAGCTTGAGCTACCGCAAGGCTGGGTTGAGCAACACCTCAGTGCGCGCAAACTGTTTCCACTGCGCGTTACGCAATACTTTGTTGACCAAATGGAACGCGGCAATACCGCCGACCCACTCCTGCTGCAAGTCATGCCGCAGGCTGACGAATTTACACAGCAAGCGGGGTTCGTGACCGACCCACTGGAAGAACAGGATAATGAACATCCTGGCATTTTACATAAGTATAAATCACGCGTTTTAGTCATTCTAAGGGGTGGTTGTGCGATTAATTGCCGCTATTGTTTTCGCCGCCACTTTCCCTACGAAGACCATCATTTTGGCCGTGCCCAGCTGCACCAACTGATTGCTTTAATCGAAGCGGACGCCAATATCAATGAAGTGATACTAAGCGGCGGCGACCCATTGATGGCCAATGACCAGCAACTTGATACGGTGCTCACGGCACTTGAGCAGTTACCGCAGTTGAAGCGAATTCGAATTCATAGCCGTCTGCCCGTTGTGCTGCCCTCGCGACTCACTCACGAGCTTGCAAAACGGCTTCAACAAAGCCGGTTACAAGCTATTCTGGTGCTGCATGCGAATCATGCCAATGAGATAACGCAAGCACTAATGAACGCGCTAAAAGTCTGGGCTGATGCCGGCATTACGTTATTAAACCAGAGCGTATTATTAGCCCAGATAAACGATGATGCGATAACGCTGGCTGAGTTAAGTGAAGCGTTATTTGCCGCAGGTGTTCTACCCTATTACTTGCATCAGCTCGACAAAGTAGCTGGAGCCAGTCATTTTTCGATAAGCGACGAAAAAGCCCGCAACCTTGAACAACAGTTGCGGGCCATGTTACCAGGGTTTTTAGTCCCTAAATTGGTGCGCGAAGTAGCTGGCGAAGCCAGCAAGACACCACTTTAGCGTTTAGCACTTGGGAAAGTTTCGTTGAACCATTCCATCAACAGTTCTTTTTCGAAATACAGACTATCGTGGCTTGAGCCTTGAATATTTCGCATATTGCGCGGTGGTGCTAACGACTTCAACTCAACCTTGTCCGCGCTACTCAGTTCAGCACCTTGAGCGTCGGTATAGCGGTATGAAATAACCAGCTCTGGATACGAAACATCGTCCAGCACACGCTGAAAGCCACTGGTAGTCGCCCCAAAAGTTGCGTCAACACGACCCGCTAAATCAACGTCATTAAAGGTTACCTGCAGCGTATTGCTCTCAGGTAATTTGGCACCTAACTCAGTAACATATTCTTCAAACTTCGCTTTGGTTCGTTCTTCAAAACGACTTTGCACCTCGTTGACAGCCTCGAAGTCAGAGAACGACTTTACTTCGTCCCACTTCACTTCAACTTTTGCAGCATGCACTGGCGCAATCAGCATGGCCGCCACGACCGTTACACTTGCTAGTAAAGTTTTCATAGTCACCTCCGATGGATGTTTGTGTCTTACGTACAAGTACTTAGGAGTATAGATCTAATTCAATTGGAATATATGACAATTATTACCAATAAAAAAAGGAAGCGCGAGGCGCTTCCTTTTTCTTTACATTCATAAATCAGCATTAAGCGGGATTACATCATGCCGCCCATGCCACCCATACCGCCCATGTCTGGTGCGGCAGGTTCATCTTTCGGGATTTCAGCAATCATGGCTTCAGTTGTAATCATCAATGCTGCCACAGATGCTGCAAACTGCAGGGCTGAGCGGGTTACTTTGGTTGGATCCAAAATACCCATCTCTAACATGTCGCCGTATACGTCTTGGCCAGCGTTGTAACCGTAGTTACCTTCGCCATTCTTAACGTTATTCGCAACAACAGAAGCTTCAGCGCCAGCATTGGTAGCGATTTGACGCAATGGTGATTCCATTGCACGCAATGCCAACTTGATGCCTACGTTTTGGTCTTCGTTATCACCACGTAATTCGCTCAACTTACTTGCTGCGCGAACCAAGGCAACACCACCACCAGGTACAACGCCTTCTTCAACTGCGGCACGTGTGGCATGCAATGCATCTTCAACACGGGCTTTCTTCTCTTTCATTTCCATTTCGGTTGCTGCGCCGACTTTGATTACCGCAACACCGCCAGCTAATTTAGCTAAACGCTCTTGCAGTTTTTCGCGGTCGTAGTCAGACGACGTTTCTTCAATTTGCTGACGAATCTGAGTCACCCGAGATTCAATCGCTGCTTGATCACCGTTACCGTGAACAATGGTGGTGTTGTCTTTATTAATCACAACACGCTTCGCCGAACCTAAATCTTCCAGCTGAGCTTTTTCCAGCTCCATACCGATTTCTTCAGAAATCACTGTACCGCCAGTTAATACGGCAACGTCTTGCAACATTGCTTTGCGACGGTCACCAAAACCAGGTGCTTTTACGGCAGCAACTTTCACGATGCCACGCATGTTGTTCACAACCAACGTTGCCAAGGCTTCGCCTTCAACGTCTTCGGCGATGATCAACAACGGCTTACCTGATTTCGCGACGCCTTCAAGTACTGGCAGTAATTCACGAATGTTAGAAACTTTCTTATCAACTAACAGAATGAACGGGCTTTCCAGTTCAACGGTACCGTTTTCTTGGTTGTTGATGAAGTAAGGTGACAAGTAGCCACGGTCGAACTGCATACCTTCAACCACTTCCAGTTCGTCGTGTAGGGCTTGGCCTTCTTCAACGGTGATAACACCTTCTTGGCCCACTTTATCCATTGCTTTTGCAATGATTTCACCAATGGTGCTGTCAGCGTTTGCAGAAATAGTACCTACTTGGGCAATTGCTTTTGAGTTGTTGCATGGTTGCGACAATTCTTTCAATTCAGCAACAGCAGCAATCACAGCTTTGTCGATACCGCGTTTCAAATCCATTGGATTCATGCCCGCAGCAACCGCTTTCAAGCCTTCGTTCACAATTGATTGCGCAAGAACAGTTGCAGTTGTTGTACCGTCACCGGCTTCGTCATTGGCTTTAGACGCAACTTCTTTCACCATTTGTGCGCCCATATTTTCAAACTTGTCTTCAAGTTCGATTTCTCTCGCAACAGAAACACCGTCTTTGGTGATAACTGGTGAGCCGAATGACTTTTCTAATACAACGTTACGGCCTTTTGGCCCAAGAGTTACTTTTACTGCGTCTGCAAGAATGTTAACGCCTTTAAGCATGCGCTGACGTGCGTTATTTCCAAACTTAACTTCTTTAGCTGCCATGTTCGTTTCCCTCTTAACCTTCAATGATTGCTAGGATGTCTGACTCACTCATGATCAGGTACTCTTCACCGTCGATCTTCTGAGTTTTCACGCCGTAACTTTCGTTGAACAACACGCTGTCGCCAACTTTTACATCCAACGCTTTCACGTCACCGTTTTCCAAGATGCGACCATTGCCTACAGCAACAACCTCACCGCGCGTCGATTTTTCCGCTGCTGAACCAGTCAGCACGATACCGCCTGCAGATTTGGTTTCTGCTTCTGAACGCTTAATGATCACACGATCATGTAAAGGACGAAGTTTCATCGTTGATAACTCCTAAACCTATTGGTTGTGGTTGATAATTCAGCTTCAGTGATGAGCCGAAGCTGTTAAAAAGTTTGTTGTGTCCCTGTTTATGGGGGGTAAAAATTTGATATCAAGGTTTTCTGATAAATTTTTTTTGTTTTCGTATACTGAAAAAAACCAATAAAAGGTGTCTATATGAGTTCAGAACATCGCTTAGTCATTTGCAGTTGTCCGGATAAACATGTCGCCAAAGCTATCGCAGACAAAGTACTGCGTGCGCGCCGCGCTGCCTGTGTGAACATTTCGGCACCTTCTACGTCAATGTATTGGTGGGACGACCACATTCATGCGGACGAAGAAGTCTTGTTGCAGATCAAGACTACAGCAAGTGAACTTGATGAGTTATTCAAACTCATTCAAACTGCGCACCCATATGATGTTCCAGAACTTATCGCTGTACCTATCACCGAAGGCACAGCGGACTATTTAGGTTGGATTAAGCAGGTCACACAATCATGATAGCAGTGTTATGCCGTTTGCTAACGGTATGCGTAGTTGGGTTGTCATTCTTTTCAAGTATGGCGGCGCCAACCTATGCGCAGTCGCAGTTTGAGTTAAACCAGAACGATCCGTTCGCCCAACAAAATCAGTTTTTACCGGTTGATGAAGCTTTTCAATTTGATTTTCGCCAACAAGGTAACCAATTGACGCTTAGCTGGACTATTGCTGATGGGTATTACATGTATCAGCATCGCTTTGAAATAAAAACGCCCGTGCAACTTGCTGAGCAACCCATACTTCCTGATGGGGAAGCGCATTTCGACGAGTTTTTTGGTGAAACCGTTGTCTACCGCGATAGCGTTGAATTAACGTACGTACTAAATCAAGCCAGCCCCGACCAAGAATTTACCATTTCCTATCAAGGCTGTGCTGATGCTGGCCTGTGTTACCCGCCTACAAAAAAGACAGTTTATCTAAGTGCAGTAGCGGGTGACGGCTCACAGGCTATCGCCTTTGAACAGATTGCTGAGAACTCACAACAAACAACCTCTTCGAATTTCTTCGATATGATTACTGAGCAACCGCTATGGCTCGTATTGTTGCTGTTTGTCGTGCTTGGTATTGGTCTTGCGTTTACCCCGTGTGTGTTGCCCATGTATCCAATTATTTCGGCAATTATCATGGGGCACTCAGGCGCAGGTTCTAAGCAGCCAAGGCAGTTGAGTACGCGTCGTGCCTTCACGCTCAGTTTGGCTTACGTGCAAGGTATGGCGGTTACCTATTCCATTTTGGGCGTGGTGGTTGCGTTGGCCGGCCTTCGCTACCAGGCCATGCTGCAGCACCCAATCATTCTGATTACCTTGGCGGTTGTGTTCGTCTTGTTGTCGTTAAGTATGTTTGGTGCATATACCGTTCAATTGCCGCAGCGTTGGCAAAATTACTTGAATCAATTGAGCCAATCCCAACGCGGCGGAGCCCACCGCAGTGTTTTTGTTATGGGGGCGATATCAGGCCTTATCGCGTCACCATGCACCACTGCGCCACTTTCTGGCGTGTTGCTATTTATTGCGCAGTCGGGCGATTTAACGGTAGGCGCCGCTGTGCTGTACGCCCTAAGCGTTGGTATGGGCCTGCCATTGCTCGCGTTTGGTGTTACGGGTGGCAAATTACTGCCCAAAGCTGGGGCTTGGATGAACACCATTAAGCGTGTGTTCGGGGTGGTGTTATTAGGCGTTGCTTTGGTATTGGTTGAGCGCCTTATACCTTATACCCTTGCTGACTGGCTATGGATTGTGTTTATTCTTGTCAGCGCACTGTACCTAATAATCGCTGATTTACGTGAACTACCGCGCTCAACTGCAAGGCGTTTTGCTGCCGTGTGGCTGGCTACTGGTGCAGTATTAACTTATTTATGGTGGCCACAAGCCCATCACACATTGCCGTTCCAACAAGTAACCAGCGTCACGGAAATTCAGCAAAAGCTAGATTCCGCCGCACGTAATAACCAACTGGTAATGCTCGACCTTTACGCGGACTGGTGTGTCGCGTGCAAAGAATTTGAGCGTGAAACATTTGGCGCCGCTGAGGTGGAGCAGGTCACTGCTGATATGGTGCTGCTGCAAGCGGATGTAACGGCCAACACACCGGAAAACAGTGCGATTTTAAATGAATTCCAGGTGCTCGGCTTACCCACAATCCTGTTTTTCAAAAACCAGCAAGAGCTTAATCGCTCCCGCGTAACAGGTTTTATGAATGCTGAAAAGTTTTCCAAACACATTAAAGAGTTAAAAACACGTTAAATCTTGCTGCGATCAGCGGTGATAAGACCAGTATTTTGCTGCGTTATTACATTTTTTCACTATAATGCTGAAATAGGTGTTGAATTAGGGCCTCTATTTAGCCTCTAATATCAATCTTGATACGTTCGCAGCAGATCGCAGCAATATGACAACAAATAACGAAAAAAAATATAGAGTTCTTTTGCTCAATGGCCCTAACCTTAATTTGTTAGGTACACGTGAGCCGCATATTTATGGCAGCGAAACGCTCGATCAGGTTGAGCACCGTTTACGTGAACATGCCGAAGCCATCGGTATTACCCTAGACTGCCGACAGTCTAATGGTGAACACCAACTCATTGATTGGGTGCACGAAGCCCGAACTTCGCATGTCGACTTTATTCTTATTAATCCCGGCGCATTCACGCACACCAGTATCGCACTGCGTGATGCTCTCGCAGGCGTCGCGATTCCATTTATTGAAGTACATCTTTCAAACATTCACGCCCGCGAAGCGTTTCGTCGGCATTCATTTTTGGCAGACATTGCTAAAGGGGTGATTTGCGGTTTAGGTGCGCAAGGTTACGACTTCGCATTACAAGCAGCAAAACAACATCTTTCTAAGCAATAAATCTAATTAAACATTGGGGTCATCACAGATCATGGATATTCGTAAAATAAAAAAACTGATCGAACTGGTCGAAGAATCAGGCATCGCTGAGTTAGAAATTACCGAAGGTGAAGAATCAGTACGTATTCACCGTGGCGGAAGTCAAAGTGCGCCTATGCACTACCAATTCCCGCCGCAACAAATGCAACATGCTCCTGCTCCAGCACCGGCCCCTGCTCCTGCAGCCGCTCCGGCAGCTGAAGCACCAGCAGCGCCAGAAATTTCTGGTCATGTCATGAAGTCGCCAATGGTTGGTACGTTCTACGCAGCTCCTGCGCCAGGCTCACCAGACTTTGTAACTGTTGGCCAACAAGTGAAAGCTGGCGAAACGCTGTGCATTGTTGAAGCTATGAAAATGATGAATCAAATCGAAGCTGATAAAGGCGGCGTAATAAAGCAAATCTTGGTTGAAAACGGCGAGCCAGTCGAATTTGATCAACCTCTGTTTGTCATCGAATAAACGCATCGATACAGGACATCGTCATGTTAGATAAGGTAGTAATTGCAAACCGAGGCGAAATTGCGCTGCGTATTTTGCGCGCATGTAAAGAACTCGGTATCAAAACGGTCGCTGTGCACTCAACAGTCGATCGCAACTTAAAACACGTTTTGCTGGCTGATGAATCAATTTGTATCGGCAAAGCGCCAGCAACCGACAGCTACTTAAATATTCCGCGCATTATCAGTGCTGCTGAAATCACGGATGCTGCGGCAATTCACCCAGGTTATGGGTTTCTAGCAGAAAACGCTGATTTTGCTGAGCAAGTTGAAAACTCAGGCTTCATTTTCGTAGGCCCTACAGCTGATGTTATTCGCCTCATGGGTGACAAGGTATCCGCCATTGAAGCCATGAAAAAAGCTGGTGTACCGTGCGTACCGGGTTCAGGCGGTCCGCTTGGTGATGATGAAGCGGCGAATATTAAAACCGCAAAACGTATCGGCTACCCCGTTATTGTAAAAGCTGCCGGTGGCGGTGGCGGGCGCGGTATGCGCGTGGTACGCAAAGAAGATGAACTGATTCGTGCTATTAGCACCACGAAAGCGGAAGCTGGTGCAGCATTTGGTAACGATATGGTGTACATGGAGAAGTTTTTAGAAAATCCACGCCACATCGAAATTCAAGTGCTTGCTGATGGACAAGGTAAAGCGGTCTATCTTGGTGAGCGTGACTGTTCAATGCAGCGTCGTCATCAAAAAGTTGTCGAAGAAGCGCCAGCGCCAGGCATTACCCCTGAAATGCGTAAGTTCATTGGTGATCGCTGTGCAAAAGCTTGTATTGAGATCGGTTATCGCGGCGCAGGTACGTTCGAGTTCTTGTACGAAAATGGTGAGTTCTACTTCATCGAAATGAATACACGAATTCAAGTAGAACACCCAGTAACCGAAATGGTTACCGGTATCGACCTCATTAAAGAACAACTGCGTATTGCTGCGGGTCGTCCGTTATCAATTTCGCAAGAAGACGTCGTTATTCGTGGCCATGCCATTGAGTGTCGAATCAACGCAGAAGACCCGGATACTTTTGTACCGTCACCTGGTTTGATTAGTCGTTTCCATCCTCCGGGTGGTTTGGGCGTGCGTTGGGACTCACATGTATATGCTGACTATAAAGTTCCACCGAACTACGATTCAATGATTGGTAAACTGATTACTTACGGTGAGAACCGTGACGTGGCTATTGCTCGCATGCGCAATGCACTGAGCGAACTGATTATTGAAGGCATTAAAACCAACGTGCCGCTGCAAAAAGACATTATGGCTGATGAGAACTTCCAGCATGGTGGAACGAATATCCACTATCTTGAGAAAAAACTTGGCATGGGTGGTCACTAACCCCCATGCCCTGGATTCAGCTAACCGTTTCTGCGCCCGAAAAGCATGCCCCACTGGTTGGGGATATGCTTGAGGGCAATGGTGCAATGGCGGTCACTTATCGCGATGCACAAGACAACCCTATTTTTGAACCCCCAATTGGCGAATTGATTTATTGGCAGGAAACCTTAGTTACTGGGTTATTTCCGGCCGAGACGGACTTAGCGCCGATTGTCGCGAACCTAAAAAAGTCGAGTTATTTCAAAGACGGGCTCAATTACAAAACTGACCAACTTGAAGATAAAGACTGGGAACGCGAGTGGATGGATAACTTTCATCCTATCCAGTTCGGTAAACGCTTATGGGTGTGCCCAAGCTGGCGTGAGATCCCAGAGCCAGATGCAGTGAATATTATGCTCGACCCCGGCATGGCTTTTGGTACCGGTACGCATCCAACAACAGCGCTTTGCCTAGGCTGGCTTGATGGACAAGAGTTAAGTGCAAAAACTGTGGTCGATTTTGGCTGTGGTTCTGGCATTCTAGCGATTGGAGCCTTGTTACTTGGCGCAAAGCGCGCAGTTGGTATCGATATCGACCAGCAAGCTTTGATTGCGAGTAAAGAAAATGCGCAGCGCAACGGTGTTGCTCAACAGCTCGAAGTTTATTTACCTAGCAACCAACCCACCTTGAAAGCGGATGTTGTGGTTGCAAATATTCTTGCTGGCCCCTTGCAAGAACTCGCCAATGTGATCACCGATTATGTTGCCGATAATGGTGAATTGGTCATGTCAGGTATTCTTGAGCGTCAGATACCTGCTGTTCAGGCTGCGTATCAAGATAAATTCGTATTTAGCCCGCCCAGCATCAAAGAAGGCTGGGTAATGCTGCACGCAAAGCGTAAACAGTAATAATCCAGCAGTTTGTCAAGAGCAAAAAGTACAAAAAAGGCGGCTTTTGTACAAATTACAGCCTTTTCTTTAGCCGCCAAATTCCCTAAAATTTCCCACCCTTAAGTTGGACAGTTTTTAACCGATGCGGATCGGACCATATCATTTAGAAAATCCGGTGATACTCGCGCCAATGGCGGGAGTAACAGACCTCCCCTTCCGGCGTTTATGTCGTGAACTTGGGGCTGGCTTGACGGTGTCTGAAATGCTTTCGAGTAATCCGTTGGTTTGGGATACCAAAAAGTCACGTGACCGAATGGAGCACGCTGACGAGCCCGGTATCCGTGCTGTTCAAATTGCTGGGTCTGAACCTGAATTGATGGCTGCTGCGGCCGTTCATAATGTTGAGAATGGCGCGCAGATTATTGATATCAATATGGGTTGCCCCGCCAAGAAGGTGAATAAAAAGTTGGCTGGCTCAGCGTTGCTGCAATACCCCGAATTGGTTGCGGAGATTTTAACCGCAGTGGTTGCAGCAGTTGAAGTGCCGGTCACATTGAAAATACGTACCGGTTGGGATCCTGAGCATCGCAATGGTATCGAAATTGCTAAACTTGCTGAGCGGCTTGGCATTCAGTCGTTAGCGGTGCATGGCCGAACGCGCGCATGCATGTACAAAGGTGATGCTGAGTACGACACCATTCGGGCTATTAAAGCCGCAGTGCGTATTCCAGTTGTTGCCAACGGTGACATTACGTCACCACAGAAAGCTAAACAGGTTCTTGAATACACTGGCGCCGACGCCATTATGATTGGTCGAGGCGCTCAGGGAAATCCATGGTTGTTTCGCGAAATTGCGCATTATTTGGCAACTGGCGAGCAACTACCGGCGCCAAGTGCAGACGAAGTTCGAACTGTCGTGCTACGACATGTTCATAACTTGCATCAGCATTATGGCGAGTTCACCGGCATCCGGATTGCCCGAAAACACGTAGGCTGGTACTTACAACAGCAGCAGCCCGCGTCAGCATTTCGTAGGGAGTTTGTTAGTATTGAACATGCTAATGAACAAATCGAAGCCCTGACGAAGTTTTTTGCAACAGTAAACTAGAAGAGATAGAGCGCACCTATGTTTGATCAAAACGCAAATCGTGACCCGATTTCTCCATTTACCACTCTTGGTAATAACGCTCAACCGAAGCCATTACGTGACTCGGTTAAGCAGGCATTGAACTCATTTTTAAAGCAACTTGATGGGCATGACCCAGAAGAGCTTTATGAATTGGTGTTAGCTGAGCTCGAAGCTCCGCTTTTGGAAGAGGTCATGACCTATACGCGTGGTAATCAAACCCGCGCTGCGACAATGCTTGGCATCAACCGCGGCACGCTGCGTAAAAAGCTGAAAAAGTACGGCATGAATTAATTGCCCCCTGAAAAAGAGCGCCTGGTGTGCTCTTTTTTTCTTTGAAAACATCGAAAAGGTATAGCAACCATGCAACATCGTCCCATTCACCGCGCCCTTTTAAGTGTTTCTGACAAAACCGGTATCGTCGCTTTCGCACAAGCGCTCGTGCAACGTGGCGTCGCAATTTTATCAACTGGCGGAACAGCAAAATTATTACGTGAAAACCAAGTTCCCGTAACGGATGTGTCAGAGCATACAGGGCAGCCTGAAATCATGGATGGCCGTGTGAAGACACTTCACCCGAAAATTCATGGCGGTATTCTAGGGCGCCGCGATATCGATCAACAGGTAATGACCGAGCAAAACATCGCCCCTATCGATTTGGTTGCCGTGAACCTGTACCCGTTCGCAGAAACAGTTGCCGACCCGAATTGCAGCCATGCTGATGCCGTTGAAAATATTGATATTGGTGGGCCGACCATGGTGCGCGCTGCAGCTAAAAATCATCGCGATGTGACCATTGTGGTTAATGCGAGTGATTATGACCGCGTAATTGCGGAAATGGATGCAAACAGCAATAGCCTTACCTTTGATACGCGTTTTGATCTTGCCATCAAGGCATTCGAACACACGGCACAATATGACGGTATGATTGCCAATTATTTTGGCGCGCGCTTGCCACAGCAAGAAAGCAAGTTTCCGCGCACGTTCAATGCACAATTCGAGAAGAAGCAAGATTTGCGTTACGGTGAAAACAGCCATCAACAAGCCGCTTTTTACGTTGAAGCAAAGCCAGCCGAAGCATCTGTTGCGACTGCCACACAAATTCAAGGCAAAGCACTGTCGTTCAACAATATAGCCGACACCGACGCTGCGCTTGAGTGCGTGAAGTCTTTTCAGCAACCGGCATGCGTTATTGTTAAACATGCAAATCCGTGCGGTGTTGCGATTGGTGAAAATGCGTTGGATGCTTACCAACGGGCTTTTAAAACCGATCCCACTTCGGCATTTGGCGGCATCATTGCATTTAATCGCGAATTAGACGCTGAAACAGCTAAAGCGATCGTTGAGCGTCAGTTTGTTGAAGTGATTATTGCGCCAACGGTCAGCTCTGCAGCGCGCGACGTTGTTGCGGCAAAAGCTAACGTTCGTTTACTTGAATGTGGCCAATGGCCAGCTGAGCGCGCAAATAGTCTCGACTTTAAGCGCGTTAACGGCGGTTTATTAGTGCAAGACAGCGATCACGGCGAAGTTGCGCTAGCTGACCTTAAAGTGGTTACCGCGAAGCAACCTAGCGATGCTGAAATGGAAGACTTGCTGTTTTGCTGGAAAGTCGCCAAGTTTGTTAAATCGAACGCCATTGTTTATGCCCGCGATGGCATGACAATCGGCGTTGGTGCCGGACAAATGAGTCGTGTTTACAGTGCGAAAATAGCTGGAATTAAGGCTGCTGACGAGCACTTAGAAGTACCGGGTTCAGTGATGGCTTCAGATGCATTTTTTCCATTTCGCGATGGTATTGATGCAGCCGCTGCGGCGGGTATCACAGCAATTATTCAACCGGGCGGTTCCATTCGTGACGAAGAAATTATTGCCGCGGCGAACGAACACGGTATAGCCATGGTATTTACCGGCATGCGTCACTTCCGTCACTAATCGGATTCGTTTGCCCAATGTGCCAGCACGGTTTAGGATAACAGCATCTTTCATGTAAGGAGCAAGACAATGACTGTTCACAGCCGTATGTTAAATTTCCTGGTTATTCCTTTTACCGTGTTCGGGCTACTTGCCTGCTCTGAGCCAACCGCATCGGCGGTGGCTCAGGACAATGCACTGGAACAAGCCGTGCAAGCTGAATCCCGACAAGACGCCAACAAAGCACGAGATAAATTCCGAAACCCACAACAAACCCTAGCGTTTTTTGGCATTCGCCCAAATATGACTGTTGTGGAGATATCACCCGGTGGTGGTTGGTACACGGAAATTCTTGCGCCCTATTTGAAGCAAGAAGGTTTGCTGTACGCCGCTCATTTCCCAGCTGACAGTTCAAGTGGATACTACGCACGCTCGCGTCAGACTTTTGTTGAACGCGTTGCCAATGATGCTAATTTTGCCAACATTGTCGTCACTGAGTTTGCCCCCTTTGGCGAAACAGAAATTGCGCCGCCGGGTAGCGCGGATATGGTGCTTACCTTCCGTAATCTACATAATTGGTATATGAATGGCGGCGATGAAGCGGTGCAAAATGCATTCTTACAATTCTACACGGCGTTAAAGCCCGGTGGCATACTCGGCGTTGTCGATCATCGTCTACCTGAAAGCCGTCCGGATACTGATATGGCGAGCTCTGGCTATATGAAAGAAAGTTTTGCGGTAGCTATGGCTGAAGCCGTTGGATTTGAGCTTGTTGAGCGCAGTGAAATTAATAGTAATCCGAAGGACACTGCTGACCACCCACGCGGTGTTTGGACACTACCACCCACATTACGCTTAGGTGATGAAAACCGAGAAGCCTATATCGCTATTGGTGAGAGTGACCGTTTTACCCTTAAATTTATGAAACCTAAAACTGACTGAGAGAGTTCATGAACGTATTGGTTATTGGCGGCGGCGGCCGCGAACATGCTTTGGCGTGGAAGGCTGCGCAAGCAGCTGATGTACAAACTGTTTATGTGGCGCCCGGCAATGCCGGAACAGCAACTGAAGCCAAGCTCGAAAATGTAGCCATTGCAGCCGATGATGTTGACGGCTTGCTTGCCTTCGCCAAAGATAAACAGATTGAAATGACGATTGTTGGGCCTGAGGCGCCATTAGTGTTGGGTGTGGTTGATCGCTTTTTGGAAGCTGGGCTGACGATTTTTGGACCAACGCAAGCTGCAGCGCAGCTGGAAGGTTCAAAAGCATTTAGCAAAGACTTTTTGGCCCGCCACAATATTCCAACCGCAGCCTACGGTACTTTTACTGAGGTGGAAGCTGCAAAGCATTACGTTCAGCAACAAGGCACGCCGATAGTTATCAAGGCCGATGGCTTAGCTGCGGGTAAGGGCGTAATTATCGCTCAGACGCAACAGGAGGCCTTTAACGCCATCGATGATATGTTGGCAGGCAACCGTTTCGGTGATGCTGGCAGCCGTGTTGTGGTTGAAGAATTCTTGGTTGGTGAAGAAGCTAGCTTTATTGTCATGGTTGATGGCAAAACGGCATTGCCGTTTGCATCCAGCCAAGACCACAAAGCGCGCGATAACGGCGATAAAGGGCCAAATACAGGCGGTATGGGCGCTTACTCGCCAGCACCTGTCGTAACCCCTCTGGTTCACGACTGGGTGATGCAGCACGTTATTGAACCAACTGTGCGCGGCATGGCGGCTGAAGGGCATCCGTACACGGGCTTTCTTTATGCCGGGTTGATGGTTGCACCCGATGGCACAGCCAAAGTACTCGAGTTTAACTGCCGTTTTGGTGACCCAGAAACACAGCCAATTATGATGCGCCTGCGCTCCGACTTAGTCGCATTATGTCAGGCTGCTTGTGCGGGTGAACTCGCTGGGAAGTCAATCGACTTTGACCCACGTGCAACCGTTGGTGTTGTCATGGCTGCTGGTGGCTATCCAGAGAGTTACCACAAGGGGGATGTCATTGTTGGTATCGACGCAGCCGAAGCCAATGGCGCCAAAGTATTTCAGGCCGGAACAAAGCTTAACGCTAATGGCGATTTAGTCACTGCGGGTGGTCGCGTACTCTGCGTTACGGCAATTGGTGACACTGTTACCGAAGCACAGCAACAGGCTTATGCTGCGGTACAGAAAATTAACTGGGATAATGTTTACTATCGCACTGATATTGCACATCGCGCGATTAAACGAGAACAGAAATAAAAAAACGCGCCGGAAGGCGCGTTTTTTTTAGTCTTCTACAACCAAGTCGTCGTCGTCAGAAACACTCACTTCAAACGCATCATCAGTATAGCGACTGCGGCCATACATACTGCCAACTTTCGGACGATTGATACGCGCCTGATATTTTGACCATGCTTTTTCGACAGCTGTATCTGCAGCTTTTTCGCCACGAGCTACAGCAAGTAGAGACTGCTCTTCTGCTGACTCTGGTTCAAGCTCACCACTCATCAAGGCCGCAATCAAACTGCCGTGTTTTGCCAACAGCTCACTCTCGCGAATTGAAAAGTCGCCCGAACGAGCAAAGCCATACGGGTAGTTTTTGAAGTCGTTAAACGTCTTCATGATAATTTGATCACGGTTCATTGTTGCCATTGTGTGCCCATCCTCCAGACCAACTACTACAGGTAAAGGGTAACGCTTCATTGCGTCACTGACGATATAGAGGCGAAAGCGTAAGTTGTCAACCATTTTTCGCAAAATTTATTTTTTGGGGGCACTCATGCGTACCTCCTAGGAGGTACGCACCTTAAGGCCCCAATCGTTCCATGCTTGTTTGGCTAATGCTTCGCGAAACTGCGGCGCTGAAATATTAATCAATTCCTCAGCCCGTTCAGTTAAGCTTTTTGCGCGAAGATTGGCAACTCCAAACTCGGTTACCACATAGTGCACATGTGCCCGGGTGGTGACCACACCAGCTCCCGGATTCAGCATGCTGCTAATACGCGACACTGTACCGCCGCATGCTGTTGCAGGTAACGCAATAACCGAACGTCCCCCCTCAGATAAGCTCGCGCCGCGCACAAAATCCATCTGCCCACCCACACCTGAATATATCTTCGTTCCCATCGAGTCGGCACAAACTTGACCACTTAGATCGATCTGCAACGCGCTATTAATGGCCATTACTTGTTTGTTTTGTCGAATCACCGAGGTGTCATTGGTATATTCAACATCCAAAAACGCCACTAACGGATTATCATCAACAAAATCATAAAGTTGCTGACTACCCATTGCAAAGGTGGTGACAATGCGCCCACGATGCTTGCGCTTGCGTGAGTTGTTAATGACGCCGCTCTCTACCAGTGGCAACACGCCATCCGAAAACATCTCGGTATGAATGCCCAAGTCGCGATGATTGCCGAGACAACGAAGCGTCGCGTCTGGAATCGCGCCAATACCCATTTGCAAACAGTCGCCATCGTTAATAAGTGAGGCAATGCGCTCGCCTATCTGTGTCGTAACATCCGATTGCTTTGGCTGCGCATGCAGTGGCAAAGGCGCTTCAAATTCAAAATAACGGTCTATCTGCTTAAGTGAAATAAATGAATCACCATGAGTGCGCGGCATCCGCGGATTTACCCAAGCGATAACCTTGCGCGCTACTTGCAACGCTGCACGTGTCGCTTCAACTGAAATACCCAAGCTGCAGTTACCGTGTGCATCCGGCGTCGAAACTTGAATTAATACAGCATCAAGCTTTTGCTCACCGGAGCGGAATAGCTTCGGAATTTCTGACAAAAACATGGGGACATAGTCCGCTAAGCCCTCGTTAACAGCCGTTCGTGTTGATTTCCCGACAAAAAAAGCGCGCTGCCGCAAGTGGCCTTTTAATTGTGGATTATTCAATACTTCGCTGTGTTCAGTGTGCAACTGCAGCAAGGTTAGGTTATTTCGTTGCATGGCAACGTCAGCTAACCCATCGAGCAACTTGTAGGGGGTGGCCGCCATCGATTGACACCAGATAACATCGTTATCTTCGAGAATTTGCAACGCCTCATGCGCACTTTGAACGAGCATAGTGATTCCTTTTGCGGTACATTTTAACGGTCATTCATAAACCTGAGTTTAAACATAGTATGAAAGTATTCGTTATGCTCGGTGCAATCAATATGGCGTTAGGGGTAATTCTTGGCGCATTTGGGGCACATGGATTGCAGAAAATTATCAGCCCTGACATGGTTCAAGTGTTTCAAACAGGGGTGCAATACCAAATCTACCACGCGTTGGGCTTACTTATGGTGGCCGTACTGCTAATTCCTTACCCAAACGCCTCTGGCCTGCGCACCGGAGGATGGATTATGTTGGCCGGAATTATCTTGTTCTCGGGTAGCTTGTATTTACTTGCACTAACTGGCATGACATTTTTTGGCCCCATTACACCAGTGGGTGGTGTCTGTTTTATTGTGGCTTGGATTTGGATTTTTTGGGCCATGCTCAAGGAGTTCTGATGAAGGTGACTCTGGGCACAAGGGGGGGGGCGTGAACCTGGATAAGTCTGAATAAAAAAGCCCTGAAGCATTAAGTGCATTCAGGGCTTTGAATTTTGGAGCGAGAAACGAGATTCGAACTCGCGACCCCAACCTTGGCAAGGTTGTGCTCTACCAGCTGAGCTATTCTCGCATAAAATTAAGAGGGGGCATTCTATACATTGGCCTCAAGATGTCAAGCGTTGCTCACGGTCAGGCAAAAAGCTTATCGCAATGGTTGACCACAGCAACAAAACACAAGAAATGATCAAACAAGCAATTAAGCCCCACTGTTGGTAAACCCAGCCAGATAATACGGTTCCAAGAAGACGACCTGCGGCGTTCGCCATGTAATAAAAGCCCACATCCAAGGACACACCATCGGCGCGCGAGTACGAAACAATCAGAAAGCTATGCAATGACGAATTGATCGCAAATAACACTCCAAACAGACCCAAACCGAGCATGATGCTGCCAGCAATCGGTAAGCTTTGCCATAACGCAAGCGCCAATAAAAAAGGGCTTAACGTGAGCAAGGCTCCCCATACCACAGCTTGCTTGCGCGGCGCGGTGTCGCCACTTCGGGTGAATCTGGGTGCTAGCCCTTGCACAACGCCATAACCAATAACCCACAAGGCCAAAAAGCTGCCGACCTGCCAATGACTCCAATTCAGTTGGCTTGCTAAAAATACGGGTAACGCAACGACAAACCAAACGTCTCGGGCGCCAAATAATAGGAAGCGTGCGCCTGATAAAATATTAATGGGCTTACTTTTTGAGAGTAAATCTGTGAATTTGGGTTTGAACTTCGCTTTGCCACTTTCTTTATTTAGAAAGATCAGACTACTTATCCAAACCAACGCCAGCATAATAGCCATCGCCAACACCGCGCCCTGAAAACCGATAAGTGTTAGTAGCAACCCACCTA
The DNA here is from genome assembly GCF_048267825.1 of Pseudidiomarina sp. NCBI lineage: Bacteria > Pseudomonadati > Pseudomonadota > Gammaproteobacteria > Alteromonadales > Idiomarinaceae > Pseudidiomarina > Pseudidiomarina sp. The sequence continues at coordinate 23,070 of NZ_JBLWWR010000004.1, forward strand.
GAAAGAAGCCAACGCCCTTCAAGGTGTTTTTGGAGCCGGTTAGCAGTGCAACCCATTTATACAATTGCCCCTGCTGGGAATCCGGTACCAGTAACTTTATGGTGCTTTTAGCGCTCATTTTGTTGAGATCTTTGGCGATGCCAGACAACGCTTGGGCGATCATGACCCACACCACGGTAAGCATGGTACTTGGTACAAGTAACATTGTTAGCGCAATTATTTGCACGCCTAAGCCAATATTCATGGTGCGGTTAAGGCCCCAACGCGCCCCTAGCCAGCCACCAAACAGGTTGGTTACAATGCCGAAAAACTCATAAAACAAGAACAACATGGCCACTTCAAGCGCGCTATAGCCCAGTTGGTGAAAGTGCAAAACCACCAACATGCGTAGCGCACCATCCGTGAGTGTGAACGCCCAATAGTTGCCCGTTACCAACATGTACTGGCGAATTGATGGGGATAGGTTGGCCAGCATCAGCCAACCATCTCAATCAATTCAACGGTGCGGTTGGCGTAACCCCACTCATTGTCATACCACGCATAGATTTTCACGTGAGTACCGTTAATCACCTTGGTCGACAAAGCATCGATAATGCTCGAGCGTGGGTCCGTTTTATAATCAATTGAAACCAATGGACGCTCTTCATAGCCCAAAATTCCTGCTAACGTACCGCCTGCTGCCTCTTTCAACCAGCCATTGATTTCCTCAACCGAGGTTGGCTGATTTACCTCAAACACACAATCAGTCAGTGAGGCATTCGCTAACGGCACCCGAACTGCATGGCCATCGATTTTGCCTTTCAGTTCAGGGAATATTTCCACAATTGCGGTTGCCGACCCAGTCGAGGTTGGTATCAAACTCATACCGCACGCGCGGGCTCGGCGTAAATCTTTATGCGGCGCATCAAGAATACTTTGCGTGTTGGTCAAATCATGAATTGTGGTAATTGACGCGTGTTTAATACCAATCTTGTCCTGCAATACTTTAACCACTGGCGCTAAGCAGTTGGTGGTACACGACGCCGCTGTAACAATACGGTGCTTAGCGGGGTCAAATAAATGGTCGTTTACCCCAACCACAATATTGAGTGCGCCCGCCTCTTTCACCGGAGCGGACACCACAACACGCTTCACGCCCTGTGTCAGGTAGGTATTCAGCACGTCCACAGTTTTCATTTTGCCAGACGCTTCCAGCACAATGTCACAACTGCTCCAGTCATTCTCTGCAATGGTTTTACACTGACTAAAGGCAATACGTTTATTACCTATGACCAGCTCCGAGCCATCGGCTGCGGCCTCGCGCTCCCAGCGCCCATGTACCGAGTCAAAATTTAGCAAATGCGCGAAGGTGGCTGCGTCTGCGCCTGGGTCATTCACTTTTACAATTTCAATAGCCGGATTTTCCCACGCTATGCGTAAAGCTAACCGCCCAATACGCCCGAGTCCATTTATGCCTACTTTAATTGTCATGTCCTACTCCTTAATGCCTTTCGTAGTATTCAAATACACCCATGTTGTACGTGTTTTTGCAGGTGAGGATTGTGCTGCGCGGTCAGTGCAATGGTGCGACGCATCCAATCGGGCATACTTGGGTTTAATTTATAATGCACCCAGCGTTGTTGTTTTCTATCAATTAGTAAACCGTATTCTCGCAATTGCGCAAGGTGTCTGGACACCTTGGGTTGTGACATTCCCGTTGCATCGACAAAATCACACACACAAAGCTCATCATGTTTATCTAACATCAGGATCATTGTCAGCCGCAACGGGTCGGCCATAATCTTGAAGAAATCTTGGGGTGTATTGAACAAATGAGGTTGCTGCAGGCTTTTGCGAATAATCAATAAAAACATGCGAATACGCTCACTCAATTCTTGAGCTGTTCGTTTGAACGCATCAGCACGGCGGCTGGTAACTGGATCAGGGAAGTCCCACGCAATAAAGTTCATGCCCTGAAAGCTTGCCTGACATTCCGTACGCGCTCTATCGCAAAGACTAATCACGTAATCGAACGTGGTATCTGGTAGATCATCAAGTGATTTTGAGCGCAAACCATCTGTTTGAATGTTAAGGCTTTGCAGCGCGGCTAACGCTTTTGGCTCAACTTGAGTGGGTGCAGTTCCAGCACTGTATATCTCTATTGTGTCACCAACAAACTGCCGCATTATTGCTTCAGCCATCACTGAACGCGCTGAATTCGCAGTGCATAGAAATAAAATTTTCATGATAGTGGCTACCTATACATTCGATTTTTCATATATATGGTAAAACGAATGTATGGGATAGGCAATAAAAAAAGCCCGAAAGTTTTAAGCTTTCGGGCTTTTTAGAATTTGGAGCGAGAAACGAGATTCGAACTCGCGACCCCAACCTTGGCAAGGTTGTGCTCTACCAGCTGAGCTATTCTCGCATGTGTTAACGAGGGCGTATTTTACGGATTCACCTGTTTTCGTCAACCTATTTTTTATCGTTTTGCGTTTGTTCGGTCGGTTTTTGAGCACCTGCAGAGCACCCCTCAGCCATTTCCCAGGTTATTGGAAATGGTGCAGCAACCGCATCGCCTTGGTTATTTACAAAAACTAACGCGTTTCGCTCAACGGTCGTTAGCCAGTTGGTGATGACCTCAAATCGCGCAATCCATTGGTGAACTTCGCAGCGCAACTGCTGTAACGACGAGCTTCCAGCGCTTTGTGCGACAACAGGCGCAGATACCAAAATGAAAGATAACAGCACGACCATGCGCATAATCATGACTTGTGCTCCTTTTCTTTGCTTGCCGAAAGTTTGTGTTCGAGCCCTTCTAAGCGCTGCGGCTCTTCCCCTGGCATACTGATATAGAGTGCATTACTTACTACAGGCATACCATCGGGCATCACCTTGTTCTCAAATATCAGTTCAATGCTTAATTTGGCCATATGACTGTCATGACGAAAAGACGGATTCAAAAACAAATCTGGCTTCACCCCATTCGTGGTTATTTCTTGTGGGAAATAGGCCGAGAGAACTTGGGCCATGCGCTTACCAATAAGTCGTTTGTAATCTTGCTCATAGTCACGCAACTTGGCGTCAACAGGTAAGTACCGGTAAACCGAATACGTAAGATAAGCTTCAGCAAATCGCGCCAGGTCATCCCGATTGCGCGCTGACGCTGCCTTTCCTAATACGCGTAAAATCGTATCTTTCGCATAATCCCTGAAGCTTTCTCGCAGCGCGGTTAATGGCTGCCACTTATGAGCCGTTAATATTGCTTTCGCACAATTTCGTGCTCTGCCGTCCCAATCCTCATAAAGCTCAGACATGCTAGGTACGCCTGACCCGTGCACTTCAAGCAACCACTGCTTCGCCGATTGACTCATGCGTTCTTCAAAGTAGCCTTCAAAATTACTAAACCGAGTCAGCGCCCCCCGCATTTGTGCTTTGAAGCCTGGTTCCATATGGAGTTGCAGCGGTAAAAAACGTTGATTCCGATCGCGGTTGAACGCCAGCATTTTCGCCACCACGCCATTTAAAACACGCTCGTCATCACTCATAGATGCACGCACAAGTGATTCAATGTAAAGATCATACAGTTGTTCGCGTGCGTGCTTGGCTTTGCGGCGCAAACGATAAGGTTTGTAAGGAACGTCCTGGGTTTGCTTTAAAAAGGTTTCATAGGCAATGACGGTGTTGCGTCGTTCAGCCAAATAGAAATTACGCTGGTGCGAGCGCACTTGCCGCCATGCAAAAAAAGAAATACTGAAGAGTTTTTGCCCGCCCCACAACAATGGCGGCAGCAACCACCATATGTAGTTTGAAAACCAGCTACCCGGCAAGGAAAATGGTATAGCTGCTGGTTTTATTTCCAGTTCCGTTAGTGGCTGCTCACTATCAACTGAGGGAGCGTACCAAACCAATTCAGCAAAGGCTCGCAAGGGTACCCAACGATTAACATGCCAAGCAAGATACGCATCTTGCTCGCCATATACTGTTTCAATGCGCTTTTGATGATCAACAAAAGCTACGTATTTAGGCGGGCCAAAGGTGAACCCTAAAATGACGACCAAACCTCCAGCAATAAGAAGTTTCAACACGAGCTTAAGCTTCCTTGTTGTTATTATTATTTAAATAAGTGCGTACGGTAATATTTTAATTCTTCGATGGACTCACGAATATCCGCCAATGCTGTGTGTGCCCCTTGTTTGGTTAAGCCGTTTGCAACTTCAGGTGCCCAATATTTTGCGAGCTGCTTCAACGTGCTGACATCAAGATTACGATAATGAAAGTAAGCCTCAAGTTCGGGCATGTGCTTCGCTAAAAAACGGCGGTCCTGACAAATACTATTGCCGCACATTGGCGAACTTCCCGGCGTCACCCATTGCTGTAAAAATTCGATGGTTGCAGTACTCGCTGCTTGCTCATCAACTTTGCTCGCTTTAACGCGCTTGACCAGTCCAGAATTAGTATGCGTGGTAACATTCCAATCGTCCATTTTTTTCAAATTTTCTGCGGACTGATGCACAGCGATTACTGGCCCTTCAGCTAGTACGTTAAGTTCATAGTCGGTTACGATTGTCGCAATTTCAATAATATGGTCATAATCCGGTGTTAAACCGGTCATTTCCAAGTCAATCCAAATCAGCCGTTCTGCGCTTGCGCTCATTCAAGGTACCTTATTTGATTACAATTAAGTTCAGGCACTATTGTGCTTAATAATGTATGATCGTTGCCAGTATGAACTGGAATTTAATTGATGGCAAAACAGCGAAAACTGAATAAAGGACAATTGCGTCGCATTCGCTCAAATCAAGAGAAGCGAATTCACCGATCCGATAACGATCTCGACGTTCCGGATACCGTGCTAGAAAACTCTGAAGCTGGTATTGTCGTGAGTCGATTCGGTCAGCAAGCGATCATTTGTACCGACTCTGAGCCCGCACTGCGATGCCACATTCGACGTGCTGTCGACTCGTTGGTTTGCGGTGATGAGGTAGTTTGGCGCCGTTTTAAGCAGCGCTCAGATGACATCGCTGGCGTTATTGAGGCGGTGCAGCCTCGGCGTTCGCTATTAAGCCGCCCCGATTATTACGATGGCGTTAAACCGGTTGCTGCAAATGTCGATCAGATCTTAATTATCTCAAGCGTGTTACCTGCCTTTTCTTCGCAAATTATTGACCGCTACTTGGTGGCTTGCGAAGACATAGAAGTTAATCCAGTGATTGTGCTTAATAAAGCTGATTTAACAGCAACATTAACACCTGAAGAACAGCGAGAAATTGCGGAAGCTCTCGACGTTTACCGAGCCATTGGGTACGAAGTTCTGGAAGTGAGTGCGAAACACCCCGAGTCGTTAAGTGCTTTGCAACAATTGCTCGATGGTCATGTCTCAATTGTTGTCGGCCAGTCAGGCGTGGGTAAGTCATCGTTAGTCAATGCGTTATTACCCGACATTGATGCAGAAGTAAGCCCAGTGTCAGATAATTCAGGCTTAGGGCAACACACCACCACAGTGGCAACCCGTTATGTTGTTCCAACAGGCGGCGTACTTATCGATTCGCCGGGTATTCGTGAATTTGCACTGTGGCATCTGGACCCTGAACGCGTTGCTTGGTGCTATAAAGATTTTCGTCCATACTTAGGCCAATGCAAGTTTCGCGACTGTAAACACGTCGATGACCCCGGTTGTGCGCTGCAAGAAGGGTTAAAATCAGGTGAACTGCACGCCCTTCGGCTGTACAATTTCCAAAAAATTATTGAGTCGATGGCCGTTAAGAAGCCGTCGCGAGCAACGTCTAGAGGTAAAAAAACGTGAATTTGGATCGCGCGAAAATTCAATTACAACATTGGCTACCGAAGCACAGCCTTTCACGCTTGGTAGGTAAATTTGCCGCCGCTCGTGCCGGTTGGTTTACACAAATGTTTATTCGCTGGTTCATTCGTCAATATAAAATTGATATGAGTGAAGCCGTGCATGAAGACCCGCGCGCGTACAAAACCTTCAATGAGTTTTTTACACGCCACTTAAAGCCGGAATTGCGACCGCTTAAAGCCGATAAAGCTGACCAGTTCGCTCATCCTGTCGACGGTGCGATTAGTCAACTTGGCGATATTGAAGAAGGCCGTATATTTCAGGCTAAAGGCCACGACTACAGTCTTACGGATTTGGTTGGCGGTGACCCGCGCGATGCACACGCGTTTCGCGAAGGTGATTTCGCAACAATTTACCTAGCCCCCAAAGACTATCATCGCATTCATATGCCATGCGACGGCGTTTTGCGCAAAATGGTTTATGTACCCGGCGACTTGTACTCCGTTAATCCACTTACGGTTGCGCATGTTCCTAATTTATTCGCGCGCAACGAGCGGGTTGTTGCTATTTTTGACGGTGAGTTTGGTAAGTTTGCCATGGTTCTGGTTGGTGCAACCATTGTTGCCAGTATTGGTACAGTATGGTCGGAGACGGTTACCCCACCACGCGGCTCCAGTGTTCATGCCTGGGACTACCCAGCTTCAGGTAAGCAGGCGATTATGCTTAAAAAGGGCGAGGAAATGGGGCATTTTAAACTCGGTTCGACAGTAATTCTTCTGTTCCCCGACGATGCCATTGAATTCGAGGATGAACTGAAAGCCGGCTCAGTAACCCGTATGGGCGAGCTTCTCGGTAAGCGCGACGACTAAGCATGCTAATCTTTGCCCATCGCGGAGCAAGTTTTGAGGCCCCAGAAAATACGATAGCGGCATTCAGTAAAGCGCTTGATGCTCAAGCCGACGGCATTGAGATTGACGTTTATCCACTTGAAGACGAGTGGATTGTCTTTCACGATAGATATCTAGCACGGCTAACCGCCCATCAAGGGCGGTTGCAAGACTTGACGCTTGCCCAGTTACGCACCCTTAAGGTTTTTGGCCAGCAAACGATACCCACCCTGGACGAGGTATTGGATTATGTCGGTGGACGCTGCCACGTAAATATAGAGCTGAAAGGTGCTGATATAAAACGCGGATTAACCCGTCATCTGCGGCGCGCAGTAGCTCAGGCTAATTTCCAGCCCGAGCAACTCATTGTCTCCAGCTTCAATCACCATTGGTTAGCCCAACTTAAACACGATCACCCGCAGCAGCTTATCGGCGCGCTGACTACCAGTTGCCCACTAACCTACGCACAATTCGCACAAACCCTTCAAGCTTGGTCTGTACATATCGATGTTGATTTTGTGACACAAGAATTCGTCGATGACGCGCATCAGCGCGGTTTGAAGGTGTTGGTATTTACTGTCGATGAACCGGACGATATGCGTGAGTTAAAAGCGATGGGGGTTGATGGTATTTTCACCAACCACCCATCACTTGCGCGAAATGTGATCAGCGGGCTTTTTGTTGACGCCCGCGAATCAAACCACTTCGATTAAGCGTCTAAGTTACCCTTAGTATCTGGATGACTTACCTCTAACTGCGCAATCTCATTAGAAACTTTCTCTGGCGACGTGGTATTTCGTGCCAGCAGGGAATATAACGATGGAATAATAAATATCGTTAAAAACGCTGACAATGCCACACCAGCAAAAATAACAGTACCAATAACCATACGGCTTTCGGCACCCGGCCCTGAACCAAGAATCAGCGGAACTGCACTCATCAGTGTTGTAAACGCTGTCATGACAATGGGGCGCAGGCGCTGCTGAGAACCTTTCACAATCGCTTCATCAAATTGCATGCCGGCGTCACGCAATTGGTTGGTAAACTCAACAATCAGAATGCCGTTTTTAGCAGCTAAGCCGATAAGCATCACGATACCAATTTGGCTATAAATATTGATGGTCATGCCGGTAACATATAGCCCAATAATGGCGCCCAAGAACGCAATGGGTACCATAAGCATAATCACCAACGGATGCACGAAGCTTTCAAACTGCGCGGCGAGCACTAAATAAGCAACCAATAATGCCAGCACGAAGACAAAGATGACCGAGCTGCCACTTTCCTTGTACATCTGTGACTCGCCCTTGTAGTCGATACTCACGTCATCAGGTAGCTCAGTGCGTACGATTTCTTCCAAATACGTTAATGCTTCACCCAGCGAATAGCCTTCTGCCAAGTTCGCTTCAATGGTAATGCTACGCATCCGGTTATACCGATTCAGCGACCCTGAAGTTGCTTGTTCTTCAACCGTGACTAAGTTCGATAGCGGAATTAACTGACCCGAACTGTCTGAGCGGACATAGATATTGTCAATTGCCGTTGGGCTGCGGTAATCAGCGCGTTCGCCTTCCAAAATCACATCGTACTCTTCACCGCGGTCCAAGTAGGTCGTCGCCCGGCGTTGCCCTAACATGGTTTCAAGAGTACGACCAATATCGCCAACCGACACGCCAAGGTCTGATGCGCGCTCCTGATTAATACGAATTAATAGTTGCGGCAAGGTCGCTTTGTAATCGCTATCCAGGTCCATTAAGTTTGGATTTTGACTGGCTTTTTCAATCACAATGTCTCGGTACGCAGCCAGCTGTTCGTAAGTATTCCCTTGTAGAACAAATTGCACGGGGCGACCGTTACCACCACTTATTCCACTGCGCATAAAGGCAAACGCCCGCACCCCAGTCACATTATTTAACTGTTCTGAAACTTCATCCATGAGCTCAAAGGTTGACCACTCGCGCTCTTCAAACGGAATGGCACCGACAATCGCAACCCCCGCCGAGTTGCCCCAACCCGGTGAACGAATAATCAAACGGTCGATTTTGCCCTGATCAATATACGGCATCAGGATACTTTCAATCTCGCGCATGTTGGCAGAGTTCGACTCGAAACTGGCCCCTTCTTCACTTCGTACCATGACATAAAAGGTGCCGCGATCTTCAGGTGGAACAAACTCTTGCTCTATAAATTGCATCATGCCGTACGAAACGACGCCGGCCAAAATAACCAGCAAACCGGCCATCCACGGGTAGGCGAGCGTGCGCTTTAAAACACGCACATACCCAGACTCAACCCAGGCGAACACCTTATCGATGATGAGTCCGAACTTACTGGAGCGCTCTTTCTTTTTCAGAATTTTCGAGCTGAGCATGGGCGATAAGGTTAACGCTGCGATACTCGAAAAGGCCACTGCTGCCGCAATAGCCAACGCAAACTCAGTAAACAGCTGACCAATGTTGCCGTCTAAAAATGCAAGTGGGACAAATACTGAAATCAACACAAGTGTCGTGGCAACGACTGCAAAGCCGACCTCACGCGCACCGCGATACGCCGCCAACAACGGCGGTTCACCAGCCTCTATGCGCCGATAAATATTTTCCAGTACAACAATGGAGTCATCTACCACTAAGCCGATGGCCAAAACCAACGCCAACAAGGTCAACAGGTTAATTGAAAAGCCCATCGCGAATAGCGCGATATAGGATGCGATGATGGCAACAGGCACCGTCAACGCAGGAATCAACGTGGCGCGAATATTGCCAAGGAACATATAGATAACGATAACCACCAAGCCCATTGCGATACCGAGGGTGTTGTATACCTCGTCAATTGAGCCTTTGATGAATATCGACGAGTCGTAGCTGGGCACAATAAACATTGTTTCTGGCAATGTCTGGGCTATTTGGTCAATTTCTCGCCGAACATTTTCAACAACTTCCAGCGTATTCGCTTTCGATTGCTTGACGATACCGACACCAACCATGTTAATGCCGTTACCACGGAAATCGGTTTTGTCATTTTCGGCACCCATTTCAATGCGCGCCACTTCGGCGAGGCGAACTAGCTGGCCGTTGTCGCCGCGTTTAATGGTTAACCGTTTAAAATGCTCCGGCGTGAGATAAGTACGTGCAACCCGTACCGTAAATTCGCGATCAATGGATTCAACTTCACCCGCTGGTAATTCAACGTTCTCAGAGCGTAAACGGTTTTCGATGTCGGTGACCGTAATATTACGAGCCGCCATGGCATCACGATCCAACCATACGCGCATTGCATAACGACGTTCACCACCTAAATTGACGCGCGCAACACCATCGACCACAGATAGCCGCTCAGCTATATAGCGGTCGGCGTAATCCGTCAGTTCAAGCACCGACATGGTTTCGCTACGTAAGTTGTACCAAACAATCGTACTTTCATCGGAGTTGGCTTTGGAAACTTCCGGCGGGTCAACTTGTTCGGGCAGGTTATCGACGACGCGCGACACCCGGTCACGAACGTCATTGGCAGCGGCATCTATATCCCGTTCCAGGGTGAATTCGATACTGATACGCGAGCGACCATTGCGGCTGCTCGAGTTGATGTTCTTAATGCCTTCAATACCGCTGATACGGTCTTCTATGACTTGCGTGATTTGTGTTTCTACAATGTCAGCCGACGCGCCAGTATAGCTGGTATCGATAGACACCACAGGCGGATCAATGTCGGGGTATTCGCGTAGCGGCAGCATCGAAAAGGCGACAATACCAAACACGATAAGCAGAATATTAACAACCGAGGCAAAAACTGGGCGTTTTACCGAAATATCTGACAGCAACATCGCGCTTAGCCCTCCCGAACGGTTACGGCAACACCGTCACGAAGACGAACCATCCCCTCGGTTACCACTTTGTCACCTGGCTCGATACCGTCCAGTACTTCAACAATGCCTGGCTTGCGACGCCCGATAGTAACAGGCACTTGGCGCGCCATGTTCTCGGTGTCAATGATGTAAACGTAGGTGCGATCATTGATCGGTACAATAGCCTTTTCAGGCAGAATCATCGTCTCATCGACGCTACGTAAAAGGTTTACACGTAACAACATACCCGGACGCAGTTTATTATCGTCATTGGGGATTGTTGCGCGTACCAAAATGGAGCGCGTTAACGGGTCGACACGCGAGTCGATACTTAAGATTTCACCACGAAATTCTTCACCTGGGTAGGCACCGCTTCTTGCGGCGACACTTTGCCCCGTGCGCAAGCTCGCAAAAAACAATTCAGGTACATTGAAATCAAGCTTGATTGGTGTGACATCATCGAGCGTCGTGATTTGTTCGCCCGGTGATACCAATGAACCGACACTTACGTGACGAATGCCAAGGCGACCATCAAATGGGGCAATGATACGCTTTTGCGCCAGTTGTGTTTCGGCCACTTCAAGCGCTGCGATAATTTCTTTAACTTGCACGTCTTGGGTTTCTAATTGTTGCTGTGACGCAGCATTTTGACGACGTAGATCAACCAAACGTTGATATTGACGATTGGCTTCAGCTAGACGGAACTTCAATTCCTGCACGCGTGCTTTTTCTTCACGCGAGTCGAGTTCAATCAATAAGTCGCCAGCTTCAACAACATCGCCATCATCAAAATACACCGCCATAACGATATCTTGCGCTTGAGCAGTTACTACAATGGATTCGTTTGCCTGAGCCGTACCGAGTGCTTCGATGACATCACGAAACTCACTGATTTGCGCGGCTTGCACGCGAACAGGAACCGGATTTTGCGGGCGCTCTTCTTTGCCCGCATTTGGGTCGGCAAAGACGAAAAAATAGGCGGCCGCAGCGACTGCGATCACCACAAAGATAGTTATTGGATTAAAAAGATTTCGTGCTGCCATAAATCCCTCAGGTTACTACGTCGGCTTCATGTCATGGTCTGACACTATTGTAACCTAGGGATTCAATGCAACATCCCCGCTTATCGGACAATAAGCGGGATTTACCGCAAATAAAGTAAATTACTTGTGATATGCAGGGCTTAGTTTGTGTACAGCTTCAATAAATGCACCAGCATGGTCAGGGTTTACTTCGGGATGAATACCATGCCCTAAGTTAAATACATGACCAGTACCTGAACCATAGCTTTCAAGTATCGTTGCTACTTCGGCTTCTATTCGTGCCGGCGGGGCATACAGTACGCTTGGGTCCATGTTGCCCTGCAACGCGACCTGGTCATTTACCGCTTTACGAGCGGTGCCTAAATCGGTGGTCCAATCGACACCCAGTGCATCACAACCAGTCGCCGCCATGTCTGCTAACCAAGCGCCGCCGTTTTTGGTGAATAACGTAACAGGTACTTGGCGCCCATCTGCATGACGCGTTAATCCGTTCACAATTTTTTGCATGTAGTTCAATGAAAATTCACGATAATCGCGTGGGCTAAGTACGCCGCCCCACGTATCAAAAATCATAACCGCCTGAGCGCCTGCTGCAATTTGCGCATTCAAGTAACTGGTTACCGACTGCGCCAATTTATCC
>NZ_JBLWWR010000004.1:35275-157945 GCF_048267825.1 Pseudidiomarina sp.
CAATAACATGTGTATGGCTTGAGGTTCGCTAAACATGAGCTTTTTAACTTCACTGAAATTCTTCGTGCTGCCGCCTTCAACCATATAAGTCGCTAGTGTCCACGGGCTGCCTGAGAAGCCAATCAGCGGCACTTGACCATTCAGCTCGCGCCGAATAGTACGCACCGCATCCATCACATAGCGCAACTCTTGCTCAGGGTCTGGCACACCCAGTTTCTTGATACTATCTAAATCGCGCACTGGTCGAGCAAACTTAGGCCCTTCTCCGGCTTCAAAATAAAGGCCCAGCCCCATCGCGTCGGGAATGGTTAAAATGTCTGAAAATAGGATAGCTGCATCCAGAGCAAAACGACGCAGCGGTTGCAGCGTTACTTCGCAGGCGAGTTCAGCATTTTTGCATAAGGCCATAAAGTCGCCGGCTTGCTTGCGAACTTCACGATATTCAGGCAAATAACGCCCTGCCTGACGCATCATCCAAATGGGAGTGCGTTCGGTCGGCTGGCGCAACAAAGCGCGAAGATACAAATCATTTTTTAATTCAGACATGTCTATGATTATCCAATTTAACCATTAATTAATGCGCGCATTTTAGCAGTATTAGGATTTGCTTTCCTGATCAATTTCAGCTTTTAGCCGCATGATTAATTTATTTGCAATGGTACCTTCGGCCGGAATTCGCGGTAGATTATCAATGTCGTACCAACCGCCCTCTTCCAGCTCAAACGGATCAATCCGCACATCGCCACTGGCCCACTCCGCGATATAGCCAATCATGAGGGAGTTAGGAAAAGGCCACGACTGGCTACTTACATACTGGGCATTTTTTATCCGCACGCCAGCTTCTTCCATCACTTCACGTTCAAGGGTTTGTTCCAACGGCTCGCCAGCTTCAACAAAGCCGGCTAATACCGAATACAGTCCCTCTGGGTGTCTTTTCCCACGGGCCAGTAATATTTGTCTGCCTTTTCGTATGGCAACAATGATACATGGCGAAATACGTGGGTAGCAGCGATGTTGGCAACTGTGACAATGCATTGCTATTTCCCAATCAACAGCTTGCATACGCGACCCGCAGCGCCCACAAAACCGATGTGTTGACAAAAAGTCGGCGACTTGTTTTGAGCGTGCCGCCATAGCAAACATTTCAGTATCGGTGCCAATGATTAACTCACGCACACTGAGGAATTCACCAACCGCAGAAAAATTGGTGTCGGCAAAATCTGCTACCACCAGATAGCAATGACGCTCTCTGAGTTCACCGATGAATACCGTTTTATATTCTGATAAATCAGGGAATGGCATTTCGTCCAGCAAGCCATGAGGAATTTGCTTTTCTTCAGTAAGAAGAATCTCACCGCCAGAAATGACAAACCACCACACTGGTTCATCCTGAGCTGGGCGTTGATAGGGTTTATTCATGTAAATTAGCCCGCGATTAATCGAAAACAGTTGACGCTAGCTTAGCATCATCAGTAGATTGGTTGCTATCAAACAAACGGAGATGAACATGTTAAAACGTAACGAGCAGGCCAAGCAACGCTGGGGAGGCGACCACGCTGCGGTGGACACTTGGTTACACGAACGACAAGCCCTGCTTATCGAATATTGTAAGTTGGCTGGATTGCCACCGTATGAGCGTGACGCTCATGCCCTACCCGCGGCTCAAGACATATCTAATTTTTGCGGGTTACTCATGGATTACGTTTCGTCGGGCCACTTCGAAGTTTATGACTCAATTATACGCAACAGTAAAAATGCTCCGGAATCAACCCGAGCCTTAGCTGAAGAACTGTTCCCGTTAATTAGCGACACCACGGAAATTGCACTGGATTTTAATGATAGCTATGCCGACGTGACACCTGAAACGCAGTTGAATGGGTTTGACGGTGACTTATCGAATTTAGGCGAGGCGCTTGAACTGCGCATGGAGTTCGAAGATAGATTATTAAAGACGTTAGAGCAGCATAAGCTACTCTAACGTTCTTGCGTTCAAAGCGGATTATTGCTTCGCTTCGATTTCAACCGGTTGCTCTTCCATTGCTTCTGGATTAACAATATTCAGAAGCTCAACTTCAAATACTAAAGTGGCGTTCGGTGGAATTTGGCCATTACCAGCGCCGCGTTCGCCGTAAGCTAAATCAGCAGGAATCACGAAACGGTATTTATCACCAACGCTCATCAATTGAACACCTTCAGTCCAACCGGCAATAACACGATTTAATGGCAGAACTAACGGTTCGCCGCGCTCTACTGAGCTGTCAAAAACTTCGCCGTTGATTAAGGTGCCATGATAGTGAACTTCAACTAAATCAGTTGCTGACGGTTGTGCACCGCCCTCAGGGCCTTCTTGCATAACTTCATACTGCAACCCAGATTCGGTTACCGTTACACCTTCTTTCTTGGCGTTTTCAGCTTGATAAGCTTCGCCTTCTTCCAATGCTTTACCGCCAACAACGGTTGCACGTTGCTCGGCAATTTGCGCTTGCATAGCAGTGATTAACTCTTCAGCTTCTGCTTGTGAAATTTTTGCGTCGCCTTTCACTGCATCAACAAAACCGGCAATAACCAAGTCACGATTCAACACAAACTCGGCTTCTTCCTGACGATTCAGTGTGTCACCAACATATTCACCAAGTGTAGAACCAAAAGCGTAGGCCATTTTGTCCTGTTCAGCCTCTGGCGCAGCTTCGCTCACAGGGAATTTCTCTTGTTGCATACAACCAGTTACTGCAAGCGCTACAACAGCCAGCGCCAATGGCTTTTTAAATTGCTTCATTTATTGTCTCCAGGATTGAATTCTGTGTCAGAGTAAGTTGTAATTCGTCGCGCTGAATATACTACACATAAATAGGGGTGTTTGCCTATGGCTGCGCAACACGATGATGAATTATCGCGACGTATCGCAGACCTTGAGAGCCAATTAGCTTTTCAAGAAGATACGATTGAGACTCTTAACCAGCTAGTCACTCAACAGGCGGGCGAACTCCAACTCTTGCATCATCAGATGCGTTTATTGGGTGAAAAGTTCCAACAAATAAGTGATCCCGAAGGTTCCTCTTCCAATGACCCGTCTCAGGAAGTTCCTCCACACTACTAATATGCGCAAAACTTGACCCGATGTGACTGACCCCGTATAACATTCTTTCTACGTTTTCGGAGGTTTCATGTCGGTACAACACCCAATCATCGCAGTCACTGGCTCATCAGGAGCTGGGACCACTACAACGAGCCAAGCGTTGCGGCATATTTTCCGCTCCCTGGACGTTAAAGCTGCGTGTGTTGAGGGCGATAGCTTCCACCGATACTCACGACCCGAAATGGAGCTGGCAATTCGAAAGGCCCAAGAACAAGGGCGCCATATCAGCTATTTTGGCCCTGAAGCTAACGATTTTACGCGCTTAGAAGCACTGTTTCGCGAATACGGTGCCACCGGCAACGGGCAGATTCGTCGTTATTTACACAATTTTGATGATGCTGTGCCCTACAACCAGGTGCCTGGCACCTTCACTCCGTGGGAGCCACTCACTGCCGGAACGGATCTGTTGTTTTACGAAGGCTTGCATGGCGGCGTATCAGGCGAAGGCTACAATGTCGCTCAACATGTCGATTTACTCATCGGCATGGTACCTATTGTGAACTTGGAGTGGATTCAGAAGCTGCTGCGGGACACCTCTGAACGTGGTCACTCGCGTGAAGCGGTAACGCAAAGCATCGTCCGCAGTATGGAAGACTACATTCACCATATTGTGCCGCAGTTTTCACGTACCCACATAAATTTCCAGCGTGTTCCTACGGTGGACACGTCAAATCCATTTAGCGCCAAAGACATTCCGTCACTTGACGAAAGCTTTGTCGTTATCCGGTTTCGGGGCATGAAAAATGTCGATTTCCCGTATTACCTACGCATGATAGATGGCTCATTCATGTCACGAATGAATACGTTGGTGGTTCCGGGCGGAAAAATGGTGTTTGCCATGGAGTTAATTTTAGCGCCACTTATCGAGGAAATCATCGATAAACAGCGCAAAGGTGGATAGAGCTCGCCGTTCGTCTACAGCCAGAGGCTTTGGTATTCAGCACCCCGATCTTGGGCAAGAATTGGGGTTAAATAATCCATAATGTCGTTTATTTGCTGCGTTAATCCGAAGGGCGGATTAATAAACAGCATACCGCATCCATTTAACTTGCTTGAGTCTGTTGCTGCACGAATTAACAAATCCACCGCGAATAGTTTTTCCACCCCAGGTATAGATTTCACCTTTTGATGAAAGTCACCGACGGTTAACGGATCTTTGATTGGATACCATACCGCATAAATACCAGTGGCCCAGCGCTTGACGCCTTCTTGCAATGCTTTAACAACGTGCTCAAACTCGTCACGTTGCTCAAACGGCGGATCAATGAGCACCATGCCACGTTTCTGTGGGGGCGGTAGAAGAGCTTTTAACGCCCCATAACCGTTGGTATGTTCAAGTACCTTAATTTGCTTCGCCGCCGGAAATTCATTGCGTACATTTTCGCTCAATGCACCGCTGTCTACCCGGTGCATTTCACATAAGGTAAGTTGGTCTTGTTCGCGCAAATGCTGCGCACTAAACCATGGCGAGCCAGGATACCAGCGTAATTGTTCCGGCTGGTTTGGGTTGTTTACCTCACGAACCAGATTCACGTAACGCTGAATTGCCTCGGGTAGGTCACTGCGATTCAATAAGCGACCAATGCCTTCGACTGCCTCGCCGGTTTTCTGCGCTTGCTCACCGGTTAGATCGTACATGCCGATACCGGCATGGGTATCGAGCAGCCAAAACGGCTTTTCTTTTTGCTGCAAGTAATCAAGTGCGACGCATTGCAATACATGCTTCAGCACATCGGCAAAATTGCCAGCATGGTAACTATGCCGATAATTCATTTAGACGTTCTCAATACTATAACTGTGAGTGAGTTGCACCGATGCTTCGAGCATTTTCGCAACCGAGCAATACTTATCTGCCGACAACGCGACAGCACGCTCAACATGCTTGTCCGCAATATCTTTGCCAGTCACTACAAAATGCAGATGTACTTTCGTAAAAACTGCGGGCACAGCGTCAGCGCGTTCGCCGGTAACTTCACAACGCACTGCTGAAACGTGTTGGCGCGCTTTTTCTAGAATACTCACCACATCCACTGAGGAGCAACCTCCAGCCGCCATCAATACCAATTCCATTGGGCTTGCAGCCTCGGCTTTGTTACCGTCCATTGTTACCGAATGACCCGAACCCGACTCAGCTTCAAATACTAAGCCGTCGCGCCAATTAACCGTTGCTTGCATTGCTGCTGCCATCAGGGGCTCCTTCGTGAATGTGTTTTATAACTAAAATTTAAGGCCTGGTGCGAGTTTCTCAGGCATCGCAACATGCTCAGCTTCAACTGAAGCAACTGGGTATGCGCAATAATCAGCGGCATAATAAGCACTGGCACGATGATTACCACTGGCGCCCACGCCACCAAATGGTGCCGCACTACTTGCACCTGTAATCGGCTTATTCCAGTTCACAATGCCTGCGCGGATGCGCTTAAAGAAATACCGGTAGGTTACTTCGCTGTCACACAGAATGCCCGCTGATAAACCGTACTTGGTATTGTTGGCTTCTTTAATTGCCGCATCGAAATCGGTGTAACGATAAACTTTCAAAAGTGGCCCGAAATGCTCTATGTCAGGCATTTCTTTAACATGCGTTACATCTAAAATGCCCGGCGTCACAAAGCCAAGATTGTGATCTTTCTGCAGCATTTTTAATAACACTTTAGCGCCAGCGTCAATGAGATCATTTTGCGCCTTGACCATATCTGCTGCTGCCTTCGCCGAAATCATTGCGCCCATAAATGGTTGCGGATCAGCTTCATAGTCGCCAACTTGGATGTTTTCTGTGACTTCAATCAAGCGCTTCAATATGGCGTCGCCCTGCGGGCTCTGTTCAATAAACAAGCGACGTGCACACGTGCAACGTTGGCCCGAGGTAATGAATGCCGATTGCACAATATCGTGCACCGCGGCATCAATATTAGCGACATCTTTTACAATGAGTGGATTATTTCCACCCATTTCCAGGGCTAAAATTTTATCTGGGCGACCGGCATACAATTTGTGAAGCACATGCCCAGTATTCGAAGAACCGGTAAAGAAAAGCCCATCGATTTGTGGGTGCGCCGATAGCGCTTTGCCGGTATCAACCAAGCCTTGAACGAGGTTTAATACGCCTTTCGGCAACCCTGATTTTTCCCACATTTTGACAGTAAACTCTGCCACTTTAGGGGTCATTTCGCTGGGTTTAAATACCACTGTATTGCCCGCCAACAATGACGGCACAATGTGCCCGTTCGGGAGGTGGCCCGGGAAGTTATAAGGGCCATACACAGCAACCACACCATGTGGTTTGTGGCGTATAAATGCTTTAGCGCCAGGCATTGGGTTTTCGACGGTACCGGTACGCTCGTGGTAGGCACGTTCAGAAATGGCGACTTTACCAATCATTGCACCCACTTCTGTGAGTGTTTCCCAAATAGGCTTACCGGTTTCTTCAGCAATGATATGAGCAAATTTCTGCTTATTTTCTTCCAACAGTTCAGCGAACCGCTTACAAATTGCCAGGCGGTCTTCGAAACTGCGGTCTGCCCAATCAACAAAGGCCGCGCGAGCTGCCATCACCGCAGCGTCAACCTGCTCTTCAGTGGCGGCTTTACCTTCCCAAACAACTTCGTTACGCGCTGGGTTAACCGACTTAAATAATTCGCCTTCTCCGGCAATCCAATTGTTATTAATAAATAAATTCTGGTCTGACATTATTGTGCTCCTGTCAATGTGACAAATCGAACGTTATCACCATTTTGAACTTGCAGTGCTGCAGCTGTTTTCGCATCAATGACCACATGGTCATCAGCGAGCTCAAGGCGCGCTTGTGCGGCGCGGAAGTTTGCCACTTGTGTGTTGCAGACAATAAACCGCGACTGTTCTTTCGCAACATCTCCAATTTTTATAGGTAAGCGCTTACTTTCGCGTACGCTCTTGATATTAGAAACTTCAGCTTCTACCGTTGGACCCGCATCAAAAATATCTACATAACCGCGACAGCGAAACCCTTCACTTTGCAACATTTTTAATGCTGGGCGCGTATTATCATGCACCTGACCTATTACCGCTTGCGCCTCTGGAGGCAGCAATTTCACGTAAATAGGCAATTGCGGCATCAACTCAGCCACAAAGGTTTTTTCGCCAATACCTGTTAAATAATCTGCTTGCGTGAAATCCATTGAGAAAAAGTGCTGCTGCAACCAGCCCCAAAACGGTGATTGCCCATTTTCGTCAGATACACCGCGCATTTCAGCAATGGCCACTTCGCTAAAGCGGTTTCTAAATTCAGCCATAAACAACATGCGGAAGCGTGACAGCACACGACCATTCATATTCTTTCTAAACGGCTCGCGTAAAAACAACGTGCATAATTCACTGAACCCGGTGTAATCATTACACAGCGTGAGTGTTTCGAGTGCGTTGTAGATATCCAATTCTTTTGAATGGTGTGTCACCTTACCTAAACGGTAATGATAAAAGGCATCGGACAGGCCAACTGCAGCTTCGATAGCGCTGCAGCCAACCACTTCTCCGGTGTCCGTATCTTCCATGACAAACAAATAGCCCTCATCACCGGGCTCACTCACCTGTTCGCGCGCAAAGGCTTCTTGAGCGCGAGCAATGCGGCGACGCAATAAATCCTCGTCTACAGGCAATGAGGTAAACCCGTGACCTGATTCAACTGCACACCGGTAGAGCGCCGCATAATCCTGCGGCTTAATCGGACGAACCACTAGCATAAGGTGTCTCCGTTTGGCTTAGCCAGCAAGCTTTGCGACTGCTCGCTCAAATCGCGCCAGCCCTTCAACAATATCTTGCTCGGGGATAATCAACGACGGTGTAAAACGGATAACGCTTGGCCCAGCAATCAGGACCATGGTGCCTTCATCGGCTGCGGCGTTTAGAAAATCACGTGCTTTGCCGTCAAACTTCTCATTCAACTCTGCACCGATTAGCAAGCCTTTGCCGCGAATGTCTTTGAAAATGCCGTATTTTTCATTAATTTCCTGCAGTTTGTTTTTGAACAACTGCTCACGTACCTTCACACCTTCAAGCACGTCACTGGTATTTACGACATCAAATACAGCTTCAGCAACAGCACAAGCTAATGGGTTACCACCATAAGTGCTGCCGTGGGTGCCTGGCTTCAAATGCTGGGCAATCTCATCCGTTGTTAACATTGCACCAATCGGGAAACCACCACCAAGCGCTTTAGCGGTTGATAGAATATCTGGGCTCACACCAAGTTGCTGGTATGCGTACAGGCTTCCGGTACGACCAAACCCTGTTTGAACTTCATCGAACACCAACAACGCATTGTATTTATCACATAGCGCACGCACGCCCTTTACGAAGTCTGCATCAGGGCTAATAACGCCGCCTTCGCCTTGCAGAGGTTCCATCATTACCGCACAGGTTTGGTCAGACATGAGCTTTTCAAGTGCAGCAAGGTCGTTATAATCAACGTGTTCTACCGCACCAGGCTTCGGACCAAAGCCCTCTGAGTACGCAGGTTGGCCACCCACAGTAACGGTAAAGAAAGTGCGACCGTGAAAGCCTTTATTGAATGCAATAATTTGATTCTTTTCTGAACCAAATTTATCAAGTGCCCAGCGACGTGCCAGTTTTAATGCTGCTTCATTAGCTTCGGCGCCTGAGTTGGCAAAATACACACGATCAGCGAAGGTCGCATCTGTTAATTTCTTGGCCAAACGAATTGCTGGCTCGTTAGTAAATACGTTGCTCAAATGCCAGAGCTTGTTACCTTGCTCTGTTAGCGCTTTAACCATCGCTGGGTGGCAGTGTCCTAAACAGTTGACTGCAATACCGCCAGCAAAATCGACATATTCTTTGCCTTCCTGATCCCAAACACGAGACCCTTCACCTTTCACTGGAATCATTTTTGCCGGGTTATAGTTCGGCACCATCACTTCATCAAATAAAGCGCGATTTACGTTGATCGTAGCAGTCATAAGGTTCCCTCGTTGCCATGCAAATTAGTTTAGTTTGGCCGCTGAATAATAGCCGTATTTAGTGCGCATATTATTGCAGAAAAAAGCATCGCTGTCGTGCTTCAAGCGTAGAAAAAACGGGGGATTTCGGAGAGTTAGTTTATTTTGCAGCGCGCCTGCATAAGTATGCATGAAGCGGCAAACCTGAGTGAATAGTTAACGCAAAAATGACACTTGTCTGGCCACACAAAAGGCTAAAAACTGCCCCAAAACCTGGTGCCCATACTCGGTTTCAATTGCCTCGGGGTGATATTGAACGCCCCAGATTGGCATCTCCGCATGGCGAATTGCCATGACCTCACGTGAGCCATCTTTAGCTTCAGTCCACGCGTCCACAATAAGTTCTTTGGGAATGGAGCTGGGCGCTAAAACGAGTGAGTGATAACGTGCAACCTGAAATGGGCTTGGTAAGCCTTTGAACAACCCGTCATTTTCATGATGCAGTACCGACGTTTTACCGTGCATTACATGCTCAGCACGCACCACGCTAGCGCCAAATGCCTGACCTATGGCTTGATGCCCAAGACAAACTCCCAGTATGGGTAACTTACCAGCAAAATGGCGAATTACCTGCAAAGAAATCCCAGCCTCATTCGGTGTACAAGGGCCGGGAGAAATAACAATGCCGCTAAGTGGTAGTTCGCTGATTTCTTCAAGAGATATTTGATCGTTACGAACAACATGCACCTGTGCGTCTAATTCCCGAAAATAACGCACAACATTGTGGGTGAATGAGTCATAGTTATCGATCATTAACAGCATAAATTATGGCCGCGGTACGAATCCAATAACGTCATAAACCTTCCGTAGCGTCTTCGCAGCATGGGCACTTGCTGCGTCGGCCCCATTCGCCATAACCTGATTCAGGTAATCACGATTATTGCGCAGCTCTTGGTATCGCTGTTGAATTGGTTCTAACATAGCCACAACGGCATCAGCCGTATCACCCTTTAAATGACCATACATTTTATCTTCGTATGCAGGCACCAAATCGGCAATTGACTTGCCTGTTGCTGCCGACAAAATTGACAGCAGATTAGATACACCAGGTTTTTCTTCGGTATCAAAATAAATGCGGGCTTGCTCATCAGAGTCAGTTACTGCGCGCTTTAATTTTTTGGTGATTTTCTTCGGGTCTTCCAGTAATCCAATAAAATTATTTGGGTTTTCGTCAGACTTTGACATTTTCTTGGTGGGCTCTTGCAGGCTCATAACGCGCGCACCAACTTCCGGAATGAACGGGTCTGGTATGGTGAACACATCACCATAGATGTTGTTGAACCGCGTTGCCACGTCCCGCGCTAATTCAAGATGTTGCTTCTGGTCGTTGCCGACCGGCACTTCATTTGCCTGATAAAGTAAAATATCTGCCGCCATCAATGCTGGATAGGTAAACAAACCGGCATTGATGTTATGTGCGTGCCTATCTGACTTGTCTTTAAACTGCGTCATACGATTCAACTCACCCATTTGGGTGTAACAATTCAAGACCCAAGCCAACTGGGCATGTTCAGGCACGTGCGATTGCACGAAAATAATACTTTTTTCTGGGTCTAAACCGCAGGCCATATAAAGCGCCAAGCCGTCTAATGTTGCCTCACGCAGTTTTTCTGGATCCTGACGCACCGTAATCGCGTGCAAATCAACCAACATAAAACGGCAATCATGAGTTTCTTGCATTTTTACCCACTGACGCAGGGCGCCAATGTAATTACCAATCGAGAGTTGTCCTGACGGCTGACAGCCACTTAATACAATGGGTTTACTCATAAATTTTTATATCCGTTATTAAGCTACAGTTGCTAATTGTTTCCGCATTTCGCCGATTACTTTGGCATAGTCGGGTTGATTAAATATTGCCGAGCCTGCGACAAACATATCGGCACCGGCTGCTGCAATTTCAGCGATATTGTCGACTTTAACGCCACCATCTATCTCTAATCGAATATCGCGACCGCTGGCGTCGATTATTTTACGTGCCTGACGCAACTTATCTAAAGTTGCAGGAATAAATGACTGGCCACCAAAGCCGGGGTTAACCGACATCAATAAGATCACATCAACTTTATCGAGTACATAATCTAAATAATGTAACGGCGTAGCCGGATTAAACACTAAGCCGGCTTGACACCCAGCGGCCTTAATTTGCTGCAAAGAGCGGTCGATATGCGTCGATGCTTCGGGGTGAAAAGTAATAATCGATGCGCCCGCAGCGGCGAAGTCATCGATCATGCGATCCACTGGCTGCACCATTAAATGGACATCTATCGGTGCTTTGATACCGTAATCGCGAAGCGCCTTACAAACCATCGGCCCAATGGTGAGATTAGGAACGAAATGATTGTCCATCACGTCAAAGTGAACAACGTCAGCACCGGCGGCTAATACATTGTCGACTTCTTCGCCAAGCCGCGCAAAGTCTGCCGATAATATCGATGGTGCAATTAAAAATTCGCGCATAATCGCCTCGCTTATCAAAAAGAGGCCATAGTGTAGCAAAGGTTGGTCGGCTTGGCAGTCAAAAAAATAATGCAATAGGCTTGGCAGGTAAGCTTATTTCCTGCTATTTTAGTAGCTCATTTATTAAGCGGAGTAGTCCATGAAGCTGTCAGTTATGTCAGTCTTATTGATTGCAAGCATTGTGCTAATTAGCGCGGTGAGTGCTGCTGCGTGGCAAAATGAACCGACTAAATCGCTCGAAGAATGCAAAGCTATGATGCATAACAGCGAACAACCCAACGCTCAAAACGTCTGCCAGGCACCAGAACAAAGTGTGACATGGACCAGTTGGTTTAGCGGTAAAAGTCGCTCAACTCAATTCCATTTCCTCGATTTATTCGAGTTGTTATTTGGTTCTGCTGAATCTAAAAAGCGCGATTACAATCAACCTATTGGTGGTTAATCCGCTAATCGACACCCCCTGAGTAGCCATGTCTTCAGATAAGCGTTCGGACAAAACTTCAGATCAACCTTCAAAACCTGGTTTTTTCGATATTGTAATTAGTGTGCTTGCGGCCTTGTTTGGTGTGCAATCAGACAAAAATCGCCAACGCGACTTTAATCACGGTAATCCCGTAATCTACGTCGCAGTTGGCGCTGTGTTTGTCATTCTATTCGTAATTTCTCTAGTATTGTTAGTTAGCTGGGTTGTTCCAGACTCGTAATACCCGTATGACGCAGCAACGCTTCAACGTCTGGCTCACGGCCTCGAAACTCCTTAAATAGCTCCATCGCATCGCGCGAGCCACCCCGCTCCAAAATCGCTCGTAAAAAATCTTGCCCCGTTTCGCGATTAAATATTCCTTCTTCTTCAAAGCGCGAATACGCGTCTGCCGACAACACTTCAGCCCACTTGTAGCTGTAATAACCCGCGGCATATCCGCCAGCAAATATGTGGCCAAAGCCATGCTGAAAACGATTGTATGAAGGCGGTTTTCTGACCGCAACCTCATCACGCACCGCATCAAGAATGGCTTGAATCTGATCGCCCTGCTGCGGGTTGTAATCGCGATGAATACGCAAATCAAACAAGCTAAATTCGAGCTGTCGAACCATTTGCATCGCTGATTGGAAGTTGCGCGCAGCCAGCATGTTATCTAATAAATCCTGCGGTAGGGGCTCACCGGTTTCGAAATGGCCAGATATCATGGCAAGTGCCTCGGGCTCCCAACACCAATTTTCAAGAAACTGTGACGGCAGTTCAACCGCATCCCAAGCTACACCATTAATTCCTGACACACCGGCAACGTCAACTTTGGTTAACATATGATGTAAACCATGGCCAAATTCATGGAATAAGGTTAGCACTTCGTCATGGGTAAACAGTGCAGGCTTATCACCGACAGGTTTATTGAAGTTACAGGTCAGATAGGCCACCGGCAATTGCAGTTGATGCGTCGCGGTAATTCGACGTACTGCGCACTCTGCCATCCATGCTCCACCGCGTTTGCCTGTGCGTGCATACAGGTCTAAAAAGAAGCTACCGCGCACATCACCGTTATTATCCGTGATGACAAAATAGCGTACCTGAGGGTGCCATGCTTTTACGTTCTCCTGTTCTTCAATGTTTATTCCAAACAAGGTTTGAACCACGCCAAATAGCCCCTGCACAACCTGTTGTTCTGGGAAATAGGGGCGTAATTGCTCATCGGAGATAGCGTAGCGTTGTTGCTTCAACTTTTCGCTGAAATAGCCGACGTCCCACGCATCTAACTGCTCAACACCAAAATTATCAGCCGCAAATTTCAGAACATCCTGGTAATCTTCATGGGCCTGCGATAAGGAGTGTTTGGCTAAGTCCTGTAAAAACTGTTCCACCTGCTCTGCGGACTCTGCCATTTTTGTCGCCAGCGACAGTTCCGCGTAATTGGCAAAACCCAGTAGCTCTGCTAGTTCATGTCGCAGTGCTAAGGTTTCAGCCATAATAGCAGTGTTATCAAATTGCCCCGCTTGCGGGCCTTGATCAGAAGCACGCGTCGTGAATGCTTCGTACATAATACGGCGCAGTTCAGCGTTGTCAGCATAGGTCATCACTGGCAAATAGCTTGGGAAATCTAAGCCGAAGCGCCAGCCTTTCTGATTGTGCTCCTCAGCAGCTGCTTTGGCGGCCGCAATCGCGCTTTCTGGAAGCCCTGCCAGCATGTCTTCGGTTGTCACCAGATAGTGCCAGCCATCAGTCGCATCGAGTAAGTTATTACTGAACTGGGAAGACAGCTCAGACAGTTTCGTTTGAATTTCAGCGTAACGTTGTTTTTTATCGGCCGGTAAAGCAATGCCTGACAGTTCAAAATCACGCAGCGTATCGGTCACAACTTTACGCTGGGCCTCGGTAAGCTGCTCAAAGTTGTCACTGTCTCGCAGTGCTTTAAACGCGTTATATAAACCTTCGTGCTGGCCCACAAAGGTGCCATATTCCGACAGTTGTGGCAGGCAGCTATCGTGCGCCTCGCGCAGCTC
Source organism: Pseudidiomarina sp. (assembly GCF_048267825.1). Taxonomy (NCBI): domain Bacteria; kingdom Pseudomonadati; phylum Pseudomonadota; class Gammaproteobacteria; order Alteromonadales; family Idiomarinaceae; genus Pseudidiomarina; species Pseudidiomarina sp. Next base: position 49,355 of record NZ_JBLWWR010000004.1, read on the forward strand.
CTTCGAACTGACCACGGCATTCAAATGCGATACTGGCGACCAACTGCGCTCCAACAAGTCGTCAACCTGCTCTAACGGCGCCACTAATCCATCCCAGCTATAGTCACCGGCAGCTATAACCGCTTCAATTGTGTTCTTACAGTCTTTAATCCGTTGCTCAATAGCCGGTATAACATGGTGCGGCTGTATTGCCTCAAACGGGGGTAAATGGTAATCAGTGAGCAAAGGGTTTTGACTCATGGAACATCCTCTTGAATAATGCGTGGATACTTTCGTCTTCTGCATAGGTATGGGCGCCGTGCAAATTTTCAAGGTCACACCGCCCTCACAACAGGTAATTACAATGACACAACAAACAACATCATGGTTACGTCAAACCTTCATCGGCGTTGCTTCCGCTACGGTTATAGCAGGTTGTAGCACACTTCCGGGTAGCGGAGAACATCAAGACACGAATCAATCGACAGGTACAGTTGCAGTTGAATTTGACGCGCTCTATCAAGAAGGCAAATATAATGCCCGTGGCGTAGGCCCTACACGCTGGTTAGCTGACGGCAGCGGTTATACGGTATTGGAGCGTGCTGAGGACGCTGGTCATCACATTGTGCGTTACCACCCACAAACCCAGCAGCGGACTGTTCTGGTGAACGCCAAAGACCTCCGTCCCGACAATAATTCTGACCCACTCGAGGTTGCCGACTACAGTTGGTCAGATGACGGCAGTAAGTTACTCCTATTCACCAACACGAAGCGCTCTTGGCGCACCCATACTCTTGGTGACTACTGGGTATTTGATTTATCCACCAAGAAATTACAACAGCTGGGCGGTAATGCTGCCGCGTCAACATTACAGTTTGCCAAGTTCGACCCACAAGCGACCCGTGTTGCATATGTTATGAACAACAACATCTATGTTGAGAACCTTAGTTCATCACGTATTACACAACTGACGAAAGACGGCAGCGACACTATCGTCAATGGCACCTTTGACTGGGTGAACGAAGAAGAGTTTTTCTTGCGCGATGGTTTTCGTTGGAGCCCTGACGGTAGCTCAATTGCTTACTGGCAATTGGACACCGAAGGTACCCCGTTGTTTACCATGATTAATAACACCGATGAATTGTACCCAACGTTAAAGCAATTTCCTTATCCAAAGGTTGGCGAGACCAATGCCGCAATGCGAATTGGTGTAATGCCTGCACAAGGTGGCGATACAACATGGATGAAAATTCCTGGTGACCCACGCCAAAATTACTTAGTGCGTATGCAATGGGCTGGCAACAGTTCGCAGCTGCTCATTCAGCAACTCACGCGCTCACAAGCCGTTAACACCGCTTTTTTAGCCAATGCGAAAACAGGAGCAGTGCAACAGCTTTTGCAAGAAGCAACCGAGAGCTGGGCCGAATACGTTGACGATCTGCAATTTATTGACAACGGTGAGTCATTCACATGGCTCAGCGAGCGCAGCGGCTTCCGCCACATCTACGTAGTGCAGCGGGACACTGGACGACTTAGCACCATCACCCGAGGTAACTGGGACGTTATCGAAGTTCTGCAAATCAATGAAAAAAACGGTTGGGTGTACTTTATTGCCTCACCTGAAACGCCGCTTGAGCGTTATTTGTTCCGCGCCAGCTTAGACGGTAGTGGCAAGCTTGAACGACTCACGCCCGATCAGCCGGGAACGCATAGCTACCAACTTTCAGCTGATGCGAAATATGCGGTGCATACGTTTTCAAATGTCGAAACGATGCCAGTTGTCGATATGATCACGCTGCCAGAGCACGAGAGTATTCGCGTTATCAAAACCAATAATGAAGCTCAGAATTCCTTTGATAAACTCAAGCGTGGAGCCTTTGAATTTTTTCAAGTTGAGGCGCAAGACGGGCTGAAATTGGATGGCTATTTAATGAAGCCAGCAGATTTTGATCCGAATAAAGAATACCCTATCGTCTACTATGTGTATGGCGAACCTTGGGGCCAAACAGTGGCAAACAGTTGGGGTGGTGAGCGCTTTTTGTTTCATACCTACTTAACCCAACAAGGCTATTTAGTCGCTTCTGTTGATAACCGCGGTACGCGTTCACCACGGGGTTTTGAATGGCGACGTTCAATTTACAAGAATTTAGGCGTTGTCACCGTTCGCGATCAGCATGATGCCTTGCAAGCCATGCTCGACCGCTGGGACTTTATTGATGAAGACCGGGTAGGTATCTGGGGGCATAGTGGTGGTGGTTCGCAAACCCTTAATGCACTGTTCCGCTACCCAGACTCGTACCATGCGGGTATGGCACTGGCTCCGGTACCTGACTTAACGTTATACGATACAATTTATCAGGAACGCTACTCGGGATTATTGCCGGAAGCGGCCGACAGTTATCGTGAAACTTCGGCAATTACCCATGCCGAAAATTTACAAGGTGACTTGTTGCTGGTGCATGGAACGGGCGACGATAATGTTCACTTTCAAGGATCAGAACGGCTCGTTAATGCGCTGATAAAACATGGCAAGCAATTTGAATATTTCGCCTACCCTAACCGCACCCATGGTATTAGCGAAGGTGAAGGAACCACGCAACATTTGCGCACCATGATGGTTGAGTTTTTAAAGCAAAACCTACCCGCTAATTAATCACTACCTTCATCACAATAATCAAGGTAATCCGCGTTCAGCACGGTCACGCCGTGCTGACGCAACCATGCCTCAGCTGCTTGATAATCCGGTGAGAGCTGCTCAACCAACCGCCAAAACGCCTTGCTGTGATTGAATTCTTTTAAATGGCATAGCTCATGTATCACCACGTTACGCACCACCCACGACGGCGCTATCCATAACTTCCATGTAAATTTCAATGCCTGCTTACGGGTACAATGCCCCCACTTGCTGGTGAAATCACCAATGCTCCATGTACTGGGAGTTAATCCGTGGTGCTCAGGCCAAGTTGCAAAAAAGTCATCAAGCCAGGCCTCGGCTTGTCGTTTATACCAACTAACAACAGTTAAGCGCGGCTCTTTATCCGCCTGACTACGCGTGGTTTTCGTAACAAACAACTCCGTACCATAGCGCTCCGCACTTTTGCGTGTTGCGGTAGCCACTTTCAAGGTCATCGGCTCACCCAGCCAGCGTAAACGCTCACCAGACTCCCACAACCGCGGAGCCAAGGCATCAAGCTGCCGGCGTTGCCGCTGCAAATGTTTATCTATCCACGCATGCTTGTCATTCACAAAGGCACGAATTGTCGCCTCTGGCATATGCCAAGGGGCTTGAATTTCAAGCTTTCCCTTTGCCACCTTGATGGCTAGGTTGCGTCGCCGCTTGCTGCGATTGATTTGATAGATAAGGGTCATCGGTATTTTCGTCGGTTAATTGGCTGTATCCGTCCGAGCGCGCATTGCACCCATGTGCGTTTTCAGCGATCATAGGCGCATTCACTTAGCAGATACAACACTCTAGCATGTCACAGGAGTAGAGCACATGACCCGACATTACGATTATCTTGCCATTGGTGCTGGTAGCGGCGGCATTGCGTCAGCTAACCGCGCAGCCATTCGCGGTGCAAAAGCTGCGGTGGTAGAAGCGAAGGCCGTGGGCGGAACATGCGTCAATGTCGGTTGTGTACCGAAAAAAGTTATGTGGTACGGCGCGCATATTGCCGAAGCGATTAAATACAGTTCGGCCTACGGCTTCGACATTGAACAAAAAGGCTTCGACTGGAGCACGTTAGTTAAAAACCGTGAAGCATACATTCAGCGTATTCACGGCGGCTACAAGCGCGGCTTTGAGGGTAACGGTGTTGACTACATTGAAGGCTTTGCGCGCTTTGTTGATGCCAATACTGTGGAAGTTAATGGCGAACATATAACTGCGGACCACATCACCATCGCTGTTGGCGGCCGGGCTATGATTCCTGATGTACCGGGTGCCGAATACGGGATTGATTCAGATGGCTTTTTTGCGTTAACTGAGCGTCCTAATAAATCCGTTGTTGTTGGCGCAGGCTACATTGCCGTAGAAATTGCCGGTGTGCTTGATGCACTTGGTTCTGATGCGCACCTGCTGGTGCGAGGCGACCGCCCACTCAGGTATTTTGACCACGACATTACCGATGCATTGCTGGAACGCATGAAGCAAGATGGCCCGGAGCTTCATACCGGGTGTATTATTGAGCGCGTTGAAAAACATAGCGACGGCACTTTGTCAGTCCATTGCGAAAATGGTCAAAGCATTGATGGCGTTGATTGCCTGGTTTGGGCCATTGGCCGTGAACCAGCCACCGATACAATAAACCTTGAAGCGGCCGGGGTTGAAGTTGATGAACACGGCTTTATTCGCACCGACAAATACCAGAATACTAATGTGAAAGGTATTTATGCTGTTGGGGATATAACCGGTGAAGCACAATTAACGCCTGTTGCCATTAAGGCTGGTCGGCTGCTGTCTGAACGCCTGTTCAACAAAGACATGCCAGACGCGCACATGGATTACAGCTTAATCCCGACCATCGTCTTTAGTCACCCAGCCATAGGTACCGTTGGTTTAACTGAAGCTGAAGCGCGCGAAGTGCACGGCGATGCTGTAAAAGTGTACCGTTCGCAATTTGCCGCAATGTACAACGCGGTTACGCCACACCGCGCCCTGAGCACATTCAAACTGGTCTGTACTGGTCCAGAAGAGCGCGTTATTGGTATTCACGGCATTGGCGAGGGTATGGATGAAATTCTGCAAGGTTTCGCGGTAGCGATGAAGATGGGCGCAACCAAGGCTGATTTTGACGCCACAGTTGCACTGCACCCAACCAGCGCTGAGGAATTTGTTACGCTGCGTTAACCTTTAACGTCAATTGTCATCGAGAGTATCCGTGACAGATGACTGTAAGGTAATCCTGTCTCAGCATGCCATTGATTGAATGCCTGCTGAATTTGCTTGGCGCCTCGTTGACTGTACGGCGAGGCATCAAGCAAATTGTGATTGCGCATAGCAGTTAAATTATCTGGCGTCAGGATATAACCATCCCAACCCACGCGACGCAGCACATGATGCGCCGCAGTACCGCCTAGTCTCGCCCCGTGTTTTTTAAAATAGCGCAACAAATCGGCTTGTTCGCTTGACGGCCAATTCGCCAAAAACCGACCAAAGCCATCGTGCTGCTCAGAGGCCTCAACAATCATGCGAGCGTTGATAGGCACCGTCGCAATTTTCTGCGGATTACGCACAATACGTACGTCACGCGCCAATTCATCAAGCCGTTCTGGTGGCACTTGCTGCCAGTACAGCGGTAAAAACCCAGCAAACGCAGCCTCAAATCCATCCCACTTATTCTCGATAACCTGCCACGCAAAACCCGCCCGAAAAACACAGCGTGTCATTTCTGCTAAGAATCGATTATCTGTCAGTGCGCTCAGCGCTTCGGGCGATGCCAGCTGCGGCATACGCTTTAGCAATGCCTGCTCACTGCCGTGTCGAGCGACCGCACGCTCGTAAAAATAGCTAAACTTCATGGCGTTCTCTTTTTTGATTATTCTTTGAATCAAAGCAAAACTTTCTATAGTATTCGTCGATTACTCTAAGAAGACAACACCAGTTGCACGCAATAGGAACGAGATGTCACAGCCAATTCCATCAACAAAACTAAAGCAGCGCTCAGGCCGCTGGCGCGTATGGCATCGCTGGTTATCTTTGTTTTTCGGCGTACAGATGGTCCTCTGGAGTATCAGTGGCGCATATATGGTGTTTTTCGAATTAAGCTTCATACATGGCGACCATTTAGTACGGTCTGTCGCTCAACAGTTACCCGCAACAGCCCAGCCAGCGCGTTTAAACGACGTATTGAAAGCATTTCCGCGAGCTCGCGAAATCACCCTGCAGAGCACGTTAATTGACGGCCGTATGGTGCCAACCTATAAAGTTTTCGGGCATAGAACCACACGACTCATCAATGCACAAACACTCGAGTTAGTGCAGTTTTCACAAACCGATATCACAGCAATATCCAATGCCTATTACGCCGCTACTGAGACACCGAAAATTCGATCGGTTGAGTATCTCGAGCGCGAAGCGCCGAGCGAAATAAGCGCCAGCCTGCTGCCAGTGTGGCAGGTTAACTACGACGATTTTGCCAACACCAGTTTATATATCTCGCCAAGAACTGGCGAATTGCTGACAAAACGTCATGATTTTTGGCGCGGTTTCGACTTCATGTGGATGCTGCACATCATGGACTATGAAGCTCGCACAAACATCACCTCCTGGCTACTGCGCATCTTTATTTTAGGTACTGGTGTGCTGATGGTTACTGGGATGGTACTACTCATTTTCACCTTACGGCAAAAACCGACGAAGGTGGTCTCATGATGCGTTTTATGCAATGGCTGCATCGCTGGCTAGGATTGGTGCTGCTGATTCAGGTCATTTTATGGCTGGTATCGGGGTTCTATTTTTCCCTGCAAGGTCATCACGCCATGTCGGGGCATCAATATAAGACCAACCCAACGGGGCTGGTTTTACGACAATATCGGCCGCAAATTGATATCCGCGACGTGTGGGAAATGTATCCGCAGGCATTATCAATAAAGTTGTATCGTGTTGGCCAAGAACCGCAGTACCAGATCAACTTACCGCAGCAACAGTTATTCATTCATGGCAGCACTGGTGAACCTTGGTTCACCAGCGCAAAACAGGCCGAACAGCTAGCGCTGGCCACCTATGATGGCCCAGGTGAACTTGAACAAGTCAGTACTATCACAACCACAGATGAAATCTTCGGGTGGCAAGGTGCGGGATACCGCGTTCAATTTCGCGACGACCTAAACACCAGAGTCTATGTGGACGCAAGCAACGGCCGCGTGCTTGACCACAGAAATACGCCGTGGTTGCTTGCTGACTGGGCATTTAAATTGCATTTTATGGATTATTCGGGCGGTCGTAATTTTAATCACCTGCTGAACTATACCGCAGCTTTTTTAGCGCTGTGGTTCACCCTATCCGGGTTAATATTGCTACTTCGTGGTATTCGCCACGGTGACTTGAACCCTCGCCGCAAGCTTTCACTGTTGGAAGCACTGCAACGCAAGCATCAACCTATTGCAAGTGGTTGCGGTGGCGGCGGTACCTGTGGGTTATGTAAAGTTGTTGTCGATTCAAATACGCCAATAACCGACGCTGAGCAGCGCTTGATCAGTACCGCCGAACTCGCGCGCGGGGTTCGCTTGGCATGCCAACATCGCGACCACGGGCAGGCTGTACAACTGTTGAACAATGATGCTAAACGGTATGAACTTACTCTCACACAGCAGCGACCGTTATCGCCACTGATCACTGAGCTAAAATTTACCGTTGCCAACTCGTTTGCGTATCAGGCCGGCCAATTCATGCAATTCGAAATTCCACATGAATCCAGCTACCTAATGCGAAATTACTCATTTGCTCAGGCACCTGATTCGGGCCTTCCTGATAAAACGGAGCTGGTGTTTTTGATACGTACCATGCCAGCACCTTCGTCAAATGTTCCAGCTGGTATCGGCTCCAGCTATTTGTGTCAGTTACAGCATGGCGAGACGGTACACGCCACTGGCCCATTTGGTGATTTTTTAACAACTGATCCAACTGTGTCCACTCGCCCACAAGTTTATATTGCTGGCGGCGTAGGTATCGCTCCGATAAGGGCGCTGGTTCAAGCTGAGTCTGCTCAGGGACGCCCCATGCACCTGTTTCATGGCGCGCGTACCACAGCTGAACTCATTTATCGCGATGAATTTGTGGCCATGCCGAACCTGCACTATGTGCCAGTCATTTCCGACACAGCAGATCAAGATATTGAGCAGGTTCAACTAGGAAATATCGATGTGGCGGCCGCGCAATGGCTACAAAACCATCCGGGTGATTACGACTTTTATGTGTGCGGCCCGCCCGCCATGTTGCAAGCAACATTGGCGATGCTGGCCTCACTCAATGTCGACTCAGCGCGAATTCGCTTCGACGACTTCGGTATTTAACACACCGCGTTTAAAAGTCTTTCATGCGGTTTTGCCCATTGCGAGCTGGTTTTGCAGCCGGAGTAGGTACATTTGCTCGAGGCGATGCACCAACCTGCGGCCGTGACGTTTGGGTACGGTTATAGCGAGGTTGCTGCGCCGGTTTATACACCGGTGCTTTGGGCTGTGTTACGGCGCGCTGTGGCGCTTTAACTTGCGGCACTGCTCGCTGGCTACTCTGCGGCGTTGGGCGATTCACCTTTTGCTGGCCCATATACGGCTGGCGAACGTTATTTTTCCGCACTGCAGATTCACGAACTGTTGGGGTGCGAACTATCGCATCACGTTTTGGTCGTGACGTTTCACGGACAACCGGATCACGCCAGTTCGACTGTGTCACACGACGCTGCGTTGGTACACTCTTGACCTCTTTACCACGCAGTGTGCGAATCACCCGCTCTTTGCTTGGCCGTTGATCGAAACTGGTAACATTTCGTGTCGCGACACTCTTCGCAGGCATCGCGCGTGAGCTTACCGTTGGGCGGACGACTTGTTGCCCATTATTCACCATATAGTACTTCGGCCGCTCAGGCTGCAAATCACGGTGGCGATATACCACACCGCGTCGATGATTCGGATTGTGATACCAACGTTTGGCATCTTGGCCCTTCATCCAGTAATCACGGCGCTTTTTCGGTGGTGCTTGGTAATAGTGATTGTTAATCACAACATAACGCTGTGGCCAGTAGAAGTGGCTATAGTAATAATGGCTAGGCACATTGTAGCTAATGCCCCAATAGATACCGGAGCCAATACTTACCGTTAACGATGGGCGCGACCAGAACACTGGCGGATGGCTATTCCACCACCACGATCCGTATACCACGCGGGTGTCATAGTAAGGTACATACACCACTTCGCGACGAACGTTTTCGATGACAATGGTTTTGTCTTCGCGCTCAACGCTCACGTGTTTATTTGAACGCAAGTTACCTGCGGTATAGGCATGGTCACGCAGCGTTTGCACGCGCGCTAACACATCTTCTTGCTGAGCAAGAAAAGCCTCACCAACAGCTTGCGTCCATTCCAGATCATCGCTCATTTGCTTCAACACTTCGGGTGTGCCCACCAGCGCTTTCACGCTCGCATCCCACGGCTCATCTGCTGCCCGCGCTAATGCTTCCTGTGGCTGCAAATGGTCATTTTTACTGACCCAACGTTCTGCTTGAACAACTTCTAACGGGTAGGTTGCTGCAATCAACACGTGTGAAAGCAGACTGTCCGGATACAGCGCAATTGGCGCCAGCAGCCTATCCAGCTCAGCCTGCGAATAATAAACGGCTTCAGCTTGTACTGGCTCTGCTTGTGCAGCAACTGGAACCAGCGCAGCACTCATCATTGATACTGAACCAAGTAAAGCAACCGCACTCAGACGGGCTTTCAAATTAAATTTTTGCATGCTTCTTGCCTCCAAACGGCAGATAGCAACAACCGCTATCAGATACTAGTTTAGTCGCTTTTTTGCACAGTTTAGTTGCGTAGAATTTTTTGTTTTTTGTAAAGACCCACCAGTTCAATGCTAATCGATTGAAATAACTAGCATTTTATTTTGAGTTATAAAAAACAAATGAAACAAATTAAACCAAACCTTGCTCAATCATGGCGTCTGCAACACGTTTAAACCCAGCAACGTTAGCACCTAACACCAAGTTTCTTGGTTGACCAAAATCGTCCGCTGTACGGGAAATGTCAGTGTAAATGTTTTTCATCACCTGCTTTAAACGTTCATCAACCTGTTCAAAACTCCAACGCTGCATGCTGGCATTTTGAGCCATTTCTAATTGGCTCGTCGCCACACCGCCGGCATTGGCTGCTTTGCCTGGTCCATAGGCAATAGAGCTTTCTTGCACGGCATCAAAAGCAGCTTCAGTAAGCGGCATATTTGCACCTTCCGCGATACCCAAACAACCATTCGCCAGCAAGCTTTCGACATCTGCTCGGGTCACTTCATTCTGCGTTGCACAAGGGAACGCCAAATCAACTTCATAACGCCATACTTGATGGCCATCTTCGGGGTATTCTTCACGCGGCGTATATTCAGCTCCGGTATGTGTTTCTAAATACTGCTCAAGTCGCTTATGTTGTTGTTCTTTTAGCTGCTTTATCAAGTCGAGATCGATACCAGCTTCATGGTAGATTGTGCCTGACGAGTCACTGCACGTTACCGGCTTCGCGCCAAGCTCATAGAGCTTTTCCATGGTGTAAATAGCGACATTGCCAGACCCCGAAACGGCGCACCGTTTACCGTCAAGTTCCACATCGCGATCGGCCATCATATAATTAGCGAAGTACACACACCCATATCCAGTGGCTTCTTTGCGCGCGTGAGAACCGCCCCATAATAAACCTTTGCCCGTTAACACACCGTCAAAACGATTAACCAAGCGCTTGTATTGACCGAATAAATAGCCAAGTTCACGCGTACCTACCCCAATGTCGCCAGCGGGAACATCCGTTTGTGGCCCAATATGGCGAAACAATTCAGACATAAAGGATTGGCAAAATCGCATAATTTCAGCATTCGACTTCCCTTTCGGATCGAAGTTGGCACCGCCTTTACCGCCGCCTATCGGGAGACCTGTTAACGCATTCTTGAAAATTTGTTCAAAGCCTAAAAATTTAATGATGGAGCCATTGACGCTGGGGTGGAAGCGCAGCCCCCCCTTGTAAGGCCCAAGCGCCGAATTGAACTCAATTCGATAGCCCTTATTGACCTGTACTTGACCATTATCATCCATCCAAGGCACGCGAAACATAATCTGACGTTCTGGTTCCACGAGCCTCGCAATGATGGCTTGTTCGCGATATTTTGGATTTTGTTCTAACAAGGGCTCGAGACTCTCGAGGACATCTTCAACTGCTTGATAAAATTCAGTTTGCGCTGGGCTTGTTTGCTGCAGTTGCTCAATCGTGTTACGGATATATGTCATCGGTTGTCCTTAAGTCGTAAAAAAGGTAGAAATTTGGCGACCTCTTGATCACACTAGCTAATCACACTAACTATAATCTACGCGCAAAAAAAGCTTTTGGCCTAGGTAAAGCTAGTTTAGTTGACTCGATAAGGATTGTAATGGCTGCATATTCCATTCTGTTTAAGCGTGTTTATGATGCTGCGGACCCAACTGACGGCGCGCGGATATTGGTTGACAGACTGTGGCCGCGTGGTATCAAAAAGGAACAGCTTGCGCATTCAATCTGGTGCAAAGAGGCTTGTCCCTCTAACCAGTTGCGCAAACAATATCATGCCGGAGATATTGATTATTCGACGTTCGCTAAACGCTATTTTTCTGAATTGGAAACTCATCCGGAAGCGCTGGTACCTATCATGCAGCGGCTACGCGAGGGCCCGGTTACCTTACTAAGCGCCGTTAAACAGTTTGAACACTCTCACCTGCCAGTGTTAAAACATGCTGTCATGCAGGCAATTCAATGTGAAGATCAACAAGCCGACGGCAACGAGTTCAGTTCGCCCGTGTGTTTTGGTAAAGATTTTAATTACTGGGGATAATTGTGAGTAACGACGTGAGTAACGACTTTATTGAAGTTTATGATGATGCGCTTTCAGCAGAGTTTTGTGACAAATTTATCGACTTATTTGAAAACAGCCCGCATAAGCAACCTGGTCGCACCGGTGGTGGTGTCGATACGGACAAAAAATTAAGTGAAGACCTTTATTTAAATCAGCATCAAGATTATGCCAACGAGTTAAAGACCATTTGCGATGTAACCACTAAATATGCGCTGGAATATTTTAAGAAATATCATTTCGCATTGATAGCGCCTGTTGCTTTGAAAGTAAAACATCCCGTTACCGGAGCACCGGTAAATTTAACGCATGAAAATTTTGATGAAATCGCCGCGGGAAAGGAACAGGCCTACATGCAATTGCTTTATCGCCTTGGCCCTATTCAAGCTCAAAAATATTTACAAGATCAGGGCAACTATAATTACTGGCACTGTGAAGTCTACCCTGAGAAGAACAGCGTTGAAGCGTTGCATCGTAGTTTGCTGTTTATGTTCTATTTAAACGATGTAGAAGACGGTGGCACCACCGACTTCTATTATCAAAACAAAAGCATCAAACCGAAGCGCGGCCGCATGGTTATCGCACCCGGTTATTTCACACACACCCACCGCGGAACGGTGCCAAAGTCTAATGATAAGTTCATTTTAACCAGTTGGATATTGCTCAACCCAGGACAGCAATTATTCGGCTGATTTTAGAACTTGCCCTGCGTCATCCAATACGGTTACGTCAACCTTGATGCCACTTCGAACACTTTGAGTGACCACACAGAAGTTCTCAAATTGCTCCAAAACACGGTCAAGTTTGTCGATTGCATCGGCCGCTTGACCAAGGTTTAACTCAACATGCATGCTACCGATACGAAGGCGGCCATCGACGCGCTCCATGTCGCCTTGAACCTTCGCTGTCACCTTACCCGGATCACCTTTAAACTTTCGGATAGCAAACATCAAACTTGCGGCAAGGCAGTTGGCAACCGCAGCTGCGAGTAATTGACTCGGCCCCGGGCCTTCGCCATGCCCAACAGGTTCCGGTTCGTCAGTAATGATCTGTCCGAACTCGCCGAAATCAACTTCAAACTTATAATTGTCAACTAACTCAAGTTTCACTTCAAACGCCGGATTTCCCATGCCTTCCTCCCATTTTTCTGCAATAATTGCGAATTCAGTCACCAAACTGCCACCTAATTACGTCGCGCGAGGAGAATGATTCATGAAGAATCCGCTGTATATTCCTTATGCAGGCCCAAATTTGCTTGAAACACCGTTACTTAACAAAGGTAGCGCGTTTACTCGCGAAGAGCGAACTGCGTTCAATTTAACCGGTTTGCTACCACCGCGCTATGAAACTATCGAAGAGCAAGTGAAGCGCTGTTACATGCAGTATTCAAGTTTTGATACCGCCATTAATAAACATATTTATTTGCGCGCAATTCAAGACAATAACGAAACACTTTTTTATCGTCTTCTGCAGCAACATCTCGAAGAAATGCTGCCAATTATTTACACGCCAACGGTAGGCGATGCGTGCGAACAATTCTCTGATATATATCGCAGTTCACGCGGTTTATTTATCTCATACGAAGATCGCGATCAGATGGAAGACATCTTGCGCAATGCGACCAAGCAAAAGGTGAAGGTGATTGTTGTTACGGACGGCGAACGCATTCTTGGTTTAGGTGACCAAGGTATTGGCGGCATGGGCATTCCTATCGGTAAACTCAGCCTTTACACCGCTTGCGGTGGTATAAGCCCTGCCTACACCTTGCCTGTGTGCCTTGACGTTGGCACCAACAATGAAAAATTACTGAATGACCCAATGTATATGGGCGCACGCCACAAACGCATCGACCAAAGCGAGTACAAAGCTTTTGTTGACCGCTTTATGAAGGCCGTACGTCGCCGTTGGCCAGCAGCCATGGTGCAGTTTGAAGATTTCGCGCAGCCCAACGCCATGCCATTGTTACGTAAGTATCGTGATGAATACTGCTGTTTCAATGATGATATACAAGGTACCGCGGCGGTTACTGTTGGCACGTTACTGGCGGCGTCACGCAGCAAAGGCATGCAGTTAAAAGATCAAAAGGTGGCGTTTGTCGGCGCTGGGTCGGCTGGCTGCGGTATTGCCGAGCAAATTATTCAGCAAATGGTCGCTGAAGGCTTAACCGATGCCCAAGCGCGCAGTCAAATCTACATGGTCGACCGCTTCGGTTTGCTGACGGAAGGCATGAGCGATTTGCGCGACTTCCAACAAGCCCTGGCACAACCCCTGGACCAGCTAACCGATTGGCAGCACAGTGGGGAGTACGCATCGCTGCTTGATGTCATGCATTGCGCCAAGCCTGGCATTCTCATCGGTGTGTCTGGGCAACCTGGTTTGTTTACCGAACAAGTTGTTCGCGCCATGCATCAATACACCGAACAACCGATTATTTTCCCGTTGTCTAATCCGTCACGGCAAATCGAAGCGCATCCAGCACATGTCATCGAATGGACCGACGGTGAAGCCATCATTGCAACAGGTAGCCCGTTTGACCCGATAAAATATAAAGGCCAGGAATATGCGATAGCGCAATGCAACAATAGCTATATATTCCCGGGTATTGGGCTGGGCGTTATCGCCATAAAGGCGCGTATTATCTCGGATGAAATGCTGATGGCAGCAAGCAATACGCTTGCTGATGAGTCACCGCGCGTGAACGGCGAAAGCGATAGCCTGCTGCCTCGCATTAGCCACATTGCTGAGTTAAGTAAGAAAATTGCGTTTAATGTGGCTAAAGTAGCCCAACAGCAAGGTCTTGCGCTCGAAGTGAGCGATGATACTTTAAGAGAGCGTATCGAGGCCAACTTTTGGAGCCCCGAATATCGCCATTACAAACGCGTAAGTATTTAATTAATCTAACTAGCGAATCGACCTATTTCCTTGTATGTTCAATACAACATGACGCAAGGAGGTCGAATGCGCTGGAGCATTTTTTGCCTGTGTCTGCTCCTCAGCCCTGCTGTTCTTGGTCAAGCCAAAGAATCTAAGGAGCAGCCACCGGAAGAGGAGGCAATGATTGATGAATTCCGAGCAGGCTTAACCAGTTCGGTGAATGCCACTGCAGCTTGGTTAGACTCGTTTTTTGCCGAGGATATTGATCCAGAGGCCTACGATACCGCCTCGGGAAGCCTAACTCTTACGCCTGTTTGGGATGAATATGATGGCTTTAAATTAGACTCAAGCTTCCGTGCCGCTGTGGTGTTTCCGCATGCTGAGCGAAAGTTCTCAGCAATTATTGGTCGCGGTGACTTCGATGATTTCATCAACGACTCTCAGCAATCCCGCCCCTCTATAATAAGACGCAACCAATCTGACGAAGAATGGATGCTTGGCTTGGGTTTTGACCCCCACCTCAGTCAGAAACACAGTTTGTCCTTTGGCGCTGGTATTCGTGGAGGCTTAAAGCTTGATCCGTACCTTCGGGCTCGCTACCGCTATGAATCGATCCTTGGTGAAAGCACAGAAGCATCGCTGCAAAGTGTCGGATTTTGGCGCGATAGCGACGGCTTTGGTATTGCTCAAACCGCGGAGTTTGACTTTGTTTTGGCGCCAAACTGGTTTGCGAAAGTTTGGGGCCGTGCAACCTTTGCCGAACGAACCGAAGGGGTTCGCTGGAACACCTCACAAAAGCTCTATTATATTTATCATTATGAACGCGCTGTCGGCGCTGAAGTTTGGTGGTCGGGTGAATCTGAACATGAAGTGCCCCTCAGGGATTACGGCCTGCGGGCACTTCATCGTAGCCGGTTCAAACGAGAATGGCTGTTTATAGAGGGCTGGGTTGGACTCCATTGGCCACGAGAAACCCTCATTGAAACACGTAAGCCGCGATGGATTGTCGGCTTAGAGTTGGAAATGTTGTTCGGCAAATAAAGTCACAACCAGCCCATTGCCGAGGCAATACTGCGGGCGCCAAGCCCAATGGCTACAGCACATACCAACCCACCAAGAATGTTCTGCAACAGTGAGTTGCGGTGCTGCGCTAAACGCGGTTGATTGCATACCCAGACCAAAAATAGCGCCATAAATGGCAACAGCAATCCATTTGCGACCTGTGCAAAAATAATCACTTCAATCGGCTTTAAACCCAACGAGGCAATAACAACACCCACGAGAAGAATCGTGAACCAAGTGGCCCGAAATTTCTTATCCTTGAGATTGTTTGAGTAACCCAGTACACCGCTCAAGGCATAGGCTGAAGCCAGAGGTGCCGTCAATGACGAGGATAGCCCTGCCGCAAAAAGGCCTAACGCCATAAAGGTGGTTGCACTGTCGCCAAACAAGGGTTGTAAGGCTTGCCCTAAATCTGCAGCACCTTGAATGGTGATAGCCTTACCGAAGAATGCTGAAGCCGCAGTACCAACTATGGCCATCGAAATAAGCCCGCCCAAAGGTATCGATACATAAATATCTTTACGCGCAGCATTAAGGTCGTCTGCAGATTGCCACTTTTGCGCGCAACTTGAAGAATGAAGAAACAAATTATACGGCACCACAGTGGTACCAATAAGCGCCACCACCATCAATATGCCACCGCTTGGCACTGACGGTATCAACAGCCCAGCCAATAGCGCACTCCAATCGGGTTGAGTCAGTAGAAAAGTCGCCAAAAACGCGATGCTCATGAGCAACACGAGGCCTATAAGCACCTTTTCGATAACTTTATAACTGCCTTGCCATAACACCACCGCGGCTAATACCCCAAGAACCACGGGAATGTATTGCCCATCAATTGGCAACAAGTCGGCAAGACCAAGCCGTGCACCACTGATATTGCCGCCCTGATAGACGCTGTTGCCAATAATGACCGCAGCAAAAATCAGCAGTACAACCAACCGCCGTAACCAAGGTCGTGATATGCCCGCGCGAATGTTTTCACCCAATCCTTGCTGCGTTACCACACCTAAACGTGCTGCCATCTCTTGCAAAATCATGGTGGCAATAACTGAGAATACCAATGCCCACAATAAGGCGTAACCAAAATTAGCCCCGGCTAACGACGCCGTAACAACCGTGCCAGGCCCGATAAAGGCAGCCGCAACAAGGGCCGCAGGGCCCATCGTGAATCGCGCTTTCTGTTTCATTATTCACCTATTTCCTGTAATATCCGCGGCTTCTCGCAGCAGCGAGTGAATCTTCGTCTATAGTTTTGTTTTACCCTAAAAACAAAATCGATCCCAAGCAAAGAAGTGAATACTACATGCTAAAGTCTGTACACCAAAACTGGTTTTCGAACCTTCGTGGTGACGTGCTGGCAGGACTTGTTGTGGCCTTGGCCCTAATTCCTGAAGCTATCGCCTTTTCCATTATCGCTGGCGTTGATCCTAAAATCGGCCTTTATGCCTCTTTTTGTATCGCTATTATCATTGCCTTTGTGGGTGGACGCCCAGGCATGATCAGCGCAGCAACAGGAGCCATGGCACTGTTAATGGTCACCTTGGTAAAAGACCATGGGTTAGAGTATTTACTCGCTGCCACCTTGCTTACGGGTGTACTGCAGATTGTTATGGGCGTGCTAAGGCTCGGCTCATTGATGCGCTTTGTGTCGCGCTCTGTTGTCACCGGCTTTGTTAATGCGCTCGCCATTTTGATATTTATGGCACAGCTACCAGAACTAACCAATGTAACTTGGCATGTTTACGCGATGACAGCAGCAGGCTTAGGCATTATTTATCTATTCCCTTACGTGCCGGTAATTGGCCGCTTGGTGCCTTCACCGCTGATTTGCATCATTGCGCTCACCATTGTGGCTGTCATGCTGAACCTTGATATTCGCACCGTTGGTGACATGGGTGACTTACCAGATACGCTACCGGTATTTTTATGGCCAGAAGTGCCCTTAACGTTCGAAACCTTGGCAATTATCTTCCCGTACTCTGCTGCGCTGGCCGTTGTTGGTTTGCTCGAATCACTGATGACAGCCACCATTGTTGACGATTTAACTGATACTACCAGCGACAAAAACCGCGAATGCCGCGGTCAAGGTATTGCCAACATCGGTGCTGGATTAATGGGCGGTATGGCTGGTTGTGCCATGATTGGGCAGTCCGTGATCAACATCAAATCAGGCGGACGCACACGCCTGTCAACGCTAATTGCAGGGGTGTTTTTGTTGGTGATGATTTTGGTGCTTGACGAGTGGCTAAAAATCATCCCAATGGCGGCCCTTGTGGCAGTTATGATCATGGTCTCTATTGGTACGTTTAGCTGGGACTCCATTCGCAACCTAAAGAAACACCCACTCTCAACCAATATCGTGATGGTCACTACCGTCGTGGTCGTTGTTGCGACACACAACCTGGCACTCGGGGTTGGTGTTGGTGTGCTGTTAGCGGCGATGTTCTTTGCCAACAAGATCGGCCACTTTATGGTGATTCAGTCGCGTATCAATGATGAAGGCTCTGAGCGAACGTACGAAGTTATTGGCCAAGTGTTTTTCAGCTCAGCTGACAAATTCGTTGATTCATTCGACTTCAAAGAGGCCGTTGATCATGTCATCATCGACCTTCACAAAGCCCACTTTTGGGATATTACGGCGGTTGCAGCGCTTGATAAAGTGGTTATTAAGTTCCGTCGCGAAGGTGCTGACGTAGAGGTTCGCGGGCTCAATGAAGCCAGTGCAACCATCGTTGACCGGTTTGGTGTTCACGATAAACCTGACGCTGCCGACAACATCATGGGCCACTAAGGAGAACAAGAATGACAAACGTAGTCGCCTGTATTGATGGCTCAAAAGCAACTGCAGCGGTATGTGATTATGCCGCGTGGGCGAGTCTGCAACTGCAAGCGCCGCTCACCCTCTTGCATGTGCTTGATGAAGGCCGTTACCCGGTAAACACTGATATGACAGGCAATATCGGCCTTGGTAGTCGTGAAATGCTGCTTGATGAGCTTGCTGAACTCGATGCGCAGCGCAACAAGCTGGCGTTACAGCAAGGGCATCATATGCTTGAGGCTGCGCAAAATCGCGTGCGTAGCAACGGCGCAGAGCAAGTTACAATGCGCCAGCGCCACGGTGACCTGGCGGATACCCTGACCGGTATGGAAGCCGACACACGGCTATTTGTATTAGGTATTCATGGGGAAGATACCAGTGAATTAGATAGTGGCAAGCGCCATATTGGTAGCCATTTGGAAACTGTGATCCGCAGCGTGCACCGCCCGATTCTACTCACACCTGAAAATTACAACCAACCCAAAAGTGTGTTGCTTGCTTATGATGGCAGTGAAACAACGCGCAAAGGCGTGGATATGGTTGCGCAGAGCCCGCTGTTCAAAGGCCTACCTATTCATGTTGTTATGGTAGATACCGATACCGCAGCCAAGCAAGAGCAACTTCAATGGGCGAAAGAAAAGCTTGAGCAACATGGTCATGAAGTTCATGTCGCCTTATTAACGGGCGATGTCGAACCCACTTTACATAGCTACCAACGTGAACATAAGCTCGATGTTTTGGTTATGGGAGCATACGGCCACTCAAGAATTCGTCAATTCTTAGTTGGCAGTACCACCACCAACATGCTAAATAATAGTAACAGCCCACTGCTTATTTTACGGTAACAATGGTGGTAACTATGTCACTAACTATGTCAGAAACCATGTTTCAAGATTATTTAGATAGCCCCCTCGGCATTGTCACCGTCACAAGCCGTGACGGTGTCAGCATTTGTGACATTTCATTTGCGCAGCCGCAGCACTATCCTTCCTGCGCAATAACAAAAACCGCGAAGCAGCAGCTTGCCGAATACTTCTCGGGCCAGCGCAATCACTTCGACTTGCCATTAAATGCTCAAGGGACGCTATTTCAACAGCGAGTCTGGCGGCAGTTGCAAACCGTCACTTACGGCAAGACCGCAAGTTATGCCGATATTGCACGCGCAATTGATAACCCAAAAGGCGTGCGTGCTGTCGGTATGGCAAATAGCCGAAACCCTATCGCCATTGTGGTGCCTTGCCACCGCGTTATTGGCGCTAATGGCACGCTGACCGGATATGCTGGAGGCTTGGATAAGAAAGAATGGTTATTGCGCCATGAAGGCGCTCTCGGAAATTAGCGCCTGCCGATATAGCTCGCGTGCATGCGCTTAACATGCGTTTCAATTTCATCGCGTAAGGCTGGCGGTTCCAGAACTTCTGCATGCTCGCCACAACTAAGTATCCACGCGACCAAATCATTACTAATAGGCATATCGACCGTTAAATGAAAATAAGAGCCATTGTGGTCTATTTTTTGTTCGGGATGCAGCGGGTTATTGATGATTAGGTTGGATAACTTTGCCGCGCATTTCAGCGTCACTTTAGCAACAGCACCATTACGCGTGTGCTGCGCCAAATTTAAAAACGGCAACTGCGGCGCACCTTGCGCGATACTCCAGCCATATGGCTTCGACCGTTCATCCGTGGTTAGTGGGAACACCTCAGACAGCTCATTTAGGTTGCGTTGTATAGTGCGTACACTAACTTCGACACCCTTTTCAGACAAGCGTTGCTGCAATGTCTTCGCATCAATTTTGTGTGGTTGCCTAGGTACGTGCTGCAACATCATAAGGTACCGTAAAACACTCTGCACTGACATGCTCCTTGTCATTTGCGTCAGGGCCATAGCTTAACCCTAAGTTGCGACACATCATGTCGCAGCATTTCAATTTTGTAAAATTACAGCAAAATCACACTATGCTACATTGTATATTGTCAGTGCTGGGGCTTTACTTAAACGAACCCGCTCGTCAAACTAGTGCACCATACCACCTATTAGGAGGTCGTCATGATTCGATTTGCATTGGCTACACTATTAGCCATGAGCGCAGTAAATATAGCTGTGGCACAAGACCAAAACGCAAAAAAAGGTCAGGAAACCGCTGAAGAAGCCAAAGAGAAGGCTGCAGAAAAACAAGATCAACGTGAAGCATTACGTGCCAAAATGAAGGCCGAAAAAGAAGCTTTACAAAAAGAACGTAATGAACAAAGTGATAAATTGAAAGATAAGCCAAAGAAAAAGAAAGGCGATAACGGCGATAACGGCGATAATTATTAAAAGTAGTCAGCTCACATCATTGTAAAAAATGCTGGCATTTATTGTCGGCATTTTTTTTAAAACTCAGCTAAACTTAGTCGTTATTTCATTATCTTATGAAGAGAAAATATGAACGACCGAGCTTGGCAAAACCAGAATTGCTTAAATTGCAACACGCCTCTGGAAGGTGAGTTTTGTCACCAATGTGGTCAGCATCACCGTGTTTACATACGAAGCATTTTTGCCGTTCTTGGTGATCTCATGGGGGAAATTGGCCATTGGGATTCACGCTTTTATCGCACCTTGCGCGGACTCTTCCTTAAACCTGGTTTTCTGACACTTGAGTTTATGCGCGGCCGCCATGCATCTTATGTGCCGCCGTTACGCTTATATTTTTTCATTTCCTTACTCGCATTCGTTGTCTTCTCTAGCTTTATTGAAATAGGTTTTAACCCTGAGACAATGAAGGCCACCGATCCAAACAATCAAATCAAAATTGAGGAGATGCGGGCTGAGCTGCCATTTCTTGACGCGGAGCAGCAGAACGTACTTACAGAGCGCATCAAATACTTGACCGCCAACCCTGATATTTTTGCACAACGCCTGACCCAACTTGCGCCGCAAATGATGCTGTTAATGCTGCCGTTTTGGGCGCTGTTCCTAAAATTGTTGTATATTTACCGTTCGCATTATTACCTTGAACATTTAACACTGGCTCTGCATACACACGCTTTCATCTTGCTGTCTCTGCTAGGCATAACCTTAGTTACAGAATTATTTGATTATTTGGCTGTAATTAGCAGTCTTACTTGGCTAGGTGATTTAGGCAGTTGGCTTGATACTGGCTTATTCCTGTGGATATTTGTTTACCTATTATTAACGCAAAAGAACTTTTATCAGCAGTCTTGGCCAGTCACAATTCTGAACTTTATTTTATGTATATTTGCGTACTTGGCGCTGCTATTGACAGCTTTTGTCGGAACCATCCTATATAGCCTATTAACAGCATAAAACGGTTGTGTGGTATGTTCTGTTTAATCGCCGCATAGTTATATAATAGCCATCATTTTATGGTATACATAAACACGTAATTGACGATGTACAGTCAACATCGATGCGTTGATTTAAGGATGAAGTTCTAATGCACGTCGAACAACCGGTTAATTTGCCGAACCTTCCGGGTATGTTGTTTCGCTCACTGTTTACTGTTGCGCGGAATGAACAAGAACCCGCTGATGCGAATGTTCTGGACGCTGAGTTCAGCGCGCCTGCGTTTACGTCTGATCAATTAAAACGCTATCATGAAGCATTTGGCGGCTTTGTTAGTGAAGTGCCTATCACACTCATTTATTGTTTGGCACAACGCGTACACTTAGCACAAATGCTTGGTGAGCACTTTCCGTGGCCAGCGCCAGGGTTAGTGCATGTCAGCAACCGTGTTGAACGTCATCAACCTATTGCTGCCGATATTGATTTTATTCTAAAGGCCTCCATCAAAATTCCTGCACGCGGTCCAAAAGTATCAGCGCGTCGTTTACGCCCTTTATTTACTGTTGAGTTTTGGCAAAATGACGAACGGGTTGCGACTTGTGTAAGTGAATATCAAGTTATGCCCAAGCAGCCAGAGGGGCCTCGTAAGCCACGCGAACATAAAATTGCAGAAGCGCCTGGAAGCGAATGGCTGCGTGTTAATTCTTGGCACATTGAAGCAAAAATTGCGCGCGACTACGCACGACTTTCCGGCGATTTTAACCCCATTCATTTACATCCATTGCTGTCACGCTGGTTTGGCTTTGATCAGCCAATCATTCACGGTATGTATATGTCAGCGCGCGCACAAGCCGAAATTGAACGTGCTGCAGGCAGACCGATTGATCGCATTGATGTGAATTTCAAACGCCCAGTGCCTTTGCCAGCCAAGATCGTTTTGTGGCAAAAACCTGAAACTGATGCCGGCACAAGCAGCGGTTATTACCAAATTTGTGGTGCTGAAGACCACCTCCAGCGTTTAGAAGGCAGCTTCAGCTTCGCCAACGACTGATCATTTCTTAGATTTCAGTCGCTCAACACCCATAAAGCGCAGTGATACGCGTTCATAGACCGGCTCAGATGTACCGCGTCGTATTTTGTACATAAAGTATTTTTCAAAAGCTACTTTTGCCCAATGCACCCAGCGCCCGCTGCCCGTCCAATTGCGATTGCGCGGCGGGTTTTGTGGCACAGCTAAGAATGCCGCACCTGTGTTACCCATATCAGCTAAACACAGCGCACTTAAAGTTGGCTCTACAAAGTCACTACCGCCTGCTTCAAGTTCCTCAATATTACTTACGATTGCGGTCGTCATAGACTCAATCATGAGGCCTGTTTTAGGGGCTCCTACTGGCACCGGTGTAGCCTCAATAGGCGGAATAGCTACACAGACACCCGCTGCAAATATATTGGGATACTTTGGTGAGCGCTGGTGTTTGTCGGTAATCACAAAACCTTTCGGATTACAGAGGTCTGGTACAGCAGCAACCGCCGGAGAACCTTTGAATGGTGGTAAGAACATTGAATGCACATAGTCTAATTGATGGTGCTTAGCCACTTCGCCCTGGTCGTTAATCTCATCAAAATCACAATGACCATCGGCAAGTTTTGTCACTTTCGCGTTGCAAATCCATTTAATACCGTGTTCACGGAATTTATGCTCCATCAAACCTTTTGAATCGCCGACTCCACCCAATCCCATGTGTCCAATATAGGGTTCAGGCGTTACAAAAGTAATCAGCACCTGATCACGAATTTTGCGCTTTCTGAGTTCATACTCAAGCGATAATACGTATTCGTAAGCAGGGCCAAAACAACTTGCGCCGGGCAACGCTCCAATGACAACAGGCCCAGGATTTTCACAGAGCTTTAAAAAGTCCTGATGTGACCTTACAGCGTGATCGACGGTGCAAATTGATTGTGAACCACCGACTTCGGGCCCAGCGCCCTCGACGGCTGCAAAATCGAGCTTCGGACCGGTACACAAAACCAAATAGTCATAGTCATGCTGACTACCATCATTTAAGATTAAACGATTTTCGCCGGCATGAATCTCTTTAACGCCCGCAGGTGAGAACTCGATATTTCGCTTACTAAAGAAGTCACCAATTGGCATAACGACATCTTCGCGCTTGCGCGAGCCTAATGCGACCCATGGATTAGACGGTACAAAATTGAATTCAGCACCTTCACCAACAACTGTGATTTGCGCCTTTTTTGGAAGTTTTTCGCGCAACTCGAAAGCCACCGAAACACCGCCTAAACCAGCACCAACAACTGTTACCCGAGCCATTATCAACTCCTAGTTTTGCTCAATTATTGTGCAACAACTATGATCCGACATTTGTATTTCGTCAATTTCTAAATTAAATTTTTTTACATTTCGCTGTAAACAAAAAAAGGCGGCCTGCAATGCAATCACAGGCCGCCTTCGCTTTGGAGATACTATTTATCTTAAACTTGAACCACTTAAATTAAGCGTGCTCGTAGCGTTCGCTTCAATATCTTCGTTAGTGAAGTGAAGCGGGCGCAATTGCGGTTCTGCTGAGTACAACATGGTTTGATCAAGGGTATGGTCAGAGAGTACATTGCCGCTCTGTGAATAGGTTAACAACCCTTCAGCCTGCGGGCCTTCGTCGGTAAATTCCATAGCGAACATCCAACTTGAACCGTACGTGATGTGGTAGCCACCTGCTTCCGCACTCAAGTCACTGCCTGGCAATAATGGATAGCGATGACGTGGTAAGAGCGTACCGTCATTACCCATATTGCTGCGGAACACGTTAAAACCACCCTCAATATTATGCGCACCAGCCCAAGGTAATTTAACACCTGACGCCGTTCCGTTAGGATTGCTACGCTCAACGAATTGCACGCTTCCTAAAGTTGCAGCCGGGTCGAGACCCGCATCAACAATGCGTTGCTGTGCCGTCGCCAATTGCTGAAGTACCGTATTGTTTGCCGCTAATGTATTTGGCGTTGTTGTTGGCAACTCTGGGTCATAGGCTACTTGCCATTGTGGTGCGCGATTAAATTCAAATGCGAACTCACGGAACATCATGGCGCCTTGGCTGGCACGGTTCATACGCCCATCCCACAACGCTAACGCATCACAAGCTGGGGTAATCACTACCTGACTTGAATCTGGCATATCAACTGGTGTTGCGCCCTGACTTTCACACAAGGCTAACAGGTCAGTTAACACAGCTTCACCTAAGAAAGTACGATTGCCGATTAAACGGTCAACCAAGTCAGCACGATTGAACCGACCGTCCACAGAACCACCTTCAGCGAGCATTTTTTGCCCCAACCGCGAACGCAGTGACTGCTGATTGCCAACCGGCCCCCACAATGGAGAGAGGCCTTCGATAGGCGCTGCTGGATTGGTTAACCAAAAGCTGTCATTTGAGTTTTGAACAAAGTCGGTACGTTCAAGTTGCGGTGCTTGTTCGAAAGGTACGGTTCCTTGCGGAATAAACGCACTGTCATCACCCGGGAATATAAATAACTCAGCTTGTTGTGTGAGTGCTTGGTATAACGGGTTTTCTGCCCATTGCGCAAGCGCTTCCGGTAGAATATTCGGCACCGATGAGCCATCGGTGAAGAAGGCATTACCGGCAGCATCAACCGCCATCGCATTGTTGAAAACCGTACCGGTAAAGTCCACAAAGGTTTGTTTATAGGCGGCAATGTCTTCCGCCATATTCATACCCAGCCAATGGTCGAATAAGTCATAGTTCGGCAAGTTAGCATCATGCAAAGCAAATGCTACATCTTGGCCAGTTTGATCGGTGCCCCATGGCAATGCATTTGGAATCACAATCACTGGGCCAAATTCACTGTAGTAACTGGTTTTACGCATGGTCATAAACGAATCAGGGCCAGTCGCGACACGAATCTCATGTGTTTTGGTCGTCATTGGTACACTTTCACCGTCCAACATATAGCTCGTACCGGTTTCATCTTCAGGATCAAGCGTGAGGCGATGAATGGTAAAGCGCGAAGCCGTCGAGAATGTGTGTGTCCACGCAACATTTTCATTAAAACCAATGTTAATGATGCCCGGCATACCTGATAGTGAACCGCCAACCACTTTTAGGTGCCCTGGCACTTCAATACCAAACTGCCAAAAGCGTTGGTTTCCAGTGTGAGGAAAATGCGGATTGGCTATCAACATGCCTTTATCCGTGGCGCTCAAATCGCTACCGATTGCCCACCCGTTGGAGCCAGCTTCAGTTGGGTTTGTATCTGGAATGCCAACAGTTGAAGCATCAAAGTTTAATGCCAACGGTTCGCCCGTTTCTGATGTTACAAAGGTTTGGTTGTTCGGTACACCCAAAAACAAGGGGCCGGTAAAGTTTGCCGCACCTGGCAACAAAGCGACGCCCTGTGCATAGGTCATAACGTCCAGTGGGGTAATGTCTTGAACCCATGGTTGTCCCGCACAAGCTGGGTCCATATCTGCAGTTTCGGTTTCGTTGATGTACTTATTATAGCCCGCTGCATACCCCGTTAAGAGTGCCTGCGCGTTGTCGCTGATTTGCTCAAAGCCTGCTTCCGCATTGGCGCGAATGCCTAAGGTCAAAAAACCAAAGTCGGTTAATAGGTTCTCTGAGTCACCCGAGCCCGGCACTGCATCTGGGCCGAAGTATAAAGCCCGTTGCGAATTGAATTTGACAACTTGGTCAGCCAGTATACAGAGGTTATCCTGTGCGAATGCGAAGCCAACGCCAAACCCTAAACTTTCCATATTGTCTGCTTTCACATACGGCACACCATAGTCCGTATACGTGATATCCGCGCTGAGCTCGCCACTTGGCGCAAAAGCTACTAAGCCGGTTGGTGGTGGTGGCACGCTAATATCTGGAGGCGTATCGTTTGAGCTATCGCCACAGGCCGCGAGTACGAAAACAGTGCTAGACCACATCAACGATGTCAGCAAGTTACGTTTGAATAAATTATTTTCCATGAGCTTACCTACTTGTTGTTCATATTTGTATGCTTTGTTGCAAACATGTAAATCAACAGCAGTATGGCCCGAACTGGTCGGAGCTGCAAGCTCAAAAATTAATCAACTTTTCCTCGCATCGCTTTGATTGAACTGCGCTTTTTCTTCGAATCAACCCGCCGTTGCTTGGCTGCTTTGGAGGGCTTGGTTGGAATTCTCTTTTTCCGCGTTGCGCCGACACTCTTAACTAATGCGACGAACTGCGCCAAAGCCGACTCGCGATTACTTAATTGGCTTCGTGATTCTTGGCACTTAATAATGATTTTGCCACTTTGAGTTACTCGGTGATCGCGCAGCATTAACAGACGCTCTTTATAAAGCTCTGGTAGTGACGAAGCGCGAATATCAAAAATCAACTGGGCTGCCGTCGAAACTTTATTCACGTTTTGCCCGCCAGCGCCGGATGAACGAATAAATTGCCATTCAATTTCCCGTTCAGGAATAGTCACGCGTTGGGAAATCACAATATCAACCATGAGCAAGTCCACCACTTCTTTGAATACGTCGTTTTACCGCTTTTAATACCAACTGCGGTTGCGCGCTGACCAAGGTAAAGCGCTCTTTTGCACGTGTGATACCGGTATACAACAGCTCTTTGGTTAATATCGGCACATCATGCTCTGGCATGATCATGACGGTATGAGTGAATTCAGAGCCTTGCGACTTATGTATGGTCATTGCATAGGCTGTGTCCACCTGAGTCAATCGACTTGGCAGTATCCAGCGAATAGCGCCATCGGCGGTTTGAAATGCAACCCGCAAAGGATCATTTGCACGCTTTTGCAGCACAATACCGATGTCGCCGTTGCGCAAGTCCATGCTGTAGTCATTATGCGTCACCATAACGGGTCTTCCAATGAACCAACCATGCTCCGCAACGTTGTCGCCGTACAGCCAATAGGCGACGCGCTGATTAAACTGGTGCATTCCCCAATCACCGTCACGTATCGCGGTTAATAACTGAAACTGTGCCAACTGATTTAAGACTGCAACGGCCCATTTATCCAGTTGTTGGTCATCGTCACTGTCAGGCCTTGCCGCAATGATAGCTTTCAACGGAGCATACCCTGCTTCTACCAAGTGCTTGATGGATGCATGACCTGGCTGCTGGGTTTGTACCACTTGAATATTATCAAACTCAGGTTGTGCGGCGGCAATCGCCTGGCTGTTGCTTAACCAGTTCGCGAGCCACTCAGTATGTTGAACGTTCACATCATGCGCCAACTTACCAATGCCTTTATTCGGGTCAAAGCGGCGGCTTTCATGAAACATGGTAGTGTGTTGGAGGTAAGGCCAGAGTTCGCCACTGGAATCAATCTTGTCATCCGGTATCGAGTAATTCGATGTGGCATTTAGCCAACTCGCTACTGCCGGCGTGTAGTGTCCGTACTCGGCCTGGTTGCACAGCTGCCCTAAAATTGCGCCAGCTTCCACTGAAGCGAGCTGATCTTTGTCACCAAGCAGAATGAGCCGCGCGTGCTTAGGCAAAGCTGCGACAACAGCTGCCATCATCTCTATATCAACCATTGATGCTTCATCAATAATTAAAACATCGGTGTGTAACGGGTTATTGCTGTTATGCCGAAACCCGCGTGAATTGGGAAGGGTACCCAGTAAACGATGCAAAGTTACCGCTTCGGTTGAAATATCTGCGCTCACGTCACTACCCGAAGGTAATGATCCAAGCTCTTCGCCAATCGATTCGCTCATTCGTGCGGCTGCTTTGCCGGTTGGCGCGGCAAGCCGTATACGCAGTGGTTCAGCTCGTCCGCGCAGTTGCTGTAACGTTGCCAGAAGACGCACAACTGTATAGGTTTTCCCAGTGCCAGGGCCACCGGTAACAATCGTGAATAGGCTACGCATTGCCATTGCACAGGCATTGCGCTGCCAACTTAATTCACTCTGGGTGCCAAACAATGCATCTAACACCTGTTTCAATGCTGCTGTGTCAACGTTCTGCTGTGCACTCATGCGCTGCGCTAAGTCGGTTTTAATGCGCTGCTCGTAGGTATGATAACGGCGCAAGTAAAGTCGCGTTCCGTCCAAAACTAAGGGGCTATTGGGCGTGTTTACTGCAGCGCTTTGACTCAGCAACTGCTGACATTGTTCTAATGACTTTATACTGGCAATTCCAGCCAACAACTGCGCTGGCTTTAGACACTGCTCAAGGCTTTCTGGCTGCGCATGATCTGGTGGGAGCGCTAAGGTCGTGTTTGCGTTCTTATACAACTGAGCCAGATCAAGGCACGGATGGCCTAGCCCCAGTTGATAGCTAACCAAGCCCGCCATGAGTGCGACAGCTTCATGGCCCTCACCAAGTTGGCGTTGCAGTTGTTCTGCCAAACTCAAATCAATAGCTCGAATCCATTGGTGTTGGTACCACAGCTGAAGCTCACGAATCATACCATTGCCTCCTGCGCTACAAACCAGTCAGCCAATTGTTCGATAAGCTGGCGTGGTGGCCGATCATAAAAAGCCCCAGCATTAGGTGCCTCTATACCGCGCAAGAATAAATACACAGCGCCGCCCACATGCGTGTCGTAGTCATATGCTGCGCCCAAGCGAGATTGCAGCAGCTTGTGCAGCGCCACCAAATAAATCACGTACTGCAGATCATAACGGCTACTCAGTATTTTATCGCGCATGGCGGCATTCGTGTAGGCAGCCAAGTCTGCACCTAAGTAGTTCGACTTGTAGTCCGCAACGTAATAGCGACCGTTATATTCAAAAACAAGATCAATAAACCCCTTGAGCATTCCGTTGAGTTGCATCGGCAACACTTTGGGCCGATCAAACTCAGGTAACACGTATTCTCGAACAAGTTGGTCAAGCTGCTGAGCATCAACCTTGTTCGCTGGAAACCAAAATTCCGGCTCGGCATGGTAATTCTCTAGGTCAGCTAAACAAATGCTGTCACCCGACACCGGTAGTGGTGTGGTAAACATAACCTGCAACCAATTAATTAAAACTGTTTGATGCGGCTCCCATGGGGCAAGCTGGGCGCGTTCGTGAACAAAGCTTTCGATTACTGCTGGCTGCTTCGCAAGCGTTGCGAAGCCTTCTTCGGCGGCATCTTCTAACAAGTTGTGCAAATAGGTTCCGGCGTCAGCGCCCTTGGGAAAGCTATGAATGGTATTTTGCAACGGTGCAGCTTGCGGATGCGGTATTGCGTCACGCTGCTCTTCAAGTGCATTTTCGCTATCAGCATCATCAGCAGCGACCCAGTCACCGTATTTCAATGCGCTGTAGCTTGCCACCCACCAAGGTTCAAACCTATGTTCTGCTGGCATTGTGCAGTATTGAATAGCCACGGCATCCTGCGATTCTGGGCAATATTTTGTGACTGCCACGTCGTCTGCTACAACAGCAACCGAGCAGCTATCTGGTGGCGTCCATTGCGCCAAATCAAGCTGGCTGCCGGCGCTCAATAAATAGTTTAGCGCGGTGTCTGCAAATGTTCGAAAGGGGGCCATGCCAATGAAGGTTGCGAATTGCGCCCGCGTTACTGCTACATATAGCTTTCGAATATCTTCTTCAAGACGTTCTTGGTCGAGCTTTGCTGCTATCGCATCATCACCTTTATCCAGCGCAACGTTAATGCTGCCATCCGCATCATGGTAAACAGCTGGGTACTTGACCCGCTTGTCCAACGTTTTGGTGCAGGCAATAAAAGGTAAGAATACCAGCGGATACTGCAGTCCTTTTGACTTATGGATAGTGATCACTTGCACCAATTGACTATCACTTTCCAGTCGAACTTGCTGTTCCTTTGCATCGGTACTGCTATTCCCCTCACGCGCCAGTTCAATGTGCTCCGCCAGATAGCGCAACAGCCCCGCCATTCCTTCGCTTACAGCCGCATGCTGCTGCAATAATTCTGCCATATGCAACAAGTCGGTTAGTTGCCTTTCGCCGTCGGCAACGCGCAACAGGCGTGCTGGCACATCATAGTCGTGTAACATGCGTTGAATCATTGCTAACACACCGTGCTGTTGCCAGCGATGGTGGTAATCCAGCACTTGTTCAGCAAAACCATCCCATTTCAATTCATCATTCAAGACCGCATCAATGTCATGCAATGATAACCCCAGTAAACGGCTCACCAGCGCAGCACGCAACAAACTCGGATCTCGGGGCTGTGCGCATGCCTGCAAAATACGAAGTAATTCAACGGCCTGTGAACTGGCAAACACTGAATCCCTATCGGACAAATACACGCTTTGAATTTCTCGCGCACGCAAGGCCGCGCGAATCATTTTGGCTTCAGTACCGCTATTTACCAATACCGCAATGTCGCTCGGTTGAATTCGCGTTAGCGCACCATTGTGCTCAAAGCCGGCATCCGGATTATTCAGTAGCTGTGCTATGTGTTCAGCTTGATGCTCAGCCAAAATTGAATTTAGCGAATAGTTATCAACTTTCTTATCGGTCGTGTAGCAATCAAACTGCATGGCAGATGGCACGTCACCATTGATCACGAAGCGGCTTTTTAAACCATTTGCCTCAACAGGTATAAAAGGCAGCGGGTCATTCCCCGTGTCTAAATCTCGAAAATAGAACGCGCCGCGAGGCGTGTCTTTCGCCTGTAAAAACAAGCTATTACTGGCGGCAACCATTGACGCTGTCGAACGGTAATTGGTGCCTAACGTATAATGGCGCCCCGTGGTTGCTAAACGCGCTTTTAAATAAGTATGAATGTCTGCATTGCGAAAGGAATAAATCGCCTGTTTCGGGTCACCAATTAAGAATATACCGGTATCAGGATAGGTGCTTTCAATGTTGTACACCTTGTCAAAAATCGCATATTGCACTGGGTCCGTGTCCTGGAATTCATCCACCATCGCAATCGGAAACTGGCTGCGAATAGTGTCAGCTAAGGCACGTCCAAACTCACCGTGCAGAGCAAACCGCAAACGGGTCAACATATCATCAAAGCCCATTTCGCCACGTTGCTGCTGAATAAAAGCGAAACGTTGCTGCATCCACTGTGCAGCGTGCTGCAGCAAACCTGAACGCGGTTTGGGCAAACCATCAACGGCGTCTTTTAAGGCAGCGAGCTTGTCCCAGAGTGGGTGGGCGGGTAGTTCGGTCTTTAATGAATTGTGTTGCAGATCGTCAGCCGTTAATTTTTGCCAGCCCGAAACGGGATCTAAAGGCGGCAATAAATCAGCATCTGTTGAAGAAATAGTGATCGCCCAATCGCGTATCTGAGCGAACCATTTTTGTACAGAATCTGCACGCAATTTATTACCGTTAACCAGTTTTTGCGTCCGCAATTCTTGCAGCATTTGCTCACATTCATCGGCCCATTGAGCCCAAGGGTACTGATGAAATTGCTCACGCACCTGTTGCTCAGCACTAAGCTGTTGGTGCAATAGTTCAGTCGGCGCTGGCAACGTCGCTGACTGCCCTTGATTCAAGATTGAACGCACAGCTTGAAACAACCGCTGGGGGTCGCTGAACTCTGCGGTAATTAGACGATAATACGGTAATTCGTGATCAGCCAGTGGGCTTACAAAAGTTCGCCAGTAATCTTCACTAACAAGCTCCCATAACGCTTGGGTGTCGGTATTTAACTGTTGTGTAAATAGGCTTCCACTTGCAAATGCATGTTCACGTAGCATGCGGTTGCACCAACCATGAATGGTATGCACCGCCGCTTCGTCCATTGCTTGCGCAGCTAAATCTAAAACACGCCCGTGTTGTGCGTGCTCAGCGGCCGGAAATTCATCTTTTAACTGCCGTAAAAATGCATCGCTGGTATCCACGTCACCACGGAAAAAAGCTGCAGCTTCACTTAAATTCGCACGGATGCGATTACGCAACTCTTCTGTTGCCGCGTCGGTAAACGTCACCACCAAAATTTCATCGGGGGTATAGCAACGGCTGGTTCCGTGCCCTAACACCAAACGTAAATACAAGGCAGCAATGGTGTAGGTTTTACCGGTACCAGCGCTGGCTTCAATTAAACGGCTGTCGTACAACGGAAACGTGAGCGGTTGTAAGGTGTTAATGCTTGTCATTGGCCCGCCTCGCTGGTCACCGAGCTCGACAACAGTGCTTGCATCATTGGCTGATACAGCACTTGTGCTAACTCATTGAAGCGTTCGCTTTGTGTTAAACACTGATAACTAGGGAAATACCGCGCGGCATACACCGCGCGCAGAACCTGTGCGGTGTGGCTTTGTGTGCTTTCTTCGTAGAACGTTTGTGCTTTCGGGTGAACAGCATTCACCTGCTCAAAGTCGAAAGATGTTGACCAATCTTTATGGTTTTCCTTAATGCCGGCAAAAGCAGCTTCAAGTTCCATCGGTAATGGCTCTTGCAACCCGATGGCGACATAGTGCATGAGTTTATCTAAAAGGTACTGCGCATCCGCTTTGGGCATCGCGGCAAAAGCTATCACACCTTCGCGCCCCAGTATTTTACTGTGGGTGGCGTGATGGCTATTTAGTAATAAATGTTCAACCCAAATTTGTACGGCATACTTAGGCCGGGGCTTGTAACTTTTAACTTTATTATCAACCACCACAGACGGCGTAACGTGCAGCCAAAGCCACTCACCCGTTGCGCCTTGCTGCAGGTTAGAAAACGTTGCTTCTACGAGTAGCCCGGATTCAAAACTCCGCTGAATTTGCACCGTGTCTACGGCCTCAGGATATCCAGCGAACAGTTCTTCTGCGCGCTCCAATAATCCTGTTGTATCTTCATAGAGCGCTTGCTTCATGGCAACGCCAGCGGCCCCCTGGGGTAACTCGCCAGCACGCTGAAAGCGCTCTAACATCGCTGCAATGGTCGTAGCGGCAGCACCTATGTCATGTCCCGCACGTAAGTTTTGTATTGCCAGCTCTAAGGTTGGCTGCAGTAGCTGCCAACGCTCGAGGTTATCAAGTGCAAACCGTTCTTCATCGCGCAAGTTCATGGTTCGATCACTGAGGTAGGTGTTGAAGCGCACTTGAGTAAATAATTTTGCCGGCTCTTTCATAAAATCGGCCAACTGCTTCACCGTCAGCGCACGCGAGGGCGTCCATAGCGGCAATGCTGCACCATTTTCAGTTTTTTCCGCGGCTTGATGATGTACTACATGCCATTCGTCAGCATAGGTAAACAACGCTTGGGCACTCGGTTTTGCAGCCGAAAAATAGGCATTGTTAAACGGTTGCAAGCGGTGCTCTAACACCCATGGTTTACCATTGCGGCGCGCGCCATAGGTATGTTGAATATGCTCCAGCAATTGACTCACCAGCACCGACGGCGGCTTTTCGCTGTTGTCCCGAATATTGCGACCTTGCCAACTGATATAAAGACAGTCTTGCGCTGACAGGATAGCTTCTAAAAATAAATAGCGGTCATCTTCTCTGCGGGAACGATCGCCGGGCCGATAGTCGTGCGCCATCAAATCAAAATCAAAGGGTTTTTGCGTACGCGGGTAATCACCGTCATTCATTCCCAATAAACAAACACACTTGAACGGAATCGCGCGCATTGGCATCAAGGTGGCAAAATTAACGCTACCTGCCAAAAACCGTTGATTCAGTGTCGGTTCATCCACGCTGCTCAGCCAGCTTTCTAGCACCACAGCTAACGAAATTGGGGTATCAAGGTGAGCACTTTGCGTTGCCTCCAACCACTGCTGCAAGCGCTGCTGCAAGCGATTCATTAATACCACGTCGCCATCTATTTCCGGCGCAAATAGCCGGGACAAAAGTGTATTAAGGTACGTGGCCCATTGCTGAGGTGTATGGGCTTGGTTTGCATGTTCAAAATGATCAGTCAGCACGTGCACAAATTGCTGCAATGCACCCACAATATCGGCGTCTAGCCCGCCAACATCGACTAACGGCTCAATGTCTTGCCAGGCTGAATCTAACGACTCCACATCCCCAGTTGCGTATCCAAGCACCATGCGCTGCAGACCAAACAGCCAGGTATTGGGATGTGCTTCTGGCAACTGCAAGTGGCGGCGGTGGTGCTCATCAAGTGCCCAGCGCACACCCGCTGCATCAATCCAATGCTGCAATGTTGCCAATTGAGATGGTTGCATCGCAAAACGGTTTTGAATCGCGTTAACTTGCAACAGATCAAAAACCTCACTCGCGTTGGCGCGCTGCTGCCCTATCGTGAGAACGTACTCCAATGCGATTAACATCGGGTGCTGATGGCGCGCGCCTTGGTCAGCCAAACTATAGGGAATGTATCTTGGGTCGCTACGCTCTACCCGACCAAACACCGCTTCGATATGCGGCGCATAACGATCAATGTCCGGCACCATAACCATGACATCGCGCGGCTTTAAATCAGGGTTTTGAGCAAATTGCGCCAACAATTGATCATGCAACACTTCCACTTCACGTTGCGGACTATGTGCACTATGGAACTGCAGCGCTTCATCGTTAAGCTGAATACCTGCCCATTGCTGCTTAGCATCTGCTGTTGCATTGAGCTGCAAGATATCAAAACGTAATGCTTCAAGCACACTAGGTTGGGGTGGCAGCTCTTGCTCAAACATATCCAGTTTTAAGGTTGGAAATTCGCCGCGTAACTGTTCGGTTTCATCGAACTGATCAAGCAACCGAATGTAGTCCCGTCCCTGCTTTCCCCAAGATGCCAATAATGGATGACTGTTAGCATGCAAATCTGCCGGGCTAAGCTCGGCCGGATGGCGACTCTGGCGGCGCGACTTCATATGCTGCTGGTAGATATCCCGACCATCAATAATATCCGCCCAGTAATATTGACAGGGGTTATGCACACAGAGCACCACCTGCGTAAAACGACTCAGTGCCTGCAGAACTTCCAGGGTTTGTTTGGGTAAGCTTGAAATGCCGAATACCACCACCCGTTGCGGAATCTTCCAGGGCCGATTCGTAACAGTCAATTGCTGGCACTGGTCAACGAATTGTTGATGCAAGTAGGCGCGGTTGTTCCAACGAGAATCGCCGACATCCGCCAACAAATAGCGCCATAACAATGGTTGCCACTGCTGCGCCTCCGGGGCTGTGCTGAAATCACCTTCGGCCCAGGCACTTAACCAATCAGCCCGGTATATTTGATATTGGTCGTACAAGTCAGCAAGCCGCTCGCTTAACTGAAAACATTTACGTTGGTCGGTATCATCGGCCATGTAACGCCGTAATGGCTCAAATTCCGGCTCGTTGAGATGTGCGGGTAACACACGCAAAATACGCCAGGTTAGTCGGTCTTTGTCGAACGGCGATTGGCGCGGCAAATCATCGCCTAGCACTGCGCGGTATGCCTGCCATTGAAAACGCGCGGGTAAGGTAACATCAACCATCGCCGCAATTCCTAACCCAGAGGCAAGATGTTGCTTTAACCATTGTGCAATGCCATTGGACTGCACCAAAATGGTTTCAGTTGCCAGCGGCGCCAGCGGATACTGCTTGCTAATCGATACCACAAGGTCGGTTAAGTCCTGTAACCGGTGGCTGTGGGCAACAATGAATCCTGGGGTAAGCGCGCTCATGACTGTTCCTCTGCATGTCTGATTGTCATCCTAACGAAATACCACGGCTTAAACCAGTGGATTACGCCAATCTGGGTCGCTGTATAGTGATATTGTGAACTGCCTGATTTTATCTATAGTAACAAGCACGTTCATTGCATTAGAAAACCAAACAAGGAGTTGTACATGCGCCAGCTATCAAACTTATTTTTAATCGTATTTGCGGCACTAGCACTCACTGCATGTGATGCGGAACCAACTGTTAATCGTATCCCTATGGATGTCGCTGATGTACCCAATATCCACCACCCAACAGCACACCATTTTACCTCAGGTAAACCCACTAAAAACGATCTGATAAAACTTAAAAATCAGGGTGTAACTGCGGTAATAAATTTACTTACAGATGCAGACATGGGTAACCATGATGAAGCCAACTGGGCACAAGAACTCAACCTGGATTATTATCGTGTACCTGTCGCTGGCAGTGCTGACTTAACCCGCGAAAATGTTGCCGAATTTGATCGTCTGTTAGCACTTACCGCAAACGAAACAGTGCTTTTGCATTGTTCTAGCAGTAATCGCGTTGGCGCCATGATGGCGCTACGCGCTGCATGGCACCAAGACGCTAACACCGAAGATGCGCTCACCATCGGCCGACAGTACGGTTTAAAAGACTTACAGACACACGTGGAAAAGCTGCTCAACGAATAAAGTTATGCTAAAATTCGTGCGCAATTTTTGACCTCGGATTTGCGATCCGATTCGCCAAAAGAAGGAAGTAACTGATGTATATTTGCGCTGCACTGTATAAGTTCGTTGAATTTAATGCGTTTGAAGCATTCCGCGAACCACTATATAACTGCATGATTGAAAATGAAGTTAAAGGTACGTTGCTGTTAGCTCGTGAAGGCATTAACGGTACCATTTGCGGCACCCGGGAAGGGGTCGACAATGTACTGCGCTTTATTCGCAGCAGCGATGCGTTTGCCGATATTGAACACAAAGAGTCGCCAAGCGACAAACAAGCGTTCTATCGCACCAAGGTAAAACTTAAAAAAGAAATCGTTACCATGGGTATCGACTGGGTTGACCCGAAGAACGTGGTTGGCACCTACGTGGAAGCGAAAGACTGGAATAATCTTATTCGCGATCCAGAAGTGTTACTCATTGATACACGCAATGACTATGAGTTTGCCGTGGGTACCTTTGAAGGTGCGGTTAACCCAAAAACAGATTCTTTTCGAGAGTTTCCTCAATACGTTAAAGAACACCTTGACCCCGACAAGCACAAGAAGGTGGCTATGTTCTGCACCGGCGGCATTCGTTGCGAAAAGTCCACAGCCTACTTGAAATCAATCGGCTTTGACGAGGTTTATCACCTAAAAGGCGGCATTCTTAAATACTTAGAAGAAGTTCCGGAAGAAGACACAACCTGGAACGGTGACTGTTTCGTATTTGACCAGCGTGTCACTGTCCGTCACGGCCTGCAACCCGGTGATTACGATCAATGCTATGCTTGCCGCATGCCAATTACCGACGCCGAAAAGCAATCCGAACACTATGTGAAAGGTGTGAGCTGTCCGCACTGCCATGACAAAACCACTGCAGAGCAAAAAGAACGTTTTGCCGAACGTGAAAAACAATTTCAATTGGCAAAGAAGCGTGGCGAAGCGCATATCCGCGATGGCAAAGTCGATGAGCTTAATCGGGTTTAATCATTGCTACTTGTTACTTGAATTGGTCTATACTGAACCTCAAGTACAAGTTAGAAATTAAATCCAAACAAGGAGTTAAACATGCAACAGTTAAACGTGATTGGTATGGATCAACATCATGCTGAGCAATTAGCAGAACGCTTAAATCAGCTGCTGGCAAACTACCAGGTGTTTTACATGAACACGCGCGGCTTTCACTGGAATATCAAAGGCCAAGAGTTCTTTGAATTGCATGCCAAGTTTGAAGAAACCTACAATGACTTGTTATTAAAGGTCGATGAAATTGCCGAGCGTATATTAACGCTAGGGCAACGTCCTCTGCATGCTTATTCCACTTACATTAAGGCAAGTGAGATTCAAGAAGCAAAAGACATTCATGACGGTAAAGCCTGTGTTCGCGAAATTCTAGACAGCTATCGCATTGTGATTCGTCTACAACGTGAAATTCTTGAGCTCGCTGGTGAATCGAATGACGAAGGTACATCATCATTAATGAGCGATTACATTAAAGAGCAAGAAAAAACTGCTTGGATGCTAACCTCGTACCTTGGTTAATCACTGCGACTCGCTCAATGAAAACCGCGCCCCCTTCGGCGCGGTTTTTTTATGCTTTTCGCAAATTGCAGGAAGTTTGCTATGCTGATTAGGTAGTAACTTAATCCATGAAAATCAAAAGGAAAAATACGATGAACAAAGTCATTGGAATCGTTCTACTGGTGGTCGGTGTCATTTTGCTGTATTTCGGATGGGAAGCATATAATTCTGTGGCTTCTGAAGCCTCTCAGGCTGTCACTGGCGAAACAACTGACGAAGCAATGTGGTACTTAATTGGTGGCGCAGTTGCTGTTATCGTTGGCTTGTATGGTGTAATTCGGGGCAAGTAATCAACCAACCGATAACCGATGAAGTTAATCTCAAAAAGGCGAGCCCAGTGGCTCGCCTTTTTCATTTATTCTTGCTGAACTAGTCGTGTTGAACATTGGGCAAGCGCAAAGCCCGAGCTGCTGCTATACCACCTAATACAATCAGTAAACCTACAACAGCTTCAACCCCTGCATAGGCTTCCAGTACCCCAAGCAAAATACCGAGCAGTAGCACCAGACCAATGACAGTATTTGAGACTGCGGTGAATTGAGCGCGTGTTTCTTGCGTAGCCATATCAATCAAGTAGGTTTTACGACCTACGCGAGCGCCATGATGTGCGACCGCGGCCATAAAAATCAGAGCGCCAGCTAGCCCTTGCTGCGCTAAATAGTCGGGCTGCCAAATATAAAGCACTAAGGCAACCGCCATAATTAATGTCGCTAAGCATGCAGCTGCTGCCATGACATGGTGGCTGGCACTATCCGACCAACGCCCCCAAAATCGGCCTGCTAGCATTCCGGCTAAACCACTGGCCAGCATCAGCCCGCCGAGCCCGGTTAAACTGCCATCACCGCTGCGCTGAATCATAACCACAATATAGGGTATCGCAAATGCTGAGGCGACCAACAACGCTCGCGTAAGTACAAACTGGCCGAAATGTTTATCGGTCCATAGCAGGCGAATTGACTTTAACGCCTCAACCAGAGCATTACCGCCACCTTCGGTTGCTCCTGGCACCTCAGGTACACGGGCATAAATAACTGCAGCAAGTAGCCACAATGCAGCCGCAAAGCTTAGCAAAACCACAAATACCCAAGCTTCGCCATCCCGTTCCGTGTTCGTTACCTCGGGCGCGAAAATAATCACCAATGCGGTTACTAACGATAGCGAACCAGCAATCGATGCCGCCAGACCTGATAGCCTTCCCCGACGGGTTTTGGAGATGGTTTTGCCCTGTACGTCTTTAATGGCAACAGAGCACACCCCGCGCGATAAACTAAACAATGCGAGAAGAATAACAACCGCCCAGCCCAGCAATACCCCTTGGGTTATTAGGATAGCAACAACCATGCCGACCAAAGCGAATGCCTGGCCAATACTACCTATAACCCAGAACCATTTACGCACCGGTGTTTGTCGCATTTGTTGCGCAATAAATAGCTGGGGCAATAAAGCGAGCGATTCACGCAACGGAACTAAGGCACTAATAAAAATACTCGGGGCACCAAGCGCAGTGAGCATCCACGGTAAAACCA
Source organism: Pseudidiomarina sp. (assembly GCF_048267825.1). Classification (NCBI taxonomy): domain Bacteria; kingdom Pseudomonadati; phylum Pseudomonadota; class Gammaproteobacteria; order Alteromonadales; family Idiomarinaceae; genus Pseudidiomarina; species Pseudidiomarina sp. The sequence continues at coordinate 89,305 of NZ_JBLWWR010000004.1, forward strand.
AACGTGCACTAACCAATGAGTCACCCAACTTCGTTAACGTCAGCGACCAAAGGTGAGCTAAAAATGCTTGGGGTTGGTCGTTACAGGCACTCTCAGGAATGTCCTTACAAACTCGGGCATCTTCATCCTCAGCTAAATAGCCGTACATGCGATCGGTTAGCTTGGACATGGCGTCTCCTTGTTCGTTACACCCGACTAGTGATTGTGCTGTAAGTGGTGATGCAGTTCATACCAGAGCTGGCTGATGGTGTTGGAGAGTTCGAGCCAGTTTTGCAATACCGCGGGGTTAATTCGCTCCCCCGACGCACCTTCGTAAGCATTGATAAATGCACGCTGCTCAGCGCGCTCTAACTGATTGACTTGTATGCAATTAGCTAAATCGAAATAACGTTCACCTAAACCGGCATATTCCCAGTCGATAACGAGGGGAGGTCTACTTAAAAACACATGATGGAAAGCTAAATCGTTATGGCAAAAAACCGGATTATTCCCAAAACTGTCCAATAATTTACGCTGTTGTTGCAGGCGCTTTTCAAACTGGCGTGCTCGTTCAGGTTCAAACTGTACAAGATTGTCGCAATACCGCTGCACACGCGTTCGCAACGACCAAACAGGCACTTCCACTTGCAAACGATGAATATGCGCACTGATTTCACCTAAACGCTGAATTTTAGTACCAAGCGACTTTTTGTCATGCGACAAATCAGGGGTATCGATGAATGTTTGCAGCATTAAACCTTGTACTGCGTCATAATGAAGTACTTCCGGTGCCACACCATGCTCGGCTAGCTTTTGCTGCACGGCCACTTCCTGATCACGATCTAAACCGTAAGGGTGGTCAAAACGGAAGTGCTTTAATACGTAAGTACCGTTGGTTGCAGTTATTTTATACACATCATTGGCGACACCACGTAGCAAAGGCTCCGTGTTCATCACACCGTGTATTGGTAAATTCGTTAACCAGTGCTGCTGCATAAATCCTTTTGACTCCGCCGCCAATTCCACATGGCGTATACTATCAACAATACGTAAATGGCAAAAAGCCCGCTGGTTTTTTCAAACCCTTTAATGGCATACAAGTAGATATATACGCTATCAATAACTAACCAATAGAGCCAGTTAGAAAATAATTTTCGGGTCAATAACCAGGTTGCAAACAAACTATACACGGTTGTAAAACTGTCCAACCAAACTTGATCAGCGTCTGTATAGAGCGTCAGCAACCACGCACAAAGGCTAGCAATTAATGCTAGCACTATAATCGCAGCGCCATGCCAATACCACGAATATTCCATTTGCTCACTTGCTGGCGCCTGCGCCACACCGTACCGCCATTGCCACCAGCCGTATACGGCCAGAACAACGTAAATAGCCTGCAGCCCTGCTTCCATATAGAGCTGCACGCCAAACATTAAATAGGTATAAATGGCACAACTGATTGCACCTGCAAGCCAGCACCACAGCGATTGGCGCGCAGCCAACCACAAGTAAATAAGTGCAAATACAATAGCGGTAACTTCCATTTAAAGTGCCCTATTACATACTGTAATTAAAGGTGATGCCGAATCGGCGTGGCTCGCCCCATTGTACATAGGTGGTCGGCTCATACCCATCGCGTGGGTCATTACCAAAATAGAACCCACGGGTTGCGTAATCTTCATCCGCTAAGTTACGCCCCCATAACGTGATACGCCACGCATCAATCTGCCAGTTCAAGTTTGCATGCAGCAGAGTTAACTTATCACTCTGGCTGTTGTGAGAATCCGAAAAGTAAAAGCTGTCTTTGGCATCCACCTGAATACTTGCCTTCAAACTATCTGTGATCAGCCAATTTAACCCAGTATTGACTTGATAGCTTGGTGCCTGCGCTTGCTCACGCCCAGTCATATCAATCCCGTCTTCGGTGATAAAACCACGAATTTCACTATCCAGCAAACCCACGTTCGCAAACCACCATAACGACGGCTGAATTTGCATATTCAATTCAGCCTCAATGCCCCGCGTTGTTCCTGCGGCGGCATTTTCAATATACCCCACAAAGGTTTGGGCGCGATTTACCCAGCTTTTCAACTGCACTTGATCACGATTTTGATGAAACGCGGCCAAGTTAAGCGACAGCGTGTCGTCTGTGTTAACCAATTTATAGCCCACTTCAAAACTTTCTAAATATTCCGGTGCGAACGTGGCGCGCTGCAATAAAAAGGTTTCAAGCTCGGGATTGTCGGTTACTTTGCCGAGTGCATCACCATTTACACCGCCTGTTTTATAGCCTTGTGACCACGTGACGTACCATAGCTGGCCTACTTCAGGGGTGTAACTTACACTGACTCGACCGCCCGCCATGGTATTGCGTGGCTGCGCGTTTACTGCGTTGGTATCACTGTATTCGTTACGGTAGCGCTCTAAACGCAAGCCCGTGGTCAGTTTCCAGCGCGGATTAAAATAGTGCGTAAGTTCGCCATACAAGGCATTGCGCATACTGTCATAATCGCTAACAAAACGATCTTCCGCACCTAAATCCCAATTCATAAATTCGCGTTCAAGAGTTTCGTCACGCTGTAAATGGTACCAACCAACTACCCAGTCTGTTGGTACCCCAAACAAATCAAATGGCGTGTTACTTAACCACCGTATATCCAACGTGTGATCAAGGCGGTCGCGCCAATAAGCGTCAGTTGAAGAGTATTCCCAGCCGGGCGCAATGCCGACATAACTCCAGTCCTCGTCATAACTGTAGAGCGTATCTGCACTAAGAACACTGTAACTTACGCTCGTCTGATGCGTGTCCGCGCCGCTGTATGTTAATTCAAAGCGCGCAGCTTGCAGGCTTACATCGTCCTCACCTGGCTCGTCTGAATAGGTTTCACGGGTATTGTCTAATGAAAATGCGTCATAGCCGTTGTTTTGGCGGTAGGCATGCAAGGTACTACGCAGTTGCCAGTCAGCACTTAGCTCTGTCCACACATTTAAACGTGCTATACGTTCTGAGCGCGCTTGCGTGTCATCACGATTTAGATAAATATTGTCAGTGAAGCCATCATCACGCTGTTGATACACACTCAGTCGCGCTCGACCAAACTGAGCAACCTCACCACCAGCTGCGAAACCGCCTTCCAGAGCGCCATAATTTGCAGCCCCCAGTTGCCAAAAGCCATCGAAATCGGTGTTAGGCTGCGTGCTTTCAAGCACTAACATACCCGCCATGCCATCAGCGCCAAAGCGACCACTTTGTGGCCCGCGATACACTTCAACCTGGCTAATATCAAACAATTGTGCAGCCTGGCCTAGGCCACTGTAATTGATGCCATCGATTAAAATACCCACCGATGGATTAATCGGGTCAACAAATTGACTGCGCTCACCAATCCCACGAATTTGCATGAATCGAGCGCGCGAACTGCCGCTTGAGAAATTTAAATTGGGAATTACGTTGAGCACGTCTTCCATGTGTGTGCCGTGGCGTTGCCCCATTACATCAGCGGTTAATACGGACACGCTGGTGGGTGCTTCATTCACATAAAGAGAGCGGTACTGACCTTGAACAGCAATACGTTCAATGGGCTCATCGGGAGAGATTGCGGCTAGCGCAACTAAACTTATAACAGTTGAAATCATGGATCATTTCCTCAAACACAGGGTCAGAAATAATCCGGTCGGGCAGGTTTAAAAATGGAGTATGATTGCTACCATCCCTACGCCAGTATTAACCGGATCAGGTGCAAAGGGTTTGCAAATTGCATCTCAGCCATTTCGGCATCGTATTCGATGTCGCTGTGGCACCCCTTGGTAAAAATTGCGCGGCGAGTATAACAGAACTGTTTAGATAAACGCCAGTGCATCGCCGTAAAGTTGTGAAAGCGGTAAACCTTGTGCATGAAATGCATCGCGAATAACGCGCACCATTTCAAAACGCCCGGCCACGTAAATATCTGCTTCATTCAAGTCTGACTGCTCAGCCATAACTGCCTTATGCACGAGACCTTGAGCGCCATGCCAAGTTGCTGGCGCTTGCTCCACTACTGGGTAGTAGTGCATATTCGTATGCTGGTCAGATAACTTTTTTAACTGCGCATCAAAATATAAATCTTCCGGCTTACGGCCACCCCAGTATAAAGTTATAGGCCGTGTCGAGCCGCTTCGCAAATGCGCCTGCAAAATCGACCATGTATAGGAAAAGCCAGTGCCTCCAGCAATCAATATTAGTGGGCGCTCACTGTCTTCGCGATACCATGCATTTCCTAAAGGCACTTCAATGCGCACCTCGCCAGTAGCACGCATTTTATCAAGCACTTCCATCGCATAACTGTTATCAGCTGTTGCGCCAATATGTAATTCAAGTTGTTCCGTTTTCGATGGGCAGGATGCAATCGAAAACGGACGTTTATCACGTTCGCCCATAATTACCTGCGCATACTGCCCCGCCAAAAACTCGATAGGCTCTGGCAAAGTCAGCAATACACGAAACACCGATGGCGTTAAATTTTCAATGGCAGCAACACGGCACAGCAGCTCTTTCATAACAGCAAATAGTCCTTAAATTAACTCATTGGTGTGCAATGAGAGAATGTTCAAGCTTTCCCAAATATCGTCGACACGTTGCTTGACCTCGGCGTCCATCACAATCGGAACGCCCCATTCCCTATCGGTTTCACCTGGCCACTTATTGGTTGCATCCATACCCATTTTCGAGCCCAAACCAGAAACCGGTGATGCAAAATCTAGATAGTCGATTGGTGTATTTTCTATCAGAACCGTATCACGGGCCGGATCCATACGGGTGGTCATGGCCCAAATGACATCCTTCCAATCGCGCGCGTTCACATCGTCATCACAAACAATCACAAATTTGGTGTACATAAACTGGCGCAAAAAGCTCCAAACACCCATCATGACGCGTTTTGCATGCCCTGCATATTGCTTCTTCATGGTCACCACAGCAACCCGATACGAGCACCCTTCCGGTGGCAAGTAAAAATCAACGATTTCAGGAAACTGCTTTTGCAACAAGGGCACAAATACTTCGTTGAGCGCGACCCCTAAGATGGCTGGCTCATCAGGTGGCCGCCCAGTATAAGTACTATGATAAATAGGCTTGTCACGCATGGTCATATGCGTCACTGTGAATACCGGAAACGCATCAACCTCATTGTAGTAACCGGTATGATCGCCGTAGGGACCTTCCGGAGCCGTTTCGCCGGGGGCGATATAACCCTCAAGAATAATTTCAGCATGCGCTGGTACTTGTAAGTCATTGCTCAGACACTTTGCCACTTCCGTTTTTCCGTCACGTAGCAAGCCCGCAAACGCATATTCAGACAAGGTATCTGGCACCGGAGTTACGGCACCTAAAATGGTTGCTGGGTCAGCACCCAGTGCAACGGCCACCGGGAAATTCTCACCTGGATGTTCGCGTTGCCACTCTTGAAAATCTAGCGCGCCGCCACGATGCGATAGCCAACGCATGATCACCTTGTTCTTACCGAGTAACTGCTGACGGTATATGCCTAGGTTTTGACGCTCTTTATGCGGCCCACGTGTAACGGTAAGCCCCCAAGTTATCAAAGGCGCAACGTCGCCCGGCCAGCAATGCTGAATGGGTAGTTTGGTGAGATCGACATCGTCGCCAGCAAACACTACCGACTGACATGGTGCCTTTTTTAATTGCTTAGGCGACATGCTTAAAACTTTTTTATACATTGGTAATAGATTCAGGGCATCACGAAAGCCTTTCGGCGGTTCTGGCTCTTTCAAAAATGCCAGCAACTTACCTACATCACGCAATGCCTCAACCGATTCTTGCCCCATGCCCAAAGCGACACGGTCGGGCGTGCCAAATAAGTTGGCCAATACCGGAATATCATGTCCTTTCACATTTTCGAACAACAGCGCTGGCCCGCCGGCTTTTAGCGTGCGGTCAGCAATTTCAGTCATTTCAAGGTAAGGATCGATTTCTTGTTGAATGCGCTTTAATTCACCGCGCTTTTCTAACAGTTGAATGAAATCGCGTAAGTCTTGATATTTCACGCTCGCTCTCGCTTTGATTAATCAATTACCAATAAGTAAGCGCGCAGTATAAATGTTTTTGATATAGTTTTCAGCGCTGACTCGATGAACATATAGGGATATCGCCATGCTGGCGTTTTGGATCATAGCTGCTGTTACTGGATTATTAGCTCTGACGAGCCTATTACCCCGATCAAATCGCACCGTATGGTGGGTACGGGTGTGGGACTTTCCCCGTTTGCAACAAAGTGCCGTCGCTTTAATCTTATTGATTAATAGTGCATTTTTCCTACCTGCCGATGCTTACAGCACGTGGCTATTGGTGAGTATTCAACTGTTATGTGGCGCGTGGCAGTTCTGGTGGATTTTTCCGTACACACCTTTCGCCACACGCACCGTGAAACGCTACAAGCGTAAACGCGACGAAAAGAAAGTCGACGAGCACATTCGTTTATTGACGGTCAATGTACTGGAGTACAACCGACAGGGTGTGGCACTCACGCAGATTATTAATAACAATCGCCCCGATGTTATCGTCGCCGTTGAAACCGACGAGTGGTGGGAAGAGCAATTTCGCGACATTGAAGACGATTTGCCGAATGTTGTCCGCCGCCCCCAAAATAACTTATACGGTATGATGGTCTACTCGAAATGGCCGATTACCAATCTTGAAGTCACCGAGCTTGTACAAGAAGGTGTTCCTTCTATGCATTTCGATTTGCAGTTGCCCACGCGAACCATTCGTATGCATTGTGTGCATCCTGCGCCGCCAAGCCCAACTGAAAATGAAAAATCGAAACAGCGTGACAACGAACTCATGCTGGTCGCGAAACGCGCTCGCAAAGAACACGGGCCAGTGATTGTCACCGGCGATCTTAACGATGTTGCGTGGTCGAAATCCACACGAGCATTTTTGCAAGAGAGTCAGCTGCTTGACCCACGTATGGGACGCGGCATATACAACACCTTTCATGCGAAAATACCCATTATGCGATGGCCGCTCGACCATGTATTTCATAGCGATCATTTCATACTGGTTGAGCTCAAACGGCTACCGCCGTTTGGCTCTGATCACTTTGCGCTACTAACCGAACTCGCCCTAAAGCGAGAAGAGTGATTTATCCGGGGTAAAACGAAGAGATAGCGGCCTTATATCTTCGAAAATATAAGGCCGCTAATTAACTTAGCTCTTTTGGCGTTTCATCGCCTCAAAGAATTCGTCGTTGGTTTTGGTCATCTGAAGCTTGTCGATGAGGAATTCCATTGCTTCGGTTTCGCCCATTGGGTGAACGATTTTGCGCAAAATCCACATTTTCTGAAGTTCTTCTGGGCTGGTAAGAAGTTCTTCGCGACGGGTACCAGAGCGGTTAAAGTCGATAGCTGGGAATACACGCTTCTCAGCAATTTTACGGTTTAGGTGCAATTCCATGTTACCGGTGCCCTTAAACTCTTCGTAAATGACTTCATCCATTTTTGAACCGGTATCAATAAGTGCTGTTGCGATGATGGTTAAACTACCACCCTCTTCAACATTACGTGCAGCACCAAAGAAACGTTTCGGCTTGTGCAGTGCATTGGCGTCAACACCACCAGTCAGTACTTTGCCTGAACTTGGAATAACGGTGTTGTATGCTCGTGCAAGACGCGTTATCGAGTCGAGCAAGATAACCACATCTTTCTTGTGTTCAACTAAGCGTTTCGCTTTTTCAATCACCATTTCGGCAACTTGAACGTGGCGACTCGCTGGCTCATCAAAGGTTGAAGCCACAACTTCACCTTTCACTAAGCGATGCATATCAGTAACTTCTTCCGGGCGCTCGTCAATAAGAAGAACCATTAACACGCACTCTGGATGATTCGCAGCTATTGACTGAGCAATATTCTGCAGCAACAAGGTTTTACCCGCTTTCGGTGGTGCCACGATAAGACCACGCTGACCTTTACCAATTGGCGAGGCTAAATCCAGTACCCGCGCGGTAATGTCTTCAGTGGAACCGTTACCACGTTCCATCCGCAAACGCTCATTTGCGTGCAGAGGGGTTAAGTTTTCAAATAAGATTTTATTACGGGAGTTTTCAGGCTTGTCGAAGTTAACTTCGCGGATCTTCAGGAGGGCAAAATAACGCTCGCCTTCTTTCGGCGGCCGGATTTTTCCCGATACCGTGTCGCCAGTACGTAAGTTAAACCGGCGAATTTGGCTTGGCGATACATAAATATCGTCTGGCCCAGCCAAGTATGACGAGTCGGCCGAGCGCAGAAAGCCAAAGCCATCTTGCAAAATCTCTAAGGCGCCGTCGCCGTATATGTCCTCACCACTTTTCGCATGTGCTTTTAAAATGGCGAAGATAATGTCTTGTTTGCGCATGCGCGCCATGGACTCGAGGCCCATTGTCTCTGCAAGCTGAACCAGCTCGTTGACAGGTTTGTTTTTTAATTCTGTTAGATTCATAGGGGGGTTATGACTTTTTTGGCCAATGGAAATAGTTAAAGTTTATTAAGTTAAATCAATTCGGGATTTGACTGCACGGGCGCCGGAAGGCTGGCATCCTGAAGAAAAGTTCTGCAGAGAAAAGTAACACTTAAATTGAAAAACGTCCAGTTTTTCAGCATTAATTGTGTGAAAGCACAGCAAAGGTTGTTGTGGATCAATCCCCAACAACCCGCTGCAACTGCTTAGTTTTTAGATATTTTGTTCAATAAACTCAGCTAGTTGTGCTTTTGACAATGCGCCCACTTTGGTACCTGCAACTTCACCGTTTTTAAACAACAACAAGGTAGGAATACCGCGAATGTTGTACTTCGGTGGGGTTTGGTTGTTGTGGTCAACGTTCAGTTTACCAACAGTGATGCGGTCGCCGTATTCATTTGCAATGTCGTCCAGGATTGGGGCGATCATTTTGCAAGGCCCACACCACTCGGCCCAAAAATCTACTAATACTGGCTTGTCAGAATTAAGAACATCGCTCTCAAAACTTTCATCACTTAGCTGAACAATTTTGTCACTCATGATAATCTCCGCTGCTGAATTCGCGTGAAATAATAAAACCCTATTATTTCTGTTTTTGAATGTTAGCGCAAACTGATATGCTTACGCCATGAGTAAAACACACTTAACAGAGACACGCTTCGCCGATCTCGACCTGCACCCGCAGGTATTGTCCGCACTGGAAAGTGCTGGATTTGAATATTGTACACCGATACAAGCATTGAGCTTACCGATTGCATTAATCGGAAAAGACGTTGCTGGCCAGGCCCAAACAGGTACTGGTAAAACGATGGCGTTTTTAATTGCAACGTTTACAACGTTGCTGAAAAAACCACGTGTCGGTGATAAACGTTACCCGCGTGCCATTATTATGGCGCCGACGCGAGAACTTGCCATACAAATAGCCAACGATGCCGAATTGCTTGCTAAGCACTGCGACATGGAGCTTGGTATTGTTTATGGGGGCGAAGGTTATGAATCTCAACGGCAAAAGCTTGAAGCCGGTGTAGATATCTTAATTGGAACAACCGGGCGACTTATCGACTATTACAAGCAAGGCATTTATCAACTCGATAAAATCCAAACTGTGGTATTAGATGAAGCGGACCGCATGTTCGACTTAGGCTTTATTAAAGACATTCGCTACATGTTTAATAAAATGCCACCCCCAGGTGATCGCCAAAGCATGTTGTTCTCAGCAACGTTATCACAACGCGTGCAAGAACTCGCCTATGACCATATGAACTCACCAACAAAAGTTGAAGTCGAGCCACTTCGCAAAACCGGTGAGCGTATTACTGAAGAATTATTCTACCCGTCAAAACAAGATAAAATTAAGCTCCTGCTTACGTTAATCGAAGAAGACTGGCCAGAAAAAGCGATTATTTTCGCTAACACTAAGCATGTGTGCGAGAAGCTCTACAATTGGCTCGAAGCTGATGGCCATCGCGTTGGTTTATTAACTGGCGATGTACCGCAACGTAAACGTTTAAAAATTCTCGAAGAGTTCACCGACGGTTCACTCGACTTTCTCGTCGCAACCGACGTGGCTGCGCGCGGCTTACACATTCCTGAAGTGAGCCATGTTTACAACTACGATTTACCGGATGACTTTGAAGACTACGTCCATCGCATTGGTCGTACGGGGCGCGCCGGAGCTAGCGGCAAAGCAGTTAATCTTGCTTGCGAAGAGTATGTTTATAATTTACCAGCCATAGAAGAGTACATTGGGCATAGTATTCCGGTAACGAAATACGACCCTACGGCACTTCTGAGTGACCTTAAAACCCCTCGTCCAAGCCAACGACGCTCGCCACGTGGCGGCCGCCGAAGTAGCGGTGGTAATCAGCAACGGCGCAGTGGCGGTGGTGGTCGTAAGCCGTCGAGGTAACGAAACGACATGACGCAGGACGCACGCTTCGCCGCAATCGATTTGGGCTCAAACAGCTTCCATTTGATTATTGCTTCGGTGAAGCGTGACGGCAGTTACCGCATTTTGAGCCGACACCGGCAAAAAGTGCGGTTGGCCGACGGCTTCAACACGCATCTAGAAGTAAGCGAAGCTGCCATTCAACGCGGTATTGAATGCCTTAAGGGCTTTGCCGACAGGCTCCAGAATATCTCCTCTGACCGCATTCGCTGCGTGGCTACCGCCACGTTACGCAAAGCAACCAATCGCGCACAAATATTACCCCGCTTCGAGCAGGCTCTCGGGCATTCAATTGATATCATCAGCGGCGAATGTGAGGCTGAACTCATTTATCAGGGTGCAACCCAACACCTGATTAATAGCGATAAGGCTGTTTTGGTGCTAGATATCGGCGGCGCAAGCACCGAAATTATTGTCGGTAAAGGCACGCAACCTCAGCACCTCGTTAGCCTCGATATGGGTTGCGTAACGTGGCAAAACCGCTTTTTCGTCGCCAAAACTATCAACCAAGATGCCTGTGAACAGGCCATAGCGGCCGCAGGGGAGCTTATTCGCCCACACACTGAGCAGTTTATGCAGGCAGGCTGGGAACACGTTAGCGGCGCTTCTGGAACGTTTCGTGCACTGCATGACATGAATGCGCGTTATGAGCAGTTGCCAATGAGTGAAACTTGGTTGCGCGATGTACTGGGGCGCGCTATTTCACTGGGGCATGTAAAGAAACTCGGGCAACTCGGAATTCGACGTGATCGGCAAGCCGTCTTTGTTGGTGGGCTGTGTATTTTGATCGCATTGGTGGAGCATTTAAACATTCAGCATGTAAAAATTGCCGAAGGCGCGCTTCGGGAGGGCCTGCTCATAAATATGCTGACCCACCCGAACTTCTAAACCACATTCTCAATGCTTAGTTATTGCGTAATTGTTGTGCCGCATATTTAGCAAAATACGTCAAAATGCCGTCCGCACCAGCGCGTTTAAAGCCTAACAATGACTCCATGATAACGGCTTCGCTCAACCATCCATTCGCTATAGCGGCCTGCATCATCGCGTATTCACCGCTTACCTGATAGGCGAACGTCGGCACTTTAAAGGTATCTTTTACGCGCCGTACAATATCTAAATACGGCATACCCGGTTTTACCATGACCATATCGGCACCTTCTTCAATATCAAGTGCCACTTCGTGCAGAGCTTCGTCTGTATTTGCTGGGTCCATTTGGTAGGTTTTTTTATCACCACCTTTTAGGTTCCCCGCTGAGCCAACCGCGTCGCGAAATGGCCCATAAAAAGCCGATGCATATTTAGCGGAATAGGCCATAATCTGCACATGAATAAAACCATGCTCTTCAAGTGCTTCACGAATCGCTCCAATGCGCCCATCCATCATATCTGATGGTGCAACAACATCGGCACCAGCACGCGCATGCGACAAAGCCTGACGTACTAAAGCTTCAGTTGTAATATCATTCTGAACATAGCCATCATCGTCAATGATTCCGTCCTGCCCGTGGGTCGTAAACGGGTCCAGCGCCACATCGGTAATGACGCCCAGTTGCGGCACCGCAGCCTTAATCGCACGCACAGCGCGCTGTGCTAACCCGTTGTCGTCCCATGCTGCTTCAGCTGTTAGCGACTTATCTGAAGCTGGCGTTACTGGAAATAGCGCGACAGCTGGAATACCAAGAGCCGCAATTTCCTGGCACTCAGCAACAAGCAGATCAATGGATAACCGTTCCACACCCGGCATGGAGGCAACTTTTTCGCGCGCTTGCTCACCGGGTAAAACAAACACCGGATAAATTAAGTCCGCGGCGCTAAGTTGATGCTCAGCCACCATGCGACGGCTGAAATCGTGGCGCCGTAAGCGACGCATACGGCGAAAAGGAAAGTGGCTGACATGCTGCATAGATTGTCCTTCGCTAAAGCTATGAACTTGACACTGAGCGTTCGCGCTCAGCAATAACCCGAATCTGGTCGCGACCCGCGGCTTTGGCGCGGTACAAGGCCTCATCTGCGGTGGCTAATAATTGCGTGGGCTGATCATAGACGTCGGGGCTAGCAACCGCAACTCCAATACTCACGGTAATGTGCATAGGACCATGATCGGTATCAAAAGCATGCTCCCGAACCTTCTTGGCAAGGCTAACTGCCAAATCTCGTGCACCTACTTCATCAGTATCTGGCAGTAACAGGGTAAATTCTTCGCCGCCATAACGGTATAAAGTGTCGCTTGCCCGACGCAAATTACGCTTCAACAAATTGGACAGGTCAATCAGAATCTGATCGCCTAATAAATGACCGTAACTGTCATTGAGCGCCTTGAAATGATCAATATCAAGCATCATCAGCGTCAAATTCGTACCGTTTCTGCGGCAACGACGAAATTCCCGTTTAAACTCTTGGTTCAAGAATCGTCTGTTGTACAAACCCGTTAAACCATCTTCGTTACTACGCTGTTCCAGTTCTTGATTGGCTTTCTGAAGCCGAATCATCACCTTCTCAAGCTCTTCAGTGCGTTGCGAAACCATATCTTCAAGCTGATGATTCATCTGTTCTTTTAAAGCGAGCTGTTCTTTACGGCCGTCATTGAAACGAATCGCCAATGCCCACGACAGCAATAACACTTCAAATGCCGAGGCCGCCATGATGGCATAGCGTTGCACAAATACGGACTCAAATAAGCCAAGGTAACCCAGCGCATTGATACAAATTGCTGCCAGTAACGCACTAAGCGCCAAGGTATATATTCGCCCATAAATAAGGCCGCGCCGCCAAAGTACAATGCCGCTACCGAGTAGAAAGCTGGAACAAACCACAGCTAACATCAATACGAATGGAATAAGCATTGCATAGGGTAAGAAAATACTCAGCACAAAGGTTATGCCATATACAACCATAGATCGGCGTAGCCACGTATGAATGGTGTAGCTGTGAATTTTCGTTTGCAGCACGCCCATTGTCACCAGCGTCGCGAACATGATCATGATGCTGCCAATCATGGTTACAATGCGGTCTTGCAGCCATATCCAATTTGGCCATAGGTACTGAAAACCGACACCATCGAGACCGGCCATTAACAAGCCAATTGAAAGCGTGTACGCGGAATAATTTAAAAAGCTGATGTCGCGTGTGACAAGAAAGTTGAAAAGATTGTAAATAACCATGCACAGTAGTAAGCCGAAATAGAGCCCAGTAGCAGCTACCTGATACTGATTTGCCTCCATAAATTCCAACGGCTCCCATACTTCTAATGGAAAGCGCAGTGAACTCTCGGTTCTCACTCGAATATAAACTTCGTGTTCCGCATGGGTCGGTACCGGAACAACGAAGTTCTTATTGGGCACCGGGCGTGCACTGAATGGTTGCTGATCGCCCATATTGTAGTGCCGGATAATCTCGCCATTTTGCACGAAATAGGCATCGATACTGTCCAGCAATGGGTAGCCTAAGTACAGGATGCGATCCGCAGCATTAGCACCGACCTGAACCCGGAACCAATAAACCTCTGGTGTGTAACCAAATGAAACTGCTTCATTCTTCGGCACTTTTTGCCATTGCTGCAGGGGTGAACCTATCAGTTGCTGAAGCGAAGTGCTTTCGCTTTCTTGCTGATAATAGATAGTCGGTTTAAGTGGTTCTGCTTGAACCACACTAAGCGCATCCCCAAAACACAGCACCACCAGAAGCAACAGCCACCGATGGATAGTTTTGATTGTCATAGCGTCCCTATTTTTTAAAAAAAGTAAGGCTGTTTTGCCATGTTAGGGCAGCAATTTCACTGACTTCCTGATGTCTAAGCTGCGCCAAAAACTCACCAATTTTCGGTAAGTAACACGGTTCATTATACGATGGACGCGGGCGGATATTGCGGGGTAACAAAAATGGGGCGTCAGTTTCCAAAAGCAGACGATCTGCTGGAATGTCGACAACCGCATTTTGCAATTCCTGCCCTCGGCGTTCATCACACAGCCAACCTGTAATGCCTATATAACAACCAAGTTCGAGGTAACGTGCAAGCTCTTTTTTGCCGCCCGTGAAACAATGCGCCACCATTCGCGGTATATCTTGCTTATAGCGCTCGAGTAATTCGCACTGCTGCTCATGTGCATCACGTTCATGCAAATACACGGGAAGTTTTAGCTCTGCGGCTACCTGTAACTGTTTTTCGAAAACTTCAAGTTGAACCGGCTTCGGTGAATAATTACGATTGAAATCAAGACCGCACTCACCAATGGCAACAACACTCGGGTGACTGGCTAACTGCGTTAACTGATTCATAACGTCTGCGGGGGCCTCAGCTGCATCATGGGGGTGCACGCCGACAGTAGCGACCAACTGCTCAGGAAAGCGTTCACACAATGCGATTGCAGCAACGCTTTCTGATAGATTGGTGCCAATTACTAATAGTTTATTCACCTGCGCCTGCTGAGCACGCTGTAACACGCCCTCGACATCACGCAGTAATTTTCCATTGGTTAAGTTTACGCCGCAGTCAAACCAGTTCATCGCCAGTGTTTAGCCGCGCGCTATTTAATACGCTTCACGCGTGTACGGCGATTTCCGTCGGTACGGCCAAGGAAAAAGTAACTCCCAAACAGCCCACGCTCTAAGTAGTAGTCTGCGCTTTCATCAATATTAAAGCGTTCCGCACTTATCTGTTCCCATACCTGACCATCGGTGGTTTCAATCGTCAATACGCCAACTCCGTCCACGAAATAATTAGCGATTTTTATGGCAAGTCGATCGGCTTTTTGCTTTTCAGCTTCTTCGTCTGGAATGTGTTCAAAACCAAAATTATCACGCTTTGAATTGGCTGAAAGGTCTTTCTTGCCTGCCATGTTCTGCGCACGCTCCGAGGCTGGTGTTCCAGCTACAGGGCTTGAAGCCACTGAGCTGCTTTGTACATTTGCCGCGACTTCATCAAAACAAACTAAACGCTGAAGGGCGTTTTCAATGCGCTTACACGCGGCTAAGCGCTCATCTAAAGACTGCGCCTGCGCTGGAGAATTGGCACTCAGCAACACGCCAAGTGCAACTACTGAAGTAATAATTAACTGCTTCGTCATACATTAATCCTGGTTTTGTTCTGGTTTCGGTTTCGATCGATATAGACCCGCAATAAGCAAGCCAAGTTCAAAAAGCAGCCACATCGGTATCGCCAACAGGGTCTGTGAAATCACATCGGGTGGCGTTAACAACATTCCCACGACGAAAGCACCAACGATAATATAGGGACGCTTACGGCGTAATGATGAAACGCTGGTTGCACCACTCCAGCAGAGTAAAATTATGGCGATTGGCGTTTCAAATGCAATGCCAAATGCCATGAATATGGTGAGTACAAAGTCTAAATAACGGGAAATGTCTGTTGCAACAGTAACACCTTCTGGAGCTGCTCCGGCCAAAAATTTGAGCGCTAAAGGCAACACCACAAAATAGGCGAACGCAACGCCAGCGTAAAACAACAAGGTACTGCTTGCCAGTAACGGCACGACCAAGCGCTTCTCTTTGCGGTATAGCCCTGGAGCAATAAACGCCCATAACTGCCACAGCAAATAGGGTACGGCAATGGCAATTGACACCACAAAGGCTAATTTAAAGGGAGTGAAGAACGGCGTAGCGACATCTGTCGCAATCATACTTGAACCAAGCGGCAGGCTTGCTAACATTGGCGCTGCTAACCAATGATAAAGGTCATCGGCAAAAGTTGCCGCTACCGCGAACACAATACCCACCGCGATAATACTGCGAAGTAATCGATTGCGCAGTTCAAGTAAGTGATCAAGCAACGGCGACTGACTACTCATGGCTGTCTTTGTCGTTTTTTTCAGGTTTTGATGCGTAAGGCCGCTGAACTTGTTGTGCAGCAGCTTTTAATTCTGCTACCGAGCGTTGCAATTCCGGCGGCAACTTATCCATATCAAGTTGTTCTGCCTTTTGCAGGTGCTCATGCAACTCTTTAACACGCAACTCGTGTTTTAATTCATTTTGCACATTACTCGAAAATTGGCGCACGTTGTGCACGGTGCGTTGCAGCGCGCGTAGCGCCCCTGGCAGCCGCTCAGGCCCCAGCACGATCAAGCCCATAACGGCGATCACGATGAGTTCCCAAAAACCAATATCAAACATAGTGCTTATTTATCTTTTGTTTGATCAGATGCTTGTTCTTTCTTTTGATCCAGCTCTTTCTTTTCGGCATCTTCATCGGTTACCGACTTTTTGAAGCCTTTTACCGCAGAGCCTAAATCAGAGCCGATATTGCGTAATCGTTTGGTGCCAAACAACAACACAATAATCACCAAAATAATTAATAATTGCCAAAGACTTACGCCACCCATAATTTGCCTCGTTTGGTTTTAGTTAGTGCGTCGCCAGGCCGCAACGCCGCTTAGTGCTGTTGTTGCTGCCGCTAACGCTACCAACCAGTCCGGTTGGTTTGCCACAAATAATAATGTTGTACTAATAATTAAGCCGCCAGTAATAGTGGCCCACCAGGTTTGCCGCGTTTGCAACTTTTGTGCCTGACGGAGCTCAGCCAATAGCTGCTGATGAGCTTGCGCCTGTGGCTGCTGATGTTTTAAATAATCATAAAGCAAGGTTGGCATTTCAGGCAGCTTTTCTGCCCAAAACGGTGCATTTTCTTTTACCGAGCGCACTACAGCACGCCAGCCAAGCTGCTCATGCATCCATTTTTCTAAAAATGGTTTTGCAGTTTTCCATAAGTCCAACTGCGGATACAACGTACGGCCCAAACCTTCTACATACAGCAAAGTTTTTTGCAAAAGAACCAACTGTGGTTGCACTTCCATTTCAAAGCGCCGCGCCGTATTAAACAAGTTAACCAGCACGTGGCCAAATGAAATATCTGCCAACGGCTTATTAAATATCGGTTCACACACAGTGCGAATGGCCGACTCAAAGTCTTCAACGTTAATGTGCGCAGGCACCCAACCTGAATCCACATGCAGTTCAGCTACTTTGCGATAATCGCGATTGAAAAATGCCAGAAAGTTTTCAGCTAAATAGCGTTTATCATCACGGTTAAGCGTGCCTACAATGCCGAAATCGATGCCCAAGTAGCTTGGGTTATCTGGATTCTCACGCGACACAAAAATATTGCCTGGGTGCATGTCAGCGTGAAAAAAACTATCTCGAAACACTTGCGTGAAGAACACTTCTACGCCGCGCTCTGCCAGTATTTTCATATTCACGCCCATGGCCATTAACGTGTCCACGTCGCTTACTGGAATGCCATCAATGCGTTCCATCACCATCACATTATGACGGCTATAGTCGCTGTACACCGTTGGGATATAAAGCAGCGGTGAATCATCAAAATTGCGTTTTAATTGAATGGCGTTACCTGCTTCACGCAGCAAATCGAGCTCATCAATGAGTGTCTTTCGGTATTCTTTGACGACCTCTTTCGGCTTAAGGCGGCGGCCGTCTTGTAGATGGCGTGCTAACACGCCAGCAAGGGTTTCCATCAGTCGCAGGTCGGCGTCAATGGAGCTGCGAATGTCCGGTCGGATAACCTTAATCACAACATCCGCGCCAGCATCGTCACCGCGCTTCAAACGCGCAGTGTGTACTTGAGCAATAGACGCTGAGGCTAATGGATGTAAGGAAAAGTCATCAAACGCATCGTCAATCGATTTCAGATCCAGCGCTTTTTCAATGAGTTGCTGGGCTTGCTCGCCGGGAAATGCTTTAACTTTATCTTGTAATTTAGCCAGCTCGTTCGCAATATCGGGCGGCAATAAATCGCGCCGCGTTGACAGCATTTGACCAAACTTCACCCATACCGGCCCAAGTGACTCAAATGCTAACCGTAAGCGTGCACCCGCTGATTTTTGCTTATGCCTGTTTGGCATCCAGAACAGTGCATAACGCCCAACCCGTATGCTCCAAGGTAACCAGCGGGCAGGGATAATCTCATCCAAACCGTAGCTTAAGAAAGTTTTCGTGATTTGATAGGCTCGCTGGATGCGCTGGCTCACTTCGATTTCCTTTTGCCAATTTCACGTTCTAGACGGTCAACTGTTGCGCGCAGTTGCTGCAATTGCTGTTTAAATACATCAAATTCAGTCGAACTAACAAGCAATTGCTTTTCTTCAATTAAAACATCACGCACCCAATGCTTTTGATCATCAAGTGCTTGCTCAAGCCAACTGCGACTGCGCGCAAAGGCCTGGCTCAAAAAATGTGCTGGCACGTCGCCCAAGCGCTGGGCAAGCTGCTCCTGCCAGTCAATATCAAGTTCAACAAACAACCGACTAAACTGCTGCGCCAGCAACGGGTCACCGTCAATATCTAACGCATCGGCTTTGATCAAGCGGGTAATATTCGCGGTATCGCGTAATTCTGGCAGCACCGCAATGCGGGTCATAATATGGCAGTCTACCGGCTCATTATCGACCCAGCTAAACCGCAGACTATCGTCCAATGCATGCACGGTAAACGGTTTGCCAAGCTCAGTTAAAGTCACTCGAACGCGCTTATGGGCAACTTTTTTAAAGCGCTCCGACGACTGTTCGTCAAGGCTTAACAAATGGTTGGCAAGGGCTTCAGCAGCGCCGGTCGGCAGTACAGTCCACAACATCAGAATTTAAACCCACGGTGCAAAGCAACAATGCCACCGGTCAAGTTGTCAAAGGTTACCTGCTCATAACCGGCGTGCTCCATCATGCCTTTTAGCGTTGCTTGATCAGGGTGCATACGAATGGATTCAGCTAAATACTGGTAGCTCTCTGCATCGCCAGCAACCAGTTGTCCCATTTTGGGCAAAATATTAAATGAGTAGAAATCGTAAGCTTGATTAAGCATCGGTTGAATGGGTTTCGAAAACTCTAATACCAACAAGCGACCACCAGGCTTCAATACACGAAACATGGATTCCAATGCTTTTTGCTTATCTGTGACATTACGCAAACCAAAAGCGATGGTGATGATGTCAAAACTATCATCTGCAAACGGCAACTCTTCGGCGTTCGCTTGCACATAGCGCACATTGCCAACAATACCGCGATTACGTAGCTTATCGCGCCCAACTTCAAGCATGGCATCATTAATATCCGCCAAGACAACTTCACCCGTTGGCCCCACGCGGCGTGAAAACTGTGCGGTTAAATCACCCGTTCCGCCGGCGATATCGAGCACTTTCATACCGCTACGAACACCACTGCAATCAATGGTGTAGCGTTTCCATAAACGGTGAATTCCAAACGACATCAAGTCGTTCATCACGTCATATTTCTGCGCTACCGAATTGAATACGTTAGCAACCAGATTTTGCTTTTCAGTTTTCGCTACCTGCTTGTAACCAAAATCGATTGTGTCTTGATTGGAATCTTTCATGTTTAAACCTTTTTGAACATCTCGCGCTAGTGTACTACGAAATCATGCTTGGGCGTAGTGGTCGCGGCGCGGTAACCAGCGCAAGATCAAAGCATCTGCAGTTTGTGGATAGCGCGCCCAAATAGTGTGGGCTAATTCGTGTACCTGATCCACCAAGTGGCTGTGTTTAACCAGGTCGGCAACTTTCATTTCGGTTAAGCCCGTTTGCTTTTGGCCGAGCAATTCACCGGGCCCGCGTAGCTCAAGATCACGCTGGGCAATCACGAAGCCATCACTGCTGTCACGCAACACTGCCAAACGCTGCGTCGCTGTTTTAGACAACGGTGCATGGTACAGCAGTACGCAATGGCTGGCAGCGGCTCCCCGCCCAACACGGCCACGTAATTGATGCAGTTGAGCCAAACCTAAACGCTCCGGGTTTTCAATGATCATCAAGCTTGCATTGGGTACATCGACGCCCACTTCGATAACCGTCGTCGCGACCAGCAAATCCAGCTCATGCGCTTTAAAAGCAGTCATGACCGCTTCTTTTTCCTGGCTTTTTAAACGCCCATGAACCAAGCCAATACGCAGATTCGGCAGCGCTTCTTGCAACTGACTGGCGGTATCTTCCGCCGCTTGGCATTGCAACGCTTCGGATTCTTCAATCAACGTACATACCCAATACGCTTGCAAGCCTTGATCGGAGCACACGTGTTCAACACGATCGATCACTTGGTCGCGACGTGTGTCTGGAATGGCCACAGTCTTAACGGGCGTTCGGCCTGGCGGCAGCTCATCGATAATTGAGGTGGCCAAATCGGCATAGGCCGTCATCGCTAAGGTACGTGGTATAGGGGTTGCGGTCATAATTAACTGATGAGGTTGGTAGCCTTGATCAACACCTTTTTGACGCAGTTCCAGCCGTTGGTGCACCCCAAACCGATGCTGTTCGTCGATAATGACCAACGCCAAATTGTGGTAGGTCACTTCGGCCTGAAACAAGGCATGGGTGCCCACTACCAGTTGAACGCGCCCCGCTGCCACAGCAGCTAAATTTTCTTGGCGCTCCTTGGCCTTCTGCTTGCCGGCCAGCCAACCGACCTGAATACCTAATGGCTGCAGCCATTGCCGAAACGTCAATGCATGTTGTTCGGCAAGTATCTCAGTGGGTGCCATTAACGCAACTTGAAACCCCTGCCCAATTGCGGTTAGCGCAGCCAGTGCTGCAACCAATGTTTTGCCTGAGCCCACATCGCCTTGAACCAGCCGCATCATTGGCAAATCCATGGCAAGATCGGTCTGAATTTCTTGCACCACGCGTTGTTGGGCTGCGGTTGGTTTAAAGGGTAATTGCGCCAAAAATTGCTGCTGCAACGCTTCATTGATATGCAGTGCCCGTGCTTTATGCGCCTGTTTGAGTGCGCGTAACTTAAGTAAGCTCACTTGATGCGCCAGCAATTCTTCTGCAGCAAGTCGTGTTTGCGCAGGGTGAGTGCCCTCACTCAACTGTTGCAAGCTCACGTCCAATGGCGGCCGATGCAGGGTGCGAATAGCTTGCGCTAAACTCAAGCCCCCTGGGCGCAATTGTTCCGGCAACAATTCGGGCAACGCTTGATCATTTAAGTAGGTGAGTGCTTGCTCACTGAGCTTGCGCAACGTCGCTTGCTGCACTCCCTCAGTAGCTGGGTAAACAGGCGTTAGGGCTTCTTCGCCAAGGCTTGGTGTTTCATCGTCAATAATCTTGTATTCGGGGTGAATCATATCAGGCCCACTAATACCGCGACGCGCCTCGCCGAATAACTGCAAACGCGTACCTTGTGCAAACTGCTTGAGTTGTGCCGCGGAAAACTGGAAAAACACCAAATTCAACACACCGCTTGCATCGCGCACCCGCACCTTCAGCATGCGACGGCGGCCATAGGTAACCTCAGCTTTAAGTACTTCCGCAATGACCGTTGCGCTGGTGCCAGGTTGCAGGGCTGCAATCGGGTAGATACGTGAGCGGTCTTCATAACGTAACGGCAAGTGTAAGAGTACGTCCTGCACATTCACCAGCCCCAGCTTCGCCAGCTTGGTTTGTAGCTTGGGCCCCACACCTTTCAGTGTGCTTATAGGTATTCGGTGCAGGCCGTCGCCGCTCATCGTTTTGCACTCCGAATGCGTTGCCACCAGTGTTCATCGGCAACTATTTGACCGGTTTCATCTAAGCTTGGGTACGGAATGTCATTGAGCCGGCATAAACGGGCAAAAATAGGATGCCCGCCTTCAAACAATACGCGCTCGCGCTCAGCTGCGCTAACCGTTGACTGCTGATAGCAACCAGCCGCTTCGCGTTGGCGCTGTGCCTCATACAGAATCACTGCAGCGGCCACTGACACGTTAAGTGATTCAGCCATGCCCACCATAGGTATAATAATTTCATGGTCTGCGGCAGCAATAGCTTCGGGCGTTACGCCGCGGCGCTCTTGGCCCATAATGATTGCGGTTGGCTTGGTATAGTCAATGGCTCGAAAGTCTAACGCTTGTTGCGACAAGTTGGTGACCAGAATTTGTTTGCCCTCAGCGCGGAGCTGTTCGATGGCAGGATCAAGCCCGTCGTGATGGTGAACTTTGACCCATTTTTCGCTACCAACGGCCGCACCGCGCTTAATGCGCAGTGCCTGAGCGTACCAAATAGCGTGTACTTCATGAATACCAACGGCATCCGCGGTGCGCACGAGCGCAGCTAAGTTATGATTTTTGTGGACACTCTCTAAACACAACGTAAGATCAGCCTGACGCTTATCTAACAATTGTGAAATTCGTGCGAAGCGCTCCGGCGACATGATGATTTCCAACAGTTTTTCACTCAAACTTAAGGCTAGTATAACGGCATGCGTGAGTTAACCATAGTGTTTCACCACCCGGATTTCTATGT
This sequence comes from Pseudidiomarina sp., assembly GCF_048267825.1. Taxonomy (NCBI): domain Bacteria; kingdom Pseudomonadati; phylum Pseudomonadota; class Gammaproteobacteria; order Alteromonadales; family Idiomarinaceae; genus Pseudidiomarina; species Pseudidiomarina sp. Next base: position 111,979 of record NZ_JBLWWR010000004.1, read on the forward strand.
GCTGGATAAACCCGCCGGTGCGCCTATGCATGCCAACAACGACGAGCGCAGTGTTGTGCATCAGCTAAGCGAGCAAATGAACGAACCCCTGTGGCCCGTACATCGGCTTGACACACCAACGTCTGGTGCGCTGCTCGTGGCGCGCAGTCAAGCCGCTGCTGCTGCCTTAAGTGAGCTTTTCGCTCGGCGCGCTGTGCAGAAGTATTATCTGGCCATTAGTGCCGGCAAGCCGAAGAAAAAGCAAGGTTTGGTAAGCGGCGACATGCAGAACGTGCGGCGCGGCAACTGGCGTCTGCTACATACCCATGACAACCCGGCACAAACTCGGTTTATGAGTTATTCACTGAAGCCTGGTTATCGTTATTATGTTCTGAAGCCAATTACTGGGCGTACCCACCAGTTACGCGTGGCCTTAAAGAGTTTGGGCGTTCCCATTTGTGGCGATCAACGCTACGGCGGGGAGCCTGCGCAGCATTTGCATTTGCATGCTTGGAAATTACAGTTCACTTACGCCAATGCGCTTATCGATATTGAAGTACCTTGGCCCGCTTACGAAAATTTTCTGGATTTACCCGCCAGCATTTCGATGCTTTAACTTACCTGCGCGATATTCGACCAAGGTGTAGCTTGGCATTGTGGTGGAAAAAGCGGCATACTCATTGACACACATCGTTCGAAACCCAAAGGGATCAACTCATGAAACGTACAGCAATTAGCTTGGCCCTAGTCGCCGCAGCCAGCTCACTTTTTGGTGCCGCCCAGGCACAGGATACCGTCAAAATTGATGCGCAACTTGAACAAAAAATCATCGAGTGGCGTCGCGATTTGCACCAACATCCAGAATTAAGTAATCGCGAATTCCGCACCGCAAAAGTAATCACAGCGCATTTAGAAGAGCTGGGCCTGGAAGTTCAAACTGGTGTGGCCCATACCGGTGTTGTCGGTCTGCTCAAGGGCGGCAAGCCCGGCCCAACCATCGCGTTACGCGCTGACATGGACGCCTTGCCGGTTGTTGAACTCACCGATGTACCGTTCGCATCAAAAGCAGTGTCTGAATACCGCGGCAAAGAAGTTGGGGTTATGCACGCATGTGGGCATGATTTACACGTTGCCATGCTGATGGGTGCCGCAGAAAAACTAACAGCCATGCGTGACCAGCTTGCTGGAAATGTTGTGTTTATCTTTCAGCCCGCAGAGGAAGGCGCGCCCGCCGATGAAGAAGGTGGTGCAGAGCTGATGTTGAAAGAAGGTTTGTTCAAGCAGTATGCTCCTGAAGCCGTGTTTGGCATTCACGTGTGGTCAGCCGGTAACACCGGTGAAATTGGTTATCGCGAAGGCCCATTAATGGCCTCTTCTGATCGCTTCGAGATTAATGTAAAAGGCCGCCAAACACATGGTTCACGCCCTTGGGGTGGAGTTGACCCAATTGTCGCTGCGGGTCAGATTATCAGTAACACGCAAAGTATCATTTCACGCCAAGTGGATATCACCAAAGCACCTGCAGTGGTGAGCTTCGGAATTGTGGAAGGCGGCGTACGCAACAACATCATTCCGGATGAGGTATACCTGGAAGGTACCATTCGTAATTTTGATATGGGCAATCGTGCACAGATTTTTGAAAATCTGAAAACCACCGCAGAAATGACCGCGAAAGCGAGCGGTGCTGAAGCGCACGTACACATTGATGAAGGCTACCCAGTCACTATTAATAACCCAGAGCTAACGCGTCAAATGCTCCCCACCATGCAGCGCGTTGCTGGTGCGGATAACGTGAAGGTGAATGCCTTGGTCACGGGCGCAGAGGACTTTTCATTTTTTGCCCTTGAAGTGCCTGGTCTCTTCGTGTTTTTGGGAATCACACCGGAAGGCCAAAACCCCGCTGAAGCACCAAGTAACCATTCGCCTTACTTCTATGCTGACGAAGATGCACTTAAGGTAGGTACCGAGCTTTATGTGAACTGGGTGTTTGACTACGCCAACACGAATTAAGCAACACACGTGTTAAGACACGAAGAAAAAACGCCCTTTATTGGGCGTTTTTCTTAAGCATTTCTCGAATCACTTTCTTATCAATTTTCCCGACACTGGTACGTGGAATTTCGTCCACGACTTTGACCGTGTCTGGAATAGCCCACTTCTCAATCAACCCTTCATCAACATATTGCTGCATGTGCGCCACCACTGCTTGATGATCAACTTGAGCGCCAGCACGAACGGTTACTAAAGCGTGTGGACGCTCGCCCCATTCGTCGTCGGGCAAACCAATAACAGCCGCTAATTCAATATCCGGATGCTTACTGATTAAATTTTCGATGTCGAGTGATGACACCCACTCACCGCCGGTTTTAATCACATCTTTAATGCGGTCACGGATCTGTAGCGTGTAACTGCTATCAATGGTTCCAACATCGCCGGTGTGCATCCAACCATTGGCCCACAGCTCTTTACTTTTTTCCGGTTCTTTCAAGTAACCTTGCGTCAGCCACGGCGTACGCACCACAACCTCACCCATGGCTTCGCCATCGTGCGGTAAAAAGCGGCCGTTGCTGTCAATAATACGCATATTCACAAAAGGTACCGGTCGGCCAGTTTTAATACGTTCAGCAACTTGCTCATCATGGCTGAACTCAGATGCATGGAGTGGCATCCAGGTCGTGCTCAACAATGGGCAGGTTTCTGACATACCGTAACCGGTGTAAATTTCAATGCCGCGCTCTAGCGCTGCACTTGCCAAACCAGCCGTTAATGCACTACCGCCAATCAACACCTGCCAGCCACTGAAATCGATGGCCTTGGCTTTTTCACTGCTTAATACCATTTGCAAAATGGTTGGCACACAATGCGAGAACGTAACCTTTTCGGTCATGAACAGTTTCAACAGGGTTGCGGGCTCGTAACGCCCCGGATAAACCTGCTTTAATCCCATCATGGTCGCTACATAAGGCACGCCCCATGCATGCACGTGAAACATCGGTGTTATTGGCATATACACGCTGGACGATTGCATCAATTGCATGTTGTCATTCATTGAGGTCGTTGCAGCCAAGGCCATGGTGTGCAACACCAATTGACGATGGGAGAAATAAACCCCTTTTGGATTACCCGTGGTGCCTGTGGTGTAGAACGTTGTTGCGATAGCGTTCTCATCAAAATCAGGGAAATCGAAATCGGGCAGCGCTTTACGCAATAACTCTTCATATTCACCCACAGTTTTAAGCGGTGCTTCGCTGGGGGTATCTGAATCACTTAATTGAATGAATTTCTCAACCGTCATGAGTTCATGCTTCACTTTGGCCAACAACGGCAAGAAGTCGTCGTGCGCCAGCACCAGTTTGTCTTCGGCATGATTCATGGTGTACACAATCTGTTCTGGGGCTAAGCGCACGTTCACCGTGTGCAGAACCGCGCCAATCATGGGAATCGCGAAGAAACATTCCAGGTAGCGTGGGGTATCCCAGTCAAGAACAGCAACCACATCGCCGGCTTTCACACCCGCTTCTGTCAACACATTAGCAAGACGGCACACGCGCTCGTTAAATTCACGATAGCTAAAACGCTGACCGTTGTTACCACCTACAATTTCATTGTCACCGCCGTAACGTTGGCTAGATAACAACAATTGCTTAATGAGTAACGGGTACTCGTAAGCGTCTTCCGTCGGTTTTAAGAGTTTTACCGGCATAATGGTTCCTTGTTGTTCTGTATTCTTGTTATGTATTCTTGTTTTTTATTGTTCTACCACTTTCGTGTCACTTCATAAATATCGGTGCGACGATCCTTCAGGTTCGTCACCGAGCCTTCATGATGTAAGTAACGCAATTCATCTAAATTGAGATCAGAGAATATAAGTTGCTCCGTGTTGGCTGTGGTTTCCGCCAAAATAGCATCGTACGGAAACGCAAAGTCAGACGGTGAGAACACGGCCGACTGGGCATATTGCACGTCTAAACTTTCAACCTGCGGCAAATTCCCCACACTGCCACAAGTGACCACGTAACATTCGTTTTCTACGGCACGCGCTTGTGCACAATGGCGAACACGCAAATAAGCATTGCGGGTATCGGTCCAAAACGGCACAAACAAAATTTCTAAGCCCTCATCGGCCATCAGACGACCCAGTTCAGGAAATTCCACGTCGTAACAGATCAGGATGCCAATTTTGCCAGCATCGGTATCAAATACCTGCACATGATCGCCACCTTCTATGACCCAATCGCGTTTTTCATGGGGCGTAACATGGATTTTTCGTTGCTCTTCAATGGTGCCGTCACGACGGCACAAATACGAAGCGTTATAAATCACATCGTCTTCATTAATCGGCATCGACCCAGTAATAATATTGACGTTGTAGCTCACCGCCATTTGCGACATTTCACGTTTAAAACGTTCGGTGAATCCCGCCAAGAAGCGAATTGCATCCTTTTGCTGGCTCTGATCAGTTAAACCCATTAACGGCGCATTAAAGAACTCAGGGAATACCGCAAAATCACTTTGGTAACTTGATATGGCATCAACGAAATATTCCACTTGGCGCAGCATTTCTTCAACCGAGTCAATTTCACGCATTTGCCACTGCAGCGCACCCACACGAACATTGCGGATACGAGAGCCAAGGATGTTATCCGATGGCTCATATAAGAAGTTATTCCACTCCAACAAGGTAGCAAAACCGACAGACCGTTTATCTTCCGGTAAGTATTTACCCAGCAAACGCTTCACGGTGAAATCGTTTGCGAGTTGGAAGGTTAAAATCGGGTCATAAATTTCCCGGCGGTGTACAGCTTCAATGTACTGGCCTGGAGTCATTTCATCGGCATATTTATGGAAATTAACAATTCGACCGCCAGCCAGAATGGCTTTCAGATTTGATTGTCGGCACAACTCTTTACGCGCATCGTAGAGGCGCCGACCAAGGCGATAACCGCGATAGTCTGGATGAATCAGTACATCCAAACCGTAAATAGCATCGCCTTTGCGATCATTAAGGATATTTTCCCGCGCATCCATCAAATCATCATAGGTATGCGGGTTACTGAAGCGTGCATATTTAACTTTTACAGTTAATGCAACACCCACCAATTGCCCATTATCTTCCAGGCAGATTTGTCCTTCTGGGAACTCATTGATTAATTTTAAAATGGTGTGTTCGCCCCAAGCGCCACCAATGTCTGGATAAACTTTATCCATTAATGCTTTTAACTGGGGGTAATCGTCTTTGCGAAGATTACGCAACTGTAAATGAAGTTCATCCGGGCTCATAGACATCCTTTGGTGTTCTGTGTACAACTTGAATAAAGGTAAGCGTTCTACGCGGTGCTTGCAACGTCAAGATAAGACATATAAACTTCTGGACGTCTAAATATAACATAACCATTGCAAGGAATTTTATGACACAGCCAGCCAGTGCCAAGGCCCTTTTGCCTCTTGGTTTATTTCTTACGCTGTTTCTTGGCACCGGGATCTATTTCCAACAAGCGGGTGTCGACTATGCGTTTTATCAACTCGCGAGCCCTGTGGCTATTCTGCCGGCCATTATATTGGGCGTGTTGTTGAGTAAACAGGCTTTCGAACAACGTATCGACACCTTTGTCGCTGGCGTTGGTGAACGCAACATTGTCACCATGTGCATGATTTATCTGCTAGCCGGCGCTTTTTCCACAGTTGCAGCAGCTACCGGTGGTGTCGACGCGATGGTGGCATTAGGGCTAAATATCATTCCGCCGCAATTCTTATTGCCTGGCTTATTCATTATAGCTGCCGTGGTCTCAACCGCTATGGGCACATCAATGGGCACACTGGCCGCGCTCGCACCCGTAGCGCTTGGCTTGGGTGAAGCTGCAGAAATCGACTTAGCCCTACTCGCTGGGGTATTAGTCAGTGGTGCCATGTTCGGCGATAACTTGTCTTTCATTTCCGACACCACCATTGCGGCAACACGCACGCAAGGCTGTGAGATGAGTGACAAATTTAAAGCCAACCTTAAAATTTCATTGCCCGCTGCCGCCATCACGATTATTTGGTTACTCACCTACGACACCGGCGCTGTACCCCCTAAAATTCCTGAAGCGAATTTGTGGTTGAGTCTTCCGTATTTCTTCATCATTGTGCTCGCCGTGATGGGGCTAAACGTATTTGCTGTGCTGACACTGGGTATTATTCTAGCGGCAGCGTTTGGTATGTTCACGGTTGGCTACGAATGGGTGGCATTTAGCAAAGACGTATACGAAGGCTTCACCAGCATGCAAGAAATTTTCCTGCTGTCGTTGCTTATCGGCGGGCTGTCAGCACTTATCCGTCAGCAAGGCGGTTTAAAATTCTTAGCCAATACCGTCAGCGCAGTCACTGGCCGTTTATTCAAGCATAAACAGCAGCGGGCTGCGTTTGGTATCGCGGCTTTAACCGGCCTTACCAACTTCGCTGTAGCCAACAACACGGTGACCATTTTACTTTCCGGGGAAGTCAGCAAACGCTTAGCCGAAGAAGGAAATCTAGCGCCACGCCAAAGTGCCAGCCTGCTGGATATATTTGCATGCGTTGTACAAGGTGCTTTGCCCTACGGGGCTCAGGCGCTACTGATGGGCGCCAGCTTCGGACTCTCGCCGTTAGAAGTGAGTGTTCACACAGGCTATTGTTTTATTCTGGCTGGCGTTGCAATTGCAATGATCGTCTGGCGCAAGCCTCTCGAGGCCCGCACCAGCGAAGCGGTCGCTTAGTTGGTGCTCGGTATTTCCATAACACCGTCAATTTCAATTTGCGCGCCCTTTGGCAAGGCTTTTACGCCAATTGCGGCGCGCGCAGGGTATGGCATCTCAAAAAACTCCGCCATCACTTCGTTCACAATCGGGAAGTTGCCGAGGTCGGTTAAGTAAATCTGCACTTTGATCATATCTTGCAGGCAACCACCGGCAGCTTCACACACTGCAGTTAAATTTTTAAATACTTGTACAGCCTGCGCACGGAACTCTTCACTTACAAATTCCATGGTTTCAGGAACCAATGGAATTTGGCCCGACAAGTAAACCGTTGTACCTATCTTCACAGCTTGTGAATAGGTTCCAATAGCTGCGGGTGCATTTTCTGTGCTGATGATAACTTTTGACATGATTACTTCCTTAGTCGCGATACACGCTGCACATTCGGCATTTTTCGAATGTGGCGAATAACATCGGCGAGTTGTTTTCTATCGCGCACACTTAGTGCGATATCAATGTAGTAGACATTAGCATCGAGCTCTTCAGTTTTTAGGCCATGAATATTGCAGCCAGTACTTGATATCGATGCGGTAAGTTTGGCTAAAGCGCCTTGGTGGTTCACAATTTCCACCCGCACTTCAGTTGTAAATTCAGCGTCCATGTTGGTTTCCCACTGCACGGGGAAATAACGGCCGGGCTCTTCTTCATAGCCGCGCACATTTTTACATTCACGGCGGTGCACAACCAAGCCCTTGCCGGGGCTTACATGGGCAATAATATCGTCACCAGGAATTGGTCGGCAACATTTTGCAAAGCTAACCAGCAAACCTTCTGCACCGCGAATGGCTAACGTGGATTTCGCCATCGAAGCAGCTTGTTCATCTTTGAGTTGGGCCAGTTCGCCAAGTAACCGTTTTGCGATGGCTATCGACATCATGTTGCCCAAGCCAATTTCACGCAGCAATGCCGGCACGTCGTCTAGTTTCACTTCTTTTAGTACACGCTTGAAGTCTGCTGCAGGAATTTCATCATAGTTCACAGGGCCCAAAGCTGCACGCAACAATCGTTCGCCTAAATGTTCGGCTTCGCGTGACTCTTGGCCTTTCAGATACTGGCGAATTTTCGCCCGCGCTTTGCCGGTAACCGCAAAGTTCAACCATGCAATATTTGGCCGGGAACCTGGCGCCGTTTTGATTTCAACTGTTTGCCCTGTTTCTAAAGGCTTCGATAGCGAATACACCTTGTGATTAACACGCGCGCCAATGCAGGTGTTACCAATATCGGTATGCACGGCATAGGCGAAATCAACAGGCGTTGCCCCTTGCGGTAACTCAATAATGCGCCCTTCAGGCGTAAACACATAAATTTCTTCAGGGAATAGCTCGGACTTCACGTTTTCAATGAATTCAAAGGTGTTGCCGGTGCTTTGCTGCAACTCAAGCAAACTCTGCATCCAGCGCCGCGCGCGAACCTGTGCGGTCGTACCGGTGCTTTCATCGGTTTTATAAAGCCAGTGCGCTGCAACGCCACGATCTGCCATTAAGTTCATTTCTTCGGTACGAATTTGAACTTCAACGGGTATACCGTGTGGGCCTTTTAACGACGTGTGCAGCGACTGATAGCCATTCGACTTTGGAATCGCTATATAATCTTTAAAGCGCGTTTCAATGGGTTTATATAGGTTGTGTAACGCACCAAGAACGCGATAGCAGGTATCAAGTTCATCAACTATCACCCGGAACGCGTAAATATCCATCACTTGCTCGAACTTAAGCTCTTTATCGCGCATTTTCTGATAAATGCTGTAGAGGTGCTTTTCTCGGCCAAGTACGCGCGCTTTAATGCCAACGTCTTTCAAGCGCTTTTCAATTTCTTTTTGCACCCGCTCAACCAACTCACGTCGGTTACCACGGGCCTTTTTAACTTCTGACTCAAGTAGTTTCGCACGCCATGGATGCAAGGCGTGAAAGCCCAGCAGCTCAAGTTCGTTCTTGATATCGTGAATACCCAAACGATGAGCAAGTGGTGCATAGATTTCGAGCGTTTCGCGGGCTATTCGGCGACGCTTTTCGGGCCGCAAGTGCCCTATAGTACGCATATTGTGCGTGCGGTCTGCTAACTTGATCAAAATTACCCGTATGTCCTGCACCATCGCCATGATCATTTTGCGATAGTTTTCAGTTTGCAGCTCTTCTTTCGAATGAAACTGCAACTTGTCCAACTTAGACACACCTTCAACCAACTCGGCAACGGTGGAGCCAAACTGTTCAGCAAGATCTTCTTGGGTATATTGGGTATCTTCAATCACATCATGCAGCAATGCTGCCATGATGGTCTCGTGATCGAGTCGCATGTCGGCCAACAGGCCTGCAACAGCAACTGGGTGGGTAATATAAGGTTCGCCACTATGGCGTTTTTGTAGCTTGTGTCCGTCGGCGGCTAATTTGAAGGCCGCAGCAGCGCGCTCCACCTCTTCCGGTGGCAAATACTCAGCTAGCTGTTGCCTGAGGCCTTCAAACAAATACACCCGATTTACTCAAGCCCACGAATTGCGTCAACGGCTGCCATTTCTTCAGCGTCTTTTTGCGCCATTTCAGTACGCTCTTCAGCGTCCAAACGCTTCGCGTCAATAAATCCACCTTCAATTTCGCGCAAGGCGACAACTGTGGCTTTTTCATTGTTCTTCCAAGGTACCAAAGCTTCTTTGCCTTGGGTTGCCAATTGGCGGGCACGACGTGCTGATACCAGCACTAAATCAAATCGGTTGCCAATACGGTCAACAGCATCTTCTACAGTTACGCGAGCCATGTTTACTCCAACTATGTGCAAAACGGGTCAGGAATTATACGGATTTACCCGTCATTCGCCAAGAGATCTTTGAGTTTAGCAGCATGCCGCACTTGTTGTAATCCTAACTTAAGCCGCTGCGCAAATACAATATGCTCGAGTTGCGCCAGAGTTTGCTCAAATTTGTCGTTGACCAACAGGTATTCAAATTCATGATAATGCGACATTTCTGCTTGCGCTTTTGCCATACGCGAGCGAATAACTTCGTCGCTGTCTTGCCCACGGCTGCGCAGGCGTTGTTCAAGAATTTCGAGGCTTGGCGGAATAATAAAAATTGATTGGACACTTGGATGCGCTTCGCGAACCTGACGTGCCCCCTGCCAATCGATATCCAGAAAAACGTCAATGCCTTGCGCTAGCGTGCGTTCAATGTAAGTACGCGAGGTACCATAGTAATTACCGAACACGTGCGCCCATTCATAAAATTCATTATTAGCTATTTTATCTTTGAATTGGTTTTCGGTAAGAAAGTGATAGTGCTCACCATTAACTTCACCAGGGCGTGGCGCACGGGTTGTGCACGACACAGACACTTGCATGCTGTCATGGCTATGGCGTTCCAGCAACGCACGAATTAAACTGGATTTACCTGCCCCACTTGGAGCAGCCAAAATAAACAAGTTGCCGTTAGCGATTGGTGTTGTCATGAATAATTACATTGATTGGCTTGCTAATAACGGCAAAGCATAGCATGTTGCATAGACAAATAACTAGAGCGGAGAAACGGGATGACTACAGGCTGGATTATTATCATTGCAGTAGTAGTGTTGCTGGTTTACCTAATTGGCATCTACAACAAGCTGGTACGCTTTAAAAATCAATTCGAAAACGCCTTTGCGCAAATTGAAGTGCAACTGAAGCGTCGTTATGACCTGATCCCTAACTTGGTTGAAACAGCAAAAGCTTACTTGACGCACGAACGTGAAACACTTGAAGCAGTTATTTCGGCGCGGAATCAAGCTGCCGCAGCATTACCTGATGCGGCAAAAGATCCAACCAATGCGGGTGCCATGCAACAGCTCGGTGGCGCAGAGTCAGCCTTGAGCGGCGCGCTTGGCCGCCTGAACGTGGTGATGGAAGCCTACCCAGATTTAAAAGCCAACCAAAACATGATGCAGGTTAGTGAAGAGTTAACCAGTACCGAAAACCGCGTGGCATTCTCACGACAGGCATTTAACGATGCGGTGATGACCTACAACACCTATCGCCAGTCATTCCCGCCAGTGGTTTTTGCAAGCTTCTTTGGGCATAGCAAAGACGCTAACTTGCTTGAATTTGCGGACAGCGCCGAGATTCAGGCCGCACCGAAAGTCAATTTTTAAAGCGAGTGGCTTAGCATGGTTAACTTTTTTGAACACCAACAGCAGGCCAAGCGCAACACCGGCCTGCTGATTGTGCTGTTTCTGATTGCCTTTACGTTGATTATCGGTTTCGTTGCTCTCGTCACCGCTGCTATTTTCGGTGGTGTTGCAGTGCAACAAAACGGGGAGTACCACTTCAGTTGGGAACCCATCGCTTGGGTGGTGCTGTTAGTTGGCGGTGGCATTTTACTGGCCATGCTATTCAAGTGGCTCAGCCTTAAGCCCGGTGGCCACGTGGTTGCTGAAAGCTTGGGTGGGCAACGCATCTCACCGGATACCACCGACTCACTCGAGCGACGTATTCTTAACGTTGTCGAAGAAATGGCAATTGCTGCAAACATGCCGGTTCCGGCGGTTTATTTGCTTCCCAATGAAAGTAACATCAATGCCTTTGCCGCAGGTTATGAGACCAAAGATGCTGTGATTGGCTTAACCCGCGGTGCGGTCGAAACTTTTTCGCGTGAGCAACTGCAAGCAGTTGTCGCACACGAGTTCAGTCACATATTGAATGGCGACATGCGCCTTAATATTCGCTTAATTGCCGCGCTTGCAGGTATTCTTTTAATTGCACATGTGGGCCGAATATTTATCCATTCAGCGCGTTTTAGCAGTGCCCGCCGACGTGGTAATGGCAATGCGTTACCACTCGTTGGCTTAGCCTTATTCATCATCGGCTACATCGGTGTGTTTTTTGGCAATTTAATTAAGTCGGCGGTAAGTCGGCAGCGTGAATATTTAGCTGACGCCGCAGCCGTGCAATTTACTCGTAACCCAGAAGCATTATCCGGCGCGCTGCAACAAATTGGGGCGCGTGAACACGGCAGCCGCATTGCCCATGCCAATGCAGATGAAACAGCCCACCTATTCTTTGGCCAAGCGCTCAGCTCTTGGCTAACTTTAATGGCCACACACCCACCGCTGGACAAACGTATTAAACGCATTCAACCCAGTTGGAATGGTCGCTACCCGCAACCCAAGCAGGCCATGGCTCAGTCAGAAACTGAACAGCAAGCCAGCGAGTCGCAACCATCCGCACTGAATCGCTTAGCAATGTTAGCGTTGCCAGCATTATTGCTTGAGCGAGCGCGATCGCCGCAACAGGCACCACAGTTTATTCGTGACATGGTAGTGGGTCAGTTGTTCGGTGAAACGCACCCGACCTTAACGGCATTGACGCCAGCACAGCAATTAGCATTAGTTGAACTTTCAATCCCTGCACTACGCGTGGCAAAAGACTCAGACCGACTCGCGCTGCTGCAAGATCTCGAACGCCTTGACCAAAGTGGCGACTTATTCCATTGGTGCCTTTACCAGCTACTGGCCCGCCAGCTGACCAAAGACAAACGATTCCGAGTGAAGCTTGATAATGCGGAAGCCTTTGCCGCAACCGTCGTTGCGCTGAAGCGCGCTGAACGCAAAGAAGCCATCGACTTTCGTCAACTTGAACAGGCGCTCAATACGTGTAAAAGCTGGTCACCACGCGCAAAGCAGCCGCTGGTGGAGAAATGGGTTGAAACTGTCACAGCAGACCAACATATCTCAGATACCGAGCGCAAACTCGTTGCAACGTTATGTGCCTGCATTGAAGAACCCCTTCCCGATGAGATGCTGAATAACGCCTAACAACGATCGTTTTGCTGGGTTATTCCGTAATGCCATCACCAGACTGATTCAAGGAGTTATCATGTCGACCGATTTATCCCCGTTACTTCAACCATTTTCATGTAAATCACTGAACCTGCGTAATCGCGTTGTTATGGCACCGATGACGCGCAGCTTTTCTCCCGGCAACGTACCTAATGACGCAGTTGTGCGCTATTACCAGCGTCGTGCCGAAGGCGAAGTAGGCCTGATTATCACCGAGGGCGTTGAAATCAATCATCCGGGTGCCAGCGGCTTCCCGAATGTGCCCCATATTTTTGGTGAATCAGCAATGGCTGGTTGGAAGCGTGTCGTGGATGCGGTGCATCAAGCAGGTGGGCAAATTATTCCGCAATTATGGCACGTGGGCGGCGTCCGTAAGCCTGAAGATGACAATGCTGCGCCAGCCTATAGCCCGTCTGGGTTGTTCGCACCCGGCAAACCAAACGGGGTAACCATGACCCAGCAGGATATCGATGACGTGGTTGCTGCCTTTGCTGACTCAGCCAAGCAGGCAAAGGATGCAGGTTTTGACGGTGTTGAAATTCATGGTGCGCACGGTTATTTAATTGACCAGTTTCTATGGGAAGGCACCAATAAGCGTGACGATAGCTATGGCGGTTCGCTCGCGAACCGCGCCAAATTCGCCTGCGAAATTGTACGTGCCGTGCGAGCCGCTGTCGGCGAGGACTTTGCAATCGTATTTCGCTTTTCGCAATGGAAACAGCAAGACTACGACGGCAAGTTAGCGACTACTTCGGAACAACTGAAAGAATTGCTCGACCTGTTGATTGACGCGGGTGTGGATATTTTCCATGCCTCAACGCGCCGGTTCTGGGAAACAGAATTTGAAGGGTCTGACCTGAACTTAGCCGGTTGGACGCAGAAGCTAACCGGTAAACCGGCTATTTCGGTAGGCAGCGTTGGCCTTACCGAAGACTTTATCAGCGGTACCTTTGCTTCCGACAAACCGGCGGTAGAAAAGTCAGGTATTGATGAGCTCGTTAAACGGATGGGCAACCACGAATTCGAGCTCATTGCTGTTGGGCGCGCGCTACTGCAAGACCCAAATTGGCTACAAAAAATGCGTGATGGCCGTGAAGATGAGGTTGAAGCATTCAGCAAGGCCGCATTGAAAGAACTGGTGTAGCCAATGACTAAGCACCGGGTGGGATTAATTTGGTTTGAAAATGATTTGCGTACCAACGACCACCCGTTGCTGCACCACGCCGCTCAAGAATGTCAGCAACTCATTTGCTTATACTGTGTGAACCCGAAATGGTTTCAACCCAATCGTTACGGGCTGCGCAGTATGGGCGAGCTACGCTGGCAATTTTTACAACAAAGCCTGACCGACCTAGACAACCAACTGCAGACGCTCGGTCAGCGCCTATTTGTTTCCTATGAAGCGCCTTTGCATGCCGTCGCTAAATTGATTGCGGAATTTGGTGTCGACGCCATTTATCGTAGCCATCAGCCTGGTGCTTACGAGCGCCACTACTTTGATATTGTGCGCGACCGCTACCCTTTTTTAGACTACGTGCAAGATGACACCAGTACCTTGTTTGAGCGCGCGCAACTACAACAAATCATGCCGCCGCAAACTGAGAGCTTTCCGGCATCGTTTTCGAAATTCCGCAAATATGTCGAAAGCAACACCTTACGGCCAGCCATCAAAGCGCCGTTACCCGCTCCCGCGTCGTTACCGCCCAAGCCAAACCGCTTAGGGTACCCGACTGTTCGAACACCAATGAAAGCCAATAAAAGCAGCCCTTTTACTGGGGGTAGCTCGGCGGGTATGCAGCATATTCAGGGCTATTTTAATGGCGACGCTGCGCAGCGCTATAAAGTCACCCGTAACGCGCTGGATACCTGGCAGCACTCCACCAAATTTTCGCCATGGCTGGCGGACGGTTCAGTCTCGGCAAGACAAGCTCTGGCGCAATTAGACCATCATGAAGCCCTGCAAGGCGCTAATGAGAGTACCTATTGGATATTTTTTGAATTGTTATGGCGCGAATATTTTCATTGGTATGCACAGTATTACGGCAACCAACTATTTGCTGCAGGTGGTATTCAAGGACGCCGACCTAAAACGAGTTTTTACTCTGGGCGCTTCCAAAAATGGTGCCAGGGAAATACACCCTACCCAATCGTGAATGCATGCATGAAGCAGCTCAATGCCACTGGCTATATCTCCAATCGCGGCCGACAATTAGTCGCCAGCTGCTTTGTTCATGAACTTGGATTAGATTGGCGCTATGGTGCTGCCTACTTTGAGCAGCAGCTGGTTGATTATGACGTTGCAGCAAACTGGGGCAACTGGCAGTACTTAGCCGGTGTTGGTGCCGACCCGCGCGGCCATCGTTGGTTTGATCTGAGCAAGCAAACCGCAACCTACGACCCACAGCGCGAGTTTATCGAACGCTGGCAAGGTGACGACCACGAGCAGCATCTCGATCACAGCGATGCTGCTGATTGGCCAATACGCTAATTCTTAAATGCACTTAGCGCTGTTTTTGCAGCCAGGTGTACAAATGCTCGTGCATTTTCGGATCCATGATCCCCATTAAGAAATGGTGTCTATCTTGAATTAATTTCACCGTCACGTAACGCGAATTCAGCGATTCAAAATAATCATAGGGGCCAACCGGATCGACATCACTTGCGAGAATTAGCGTTGGAATTTTTACTGGCGGCAACACCTGGTGCAAATCTAAAGACGACGGATCAATTTCTTTAGTAACAAGAGCATTGCGAACACCTTCACGAATCGAGTTTTCAGAAACAATTTTGCTGGTGTTTTTGTAGGTCATCTTAGTGACTTCATAAACCGCATCTTCAAATTGACGCATCGGTGCTAACAGAACCATACCGCTGATATCGTTACGCTGTCGCGCCACATGTACCGCCGCCAAGGCACCCATCGAAAAGCCGGTTAAATAGATCGGGTGCGGCCGTTCGCGCGCTGGCAGTGAGTCAATTAACGTGGTGATCATGTCAGCATCTTCAACAGCGAAACCAGGTGCATCATGCGACGACCCGCCATGACCTTTTAAATCCGGAATAACCACATGAAAACCGATAAAACGGTAGTAATCTGCAAGAAAGAACATGGTTTCTTTACTGCCGCCATAACCGTGTAGCATCACCATGGTGCCACGGCGTGCTTCGGGAATTTGTTTACGGTCTAAAGCCAACTTGTATTCCATGGTTTTATCTTCGCCAACCGCAGTAAACGAAAATTTGCGACCGTTTTCACCCTTAATTGGCGCACCATACAAATACTCGGTGCAGCCACCCAGATGGGGCATACAAAATTGACGGGATTCACCACCAAGCTCGGCAATAAATTCTGGCATGTTGGCAGGAATACCTAAAGGCTCAACCCGATTTAATAATTTATGCTCAACATAGGTAGCACACCCTTGTAAGAGGGTGACAGCGAGCAATCCAAACCACAACTTGCGATACATCGGGGAACCTCAACATGCTTATCTGACAATTGATATATTCCCCGATAATATCACTTCTTTACGTAACGCCAACAGTCTTTACGTTGCGTTAATTAGGCAAGGGCTTGTGCCAAGTCAGCGAGAATATCGTCAATATGTTCTATGCCCACGCACAAACGTATCGCTTCAGGCTTGACGCCAACCTGCGCCTGTTCCTCTGGGGTTAGCTGACGATGCGTGGTCGACGCTGGATGACACGCCAATGATTTAGCGTCACCAATATTGACTAAACGCTTAAACAGCTGCAGCTGATCATAAAATTTCACCCCAGCTTCATAGCCGCCTTTGATACCAAAAGTTAGCAACGAAGCAGGTAATCCCCCCTTAATTGTCGCTTGAGCAAGGTGATAATGGGGGTGATCTGAGGTACCAGCATAGTTAACCCAATCCACATTTTCATGCTGGCGTAAGTAGTCAACCACCCGTTGCGTGTTTTCACAGTGCCGCTGCATCCGCACCTCTAAAGTTTCCAGACCTTGTAAAATTAAAAAGGCATTAAAGGGGGATAATGCAGCGCCGGTATTGCGAAGAGCCACAGTGCGCGCTCTCGCAATAAATGCAGCGGCCTCAAACGCTTCATTGTAAATCACGCCATGATACGCAGGTTCCGGCTGGCTAAATTGTGGGAATTTTTGACCGTACTTCGTCCAGTCAAAACGTCCGCCGTCAACCACAATGCCACCCACCGTGGTGCCATGACCACCAATATACTTGGTTAACGAGTGCACCACGATATGCGCGCCCAGCGCTAGAGGTTGGCACAAGATAGGGGTTGCGACCGTATTATCCACAATCAAAGGCACACCCGCCTGTTCCGCAACCGCTGCCAGACCTTTAATATCGGCTATATTGCCGGCAGGATTACCGATACTTTCGCAATATAGAGCCTTGGTTTTGTCATCGACCAGCGCCGCTAACGAAGCCGGAGAGTCGTCTTTTGCAAAGCGTACTTCAATGCCTAAAGCCGGAAGCTGGTGCGCAAATAGCGTATAAGTTCCACCGTAAATTTGCGGCGTGGTAACAACGTTGTCACCCTGCTTCGCCAACGTGAGCAGCGTGTAATGAATGGCTGCCATACCGGATGCAACAGCCAACCCGGCAATGCCCCCTTCAAGGGCTGCCACACGCTGCTCCAGAACATCATTGGTCGGGTTCATAATGCGCGAATATATGTTCCCCGGCACGACCAAATCAAATAAATCCGCACCATGCTGCGCGCTATCAAATTCGTAAGCCGCAGTTTGGTAAATCGGTACCGCAACCGACTTGGTGGTGGGGTCTGTTTCATAGCCGTGATGAATTGCTAATGTGGCTGGTTGATAGGATGCAGTCATGACGCCCTCTTTGAATAGATTTAACATAGATGTTTATACGTTTAGACGTCTATAATAGTTAAAAGCTATCATGGTGCAAGCATTATTTAGATTTGTTTGAGCAGTTCCAGAATATCGCTGTGCACGCCCGCGGCTGTCACTTCAGGTCCAGCCCCCGGCCCTTGTATGATTAACGGGTTGTGCTGGTACTGTTGACTGCGAATAATGAAATTCGCATTACCGGGCGGCAAATGGGCGTAGGGCGAATCGGTGTTAATGGGAACCAGGCTAGCTTCGGCGTTAATATGCCCTGAGCTGGATTGATTTACGCTGCCGATATAGCAAAATTGCCTGGCTTCAGGGAATGTCTGCAAACGCCACTGCTCAAATGCATGATCAAATAGCTCACCTTGTTCCCAAAACTCCTCAACACTGCGTTCGTGCAGCGCAGACGGGACCAGGTTCTGTAGATGAACGTCAGCGAGCTCAAGCGACCAGCCAGCATCCCGCGCCAAAATCAATAGCTTGCGGGCTACATCCATACCACTTAAATCAGTGCGCGGATCCGGTTCAGTTAAACCTAAATCGGCAGCTTTGCGCAGCCAATGCGAAAGGCTATCGCCAGGGCGATACTGCTGGAATATCCACGATAAAGAACCGGAAAAGTTGCCTTCCATTGCGGTGATGTGATCACAACAATCGAGCCGCTCACGAATCGCTTTCTGAATGGGTAGCCCAGCGCCCACTGTAGTGTTGTAGAGCCAGTGTCGCTGGTGATCGCGCAGCGCCTGCCGCACTTGCTGATAATAGTCAGGGCGACTTGAGCCAGCATATTTATTGGCGCTTATAATATTCGCACCAGCGGCTATCCAATCCGGATAGGCTCGGCTGACCGCCTTTGATGCGGTTAAGTCCAACACCACAACGGGCTGACTACGTGCGTTTACCGCGGTAATTTCGCGCACAAGGGCTTGATCTACACCATCAGGCTCACGTTGCTGCTGATAGTTCTCGGGTAAAGGCCATAACCATAGGCGTTTTGAGTTTGCTGCCGCGTGCACGTAAGCTGAGGCTGGCAGTCGGTGGGCAAAGTCACGCAACCAAGTTCGGCCAATGTTCCCTAAACCAACCACAATAATAGCGAGTTGCTTGGTTTGCATGAGTTGCATTAGCACTCCAAAAAGTGTGCAAGAACAGTTGCGTAATCGGCAGTGTTCTTAATAAAGCCGTCATGACCATACGTAGAGGGCAAAATATGACAACCGCGCCCGTCTGGCAGCGCAGCGTGAAATTCATGCAACAAACTCGGTGGAACCAGTTGATCGCTATCAAAACCAATCAACAAGGTCGGCTGCTCAATGTGGTATGGCTCAATCCGGTAATCATCAAGGGCTGGCCCAAAAATCTCAAACAATTGCCGCGCACGGGGTAGCGAACGTTCGACCGTGCGCAGACCACGACTTTCAATGTACGCGACGGCATCTTTTGGATTGGGATAATACTTGTCCATCCCATCTGCACTGCGATAGCTTAGCATTGCCAGCGCACGCGCCAATTGCGCGCCACGTTCGGGCTGTCCGGCGGCATCGCCCAAGCGCACGAACTCGCGCTGCAGTGCTCGTAACATCACTGCTTGCGCGGTCGGCCGATGGGCAGCGCCAATCACCGCCACACGTTCGAACTGCAGCCGTTTATCCTGAGCTAATTCCAGTGCTACCAAGCCGCCATAAGAACCACCTACAACGGCATGAAACTCGATCCAATCAAGCTCTTGCAAAGCGGTACTGATGTATGCCGCTTGCTCGGCAATTGTGGTGGGCAGCGCGTCAACGTCCGATGCGCCATTGCCACCAGCATAGTCAACCGTAATTACCTTAAATTTGCCCGGATTCACTGCCTCAGCAAGTCCCTGCCACCAACCATCTCCGGAAGCCGTGATGGCATCGCGGTCGCCCGAGATACCTCCCAGCACTAATACTAACGGCCCATCACCGAGTTCATTAACGTACAGCACACCACCCGGCACTGGGCAGCGGTGCGTAACAGCTGGCGCAATTGATGCTTGGGTCATTAAGTAAACCTCATTAAAATTGAATGACGCTAATGTATCGGCTTTTGCTCACAATATCAATATGGCCGTTTAGATGTCCAAAAAGAATAAATCCATAATTTTTGATATGCTTTTGTATAACGCGCGACTTATTGCGATAATCCAAGTATGTAAGTTAATAATCAGGTGACAAACAACCATGCCAAGTTTTGATATTGTTTCTGAAATCGATAAAGTTGAATTGAAAAATGCGGTGGATAATGCAACCCGTGAAATCACCACACGTTTCGATTTTCGCGGCGTAGAAGCCACTATCGAATTGAATGACCTAACGGTTACACTAACCTCAGAGTCCGACTTTCAAGTACGCCAACTGCAAGATGTTTTTAACAACCACTGTGCCAAACGCAACATCAGCATGGCGGGTATCGAAATGCCGGACGAACCAACCCATAGCGGCAAAACTTACAGCCTGGCGTTAACGTTCAAGCAAGGCATTGACCAGCCGCTGGGCAAAGAAATAACTAAGAAAATAAAAGAAAGTAAAATCAAGGTGCAAGCATCTATTCAAGGTGACAAAGTGCGCGTTACTGGCAAGAAACGTGACGACTTGCAGCAAGCAATCGCGTTGTTGAAAAACTCCGATATCGAGTTGCCGCTGCAGTTTGAGAACTTTCGCGACTAGATCAATGCCAGCGTGCCCGCTTTGCGGCAATTTGCGCACCACGCTGTTTTATCAACAACAGCGTGGTGCGCTTAGCGGACGAGAGTACTATCATTGCGAGCAGTGCCAACTGGTGCACGTGCCGCAACGGTTTCAACTTGATTCTGAAGCCGAAAAGTCGGTTTATGACCTGCATGAAAACAATCCAAATGATCCGCAGTATCGCCAGTTTTTGGCGCGAATTTTTGAGCCCATGTTCGAGCTGCTTGATGCTGGCGCGTGCGGATTAGATTTTGGCAGTGGTCCAGGCCCGACATTAAGTAGCATGTTCGCTGAAGCCGGAATGCCCTGTACAACGTATGATATTTACTATGACAACCGACCGGAGCGTCTGCGCCACAGCTATGACTATGTTGTGTGTACCGAGGTCATTGAACATGTTGCTGCGCCGCTGGAAGTTTTTAACACCCTAATCCGATGTTTAAAGCCTGGTGGTTATCTTGGCATCATGACCCAACGCTGGCTTGATGCTGAACGATTCAAAGGTTGGACGTATAGAAATGACCCAACCCATATTGGTTTTTTCCACGAACAAACGTTTCGCTACTTAGCGACAAAGTTTGCGCTTGAACTGACTATTTACCCACGCGATGTGGTAATTTTTAGAAAACCGCATGACCAAGGATAGCAACGCATGACTTCTCATTGGCAACAACGTCGCTCTGGCGACCCGGAAAATCGTCCCGGTGATCTTCGCAGCCCGTGGCAACGAGACCGTGCGCGCGTCTTGCATTCGGCTGCATTTCGGCGGTTACAATCTAAAACTCAAATCATGAACGTGGGTGAAAATGACTTTTACCGCACCCGACTAACGCACAGTTTAGAAGCTGCACAAATTGGCGCCTCGTTAATTAACCAGTTGCAACAAGTGTGCGCGCCAGAGTTGAAGCCGATGTTGCCTGACTTGAACCTCATGGAAACCCTTTGCTTGGCGCACGACATCGGTCACCCGCCGTTCGGGCATGGTGGTGAAGCCGCGCTGCATTTTAAAATGCTGGGTTCCGGTGGGTTTGAAGGCAACGGTCAAACATTTCGTATTGTTGGTAAGCTCGAAGCTTACCACCCTGAACATGGTATGGACCTAACCCGTCGGTCATTGCTCGGTTTATTAAAATACCCCGTATTGATGCCGCAACTACAGGCTCCAAAAGGCCTTGAGCACCCCGGCAGTTTGGCGCAGTGGAAACCAGCTAAAGCGCTGTTCGCATGTGACGCTGATTTGCTGGATTGGGTATTAGAGCCGCTTTCACCGGCAGACCGCGAACTGTTCCAGGCAGTAACGCCTTTACAGCAGGCGCCTTGGCAAAAGTCCATACACAAAGCCTTAGATGCCTCGCTGATGGAATTAGCCGATGACATAGCTTATGGCGTGCATGATTTAGAAGATGCTGTAGTAACCGGAACCTTAAGTGAAAGCCAATGGCATGCGCACGTTGATACCGTGATTAATCAGTTGCCAGAAAAGCTCGCGCAGTTGATGCAAGATCTCGGGCACCAGTTGTTTGCGCGTGAACATCATTTACGTAAAAACGCGATAGGGGCATTGGTGAATATCTTTGTCACCACGGTGCGCCTTGAAGAAGTGCTGCCCGAGGCCGAAGAGTCACTTATTCGATTTAACGCCACGTTGCCGAAAGATGAAGCCTACCTGCTAAAAAGCTTAAAAGACGTGGTGTTTGAACACGTGATTAATGAACCGTCAATCCAGCAGTTGCGCTATCGCAGCCAAAACATGCTGCTTGATTTGTTTACCGCACTGCATACTGAGCCGCTTCGGTTGTTGCCTCGCAACACCCGCGAACGCTGGCAGAATGCGCAACAAGACCAGGATAAAACGGCAGCTGACCGTATTTTGTGTGACTACGTTGCGGGTATGACCGACGACTACGCCGAACGGATGTATCGAAACTTATTTGTGGTCTAGCCACTCCAGCAACGTATCGATGGGTTGCGGGTGACAGAACAAATAGCCCTGCATGTAGTCGCATGCATAACGCGTTAAATAATCGCGCTCTGCTTCAGTTTCAACACCTTCCGCAACCGCCGAAATGCCTAGTTCTGCGGCCATGGTCAATACCCCTCGGGTAATTGCCGCATTGCGGGTGTTGCTTTCAATGTTTTGCACAAAACAACGATCAATTTTGAGTTTTTGCGCCGGTATCACGTTCAAATAACTCAAACTCGCAAAGCCCGTGCCAAAATCATCAAGCGCAATTTCTAACCCTAAATCACGCAAGTCAGCCATCATTTTTAATGCGCTCGCTGAATCACGTAACAGTACATTTTCGGTAATTTCGGCCATCAGCTGGTTGGGCTGAATTTTGTACTGCGCCACCAATTTGGCCACAGACTCAATAAAATCGTCACGGTAAAATTGCATGGGTGAAAAATTCACACTTACCTGCGCTATGCCCGCCTCGCGCAATCGTGCGGCGTCTTTACACGCTTGCTCAAGCACCCAATGGCCCATCGCAACGATTTGTCCAGTGCGTTCGGCGAGTGGAATAAATTCTGCTGGTGAGACATAGCCACGCTCAGGGTGCTTCCAACGCAACAGCGCCTCAACGGCCACTACGGCTCCATTACGTGACACAATCGGCTGATAGAACACCTCGAACTGGTGCGTTTGAATCGCTTCTTGCAACTGAGCACGCAACGTAATTTGCTGCTGTGTTCCCAAATCGAGATCAGGCGAGAACCATTGAAAGGTGTTGCTACCGCGACGTTTCGCTTCATACATGGCCACGTCGGCATGTTGAATCATTTCATTGGGATTCTTAACCGCTAACTCACTGCTAGCAATACCAATTGCTGCTGACAAACTCACTTCGGCGTCGTCATAAACGAAAGGACGATCAAATTGAGCCAAAATTGTACGCGCAAACTTCATCACGCTGTCATCGTCAGGCAAGCTCTGAACAACCGCAACAAATTCATCGCCACCAAAGCGTGCAAGCAAATCAGATTCCGAGGTCACTTGCTGAAGTCGCTGAGCCGTTTGCACCAGAATATGATCGCCGCACTCGTGTCCTAGGCTGTCATTTACTGGTTTAAAGCCATCCAAATCGATGAACAGTACGTAAATACGCCGCTCGCTCATCGTCACCGCTTGTTGTAAAAATCGCTCGAGTGCGGTTCGGTTTGGTAGCCCTGTTAACACGTCATGCTCAGCGTGAAATGCCAGCTTTTCTTCGCGTTCAACGCGCTCTGAAATATCATTTTGCAGACCAACAAAATGAGTTACTTCGCCGTTGCTATCACGTACGGGTGAAATAATAAGTTCATTCCAAAATGGTGTGCCATCCTTTCGGTAGTTACGAATGGTGCAACGAATTTCGGTTTGAGCACGCAACGCACTGGCAATTTCTCGCACCGTATTTGGATCGGATGTTGGCCCCTGCAATATCCGACAGTTGCGCCCTAGCATATCGTCGGCACTGTAGCCGCTCATTAGCGTAAACGCCGGATTCACGTAAATGATTGGAAAGCCCTTCTTGCGCGCGTCGCTGATAACTACCCCATTGGTACTGGCTTCAACACTGCGATCGAGTATTTGCAAGCGTTCTTCATAATCACGCTGCTGGGTTACGTCCTTTGCAATGCCATGCACACCGGTAATTTGACCATGAATAATAATCGGCATGTTGGTAATTTCGATTTGCCTAGCTTGCCCGTGGTTATTAAAAATTCGAATTTCATAATGCTGGGGTTCGCCCTGTTTGGTGGTTTCAAAATGCTCTTTAGTGCGTGCTTTGTCTTCTTCCAACACCACCATTTCATAATGCTGACCAACTACTTGTTGCTCAGTTAATTCCAGCAACTGCTCGCCAGCGTTGTTCAAACTCATAAAACGCCCTTCGCGGTCCAGTGTGAATACAGCCTCGGGGTTGTGCGTAAACAACGACAGCGCATGTTGTTCGCTGCGCTCGCGTTCTATGCGGTCATTGTGCTGGGTGATCACTAAAGAAATTAGGTCGCGGCTGCGCTCAATGAGCTTTAACTCGGCTTCAGATGGAACGCGTGCCTGAGAGGAATAAAGTGCGAAGGTACCCAGTAAATGTTTATCGCCGGGCGCAAACACGGGTATCGACCAAGCGGCTTTTAATTTGTAGTGTTCCATAAGGGTGGTAAATAATTCAAAGCGTGTATCGCTCTGCATATCTTCGACAATAACGGGCTGTTTCAATGCGGCCGCTGTACCACATGCCCCAACGCCATCGATAGTCGGAATATTTTGCAACGCCTTGATGAATTCCGGCGGTAATGTATTTACTGCAACAGCATTAAGCGCTGTGCCTTCTCGGTTAACCATCATCACCGATGCAAAACAGTCTTTAATCTGTAACTCAACCAATTCGCAAATGTCGGTAAGCTTTTCGGCCAGCGAGCGGTCTTGCGCAAGCGAACTTAAGGTGTCGTATTCAGCTTCAATAAAAGCTTGCAGGTGTTTCGATTGGCGCCGAGCCCGACGCCAAAATATGATAGCCAGCACCCAAGCGGCTGCCGTCACCAACATTAATCCGCTGATGATCGAAACAAAACCCAAGTGTTCAATCACGCGATGCTGTCCTTTTGGTTAGATTCTACGTTCTATTTCGTGCCGCTCGATAAGCATGCCACAGTAAACCAAGGCCAATAAGAATCAAGCCACTAAAAAGAATTTTCAACTCTATAAATACGGCTAAAGCTAGGCAGCTGGCAAGCCCTAAAATTGAAATCCAGCGCGGAACAAAACGTTTTTCTGCCGGAATGCGCAATGCAGCCAGGTTGGTAATGCTGTAATACACCAACACCGTAAATGCACTGAATGACCATGCAGTACGTAAATCACCCACCAAAACGATCACCAGCATGACAGCAAAGGTTACCCAAACGGCTGCAGGTGCCGAGGTACGCTCGGCATTCAATGTTGCCCAAGCCACGGGTAAATCGTTGCGGCGTGCCATCGCCAACACAACGCGCGATACCCCTAAAATCAAATTCAGAATAACACCACACATGGCAACCACAGCGCCGGCGGCAACCAATTGCTGCCAAATGCCACGAGGCATCAGTGTGGCGAGCACAAAATCTGCCGTCGTAGTCAGCGGAACATAATGCAATACACCCCAGCCGATGGCAGCGTACAGCACTGTAACCACCAGCACAGTAGCAATAATTGCTCGTGGAATAACATGGCGTGGATTCTGGACTTCTTCGCCCATTGTGGCAATGCGCCCATAGCCAGTATATGCCACAAATAATAAAGCCGCTGCGGCAAATAAATTCTGCCAGGTTGGCTCTGATTGAGCCAATTGTTCAACAGGCATGGGTAGTTGGGCACTCGAAACTATAAATATTACCAACGCCGCGATGGCAAGCAGCACCAGAATAGCGTTCGCGCGGTTGGATCGACGCAAGCCGCCCAACACCAATAGCGTAAACACTAACAGGGTGAATCCAGCAATCACCTGGGCGAGCCACGCAGGACCTGCGAGCCAACTTTGTAATGCGTAGCCTACCGCCAACGCGGCAGTGGCAGCGCTGGCGCTTTTAGCCAATACAAACAACCAACCGGCGGTGAAGCCCAACTGACGCGTCAAAAATTGATAGCCATATTCATAGGTGCCACCACTAACCGGATGAATCGCAGCCAGTTGTGCACTGGATAGTCCATTAAAGGTTGCCACAGCTGCTGCAATTAAGATGGCCCAAACTACCCACGCACCGGCTAGCTCAACACCAAAGCCGACACTGACAAAAGCACCAGTACCAATAATGGAGCCTAGCCCCAGCAGAATTGCGCCACCTAGCGCAGTGCTGCGCACTAATTGTTGGTGTTTGGCCATGTTAGCTATCCTTCTAATTCAGTTGAGGTGTTAAAAATGACAATCTTTTGCTATCTCGAAACTTCTCAAACGCTGGTCATGATCAAAGGCATGACAGGTTAACATCAGCTCGTTGACACCGGTGGCCGCAACAAAATCGCGCATGT
Source organism: Pseudidiomarina sp. (assembly GCF_048267825.1). Classification (NCBI taxonomy): domain Bacteria; kingdom Pseudomonadati; phylum Pseudomonadota; class Gammaproteobacteria; order Alteromonadales; family Idiomarinaceae; genus Pseudidiomarina; species Pseudidiomarina sp. The sequence goes on from NZ_JBLWWR010000004.1 coordinate 138,096, forward strand.
ACTTATGCACCTGATCGGGCGTGCCCGTGGCAGTATATTTAAGTGCATGATTTGCAGCCGCCAAAGCCATTGGATCAACCTGACTCTCAATGTCATCAATTGGCGCAGGTAAAGGCCCAGGGTTGCCTTGACGCAGCGCCATAAACTGTAACTGCATGGAACTTTTTAAGCGCTTGGCCGCCTGCTCTGTATCCGCTGCAAAGACATTGATTGCCGCCATCGCATACGGTTTATCGAGGTATTTTGACGGTTGAAAATTGCTATGGTAAGCCTCTAGCGCCAGCTGTAAATAGTCGGGGGCAAAATGCGAGGCGAAAGTATACGGCAACCCCATTTGCGCAGCTAATTGGGCACCAAATAAGCTCGATCCCAACAGCCACACTGGCACCTTCGAGCCCATACCCGGTATCGCTTTTATTTTCTGGTTAGGCTTGGGTTCATCCAAATACATGAGCAACTCTTGCACATCAGCAGGAAACGTATCTGCGCTGTCATAGTTGCGCCGCAGCGCTCTTAATGTCGCACCATCGGTTCCTGGCGCGCGCCCTAAACCTAAATCAACACGATCAGGGTATAGCGCCGCGAGCGTTCCAAACTGTTCAGCAGCTATTAGCGGCGCGTGATTGGGTAACATAATGCCACCGGCGCCGATGCGTATAGTACGGGTGCGGCTACCCACATAAGCCAAGGCGACCGCGGTGGCTGCACTGGCTATACCTGTCATGTTGTGATGTTCTGCCATCCAAAAGCGATGGTACCCCCAGCGCTCAACATGCTCGGCTAAATCTGCTGAGTTCTTTAAAGATACTGCAGCGCTACCGCCGACGGTAATTGGCGCTAAATCTAATACAGAAATTACTGCCATCTGGGCTCCCATTCATGAATGCATCGCTATGTTACCGAGCATCCTAACAAAGATGGCGGCAGAACATCGACTTAAGAATAGCGTAATTTCGTTACCAACTGATTAAAAACAGAACCCTTATAAAATTTGTGGTTGCAAATGCGAATCGTTATTATTTATACTTCGCACCCTAATCAATCGCTTCATTTGGGGGAAACTCAATGCAACCTACGTATGTCGCCACCGCTTTGCTCGCTGCGCTTGGCTTGTCGTTATCAACAGCTTACGCTGCCGAAGTACCTAGCTCAGAAACAGATACCAACGAGAAAATTTATGAAGTACTGCAAATTGTGGGCAGTAAAGATGATGCCCGTAAGCTCGCAGGCTCCAGTGCAGTAATTGATAACGAGCAGTTGGTTATTGAAGCGAACACCGACATCAATCAGTTATTAAAGACCGTACCGGGTGTTTACATCCGTGAAGAAGACGGTCAAGGCTTACGCCCTAACATCGGTATTCGAGCTGCCGCAGGCGGTCGCAGCAGTAAGGTAACCCTCATGGAAGATGGTGTCATGATTGCACCAGCACCATACATTGACCCAGCTGCTTATTACTTCCCTGAAGCCTATCGCATGCACACCATTGAAGTGCTAAAAGGCGCACCTTTGTTACGTTATGGTCCGCAAACCACCGGTGGTGTAATCAACATGTTGACCACCCCTATCCCCCAGGAGAACAGTGGCCGAGTTGTGGCAAAAATGGGTGAATTTAATAGCCAAGACATTCATGCGTACTATGGCGGACGTTCTGGTGATTTTGGTTTCTTAATTGATACCGTACAACGCAGCAGTGCTGGCTTTAAAGAGATTGACCGCAGCTCACGTGACGCGGGTTTCGACATCGAAGATTACTTGCTCAAATTTAGCTGGACTGGCGAACGCCAAAGCTTATTAGCGAAAGTACAATATTCAGAGCAAGTCTCAAATGAAACTTATGCTGGCTTAACCGACGCTGACTTCGCTGAAAATCCAAATCGTCGCTACGGTTTATCAGAAATCGATCAAATGGCGAATCGCCACAAAGGTTTCTCACTAACTTACAGCTTGGACGTAACGGATACCTCAAGCCTGCGCGCAATAGCCTATCGCAATGAATACCAACGTGATTGGTTCAAAACCAGCACCAGCTCGTTTATCAATGCTGCCAATGCGGGTGACGCAACTGCCCAAGCAATTCTAGACGGCACCATGGACGTGCAGGACTTACGCTACACGCATGGTAATCGTGCCTATGAGTCCTATGGCGTTGAATTGAACTTAACCACATTATTAGCCGATCATACCTTGAACGTGGGTGTGCGCGATCATAACGACACTCTTGATCGCTTCCAGCCTGTTGAAGTATTTGATCAGGTAAACGGCAGTTTAGTCTTCGATAGCATCATTGAACCAACCGGCAGTAATAACCGTTTGGAAGGTGGCGATGCACGCAGCTTCTGGATTACAGACGCATGGCAAGTAACCACTGACTTATTCGTCAACCTAGCGTTGCGCTACGAAGACGTGAAAAGCTTCCGTGAGCAATTTGACGTGGTCGATCGCTCTGAGCCGGGCAGTTTCCGTTCGAATCATACAAAAGAATGGTTACCAGGCGCATCGTTCACTTACGACATCGACAGCAACTGGCAAGTACTGGCAGGTATTCACCGCGGGTTTTCACCAATTGGCGGCGGTGCAACCGAAACCGACGAACCAGAAACCAGCACCAACTATGAAGCAGGTGTACGCTACAACGATGGCTGGTTTGTTGAGGCCTTGGCGTTTCGTAGTGACTTCAACAACCAAGCTGAAGTTTGCTCGTTGGCTAGCCCGTGCAGCAACGGGGCGACTTCAGGAACCTACGTTACCGGCGAAGCCGTGGTTCAAGGAATTGAGTTTCAGCTCGGTAACGAGTGGAAAACTGGTGAGTTTGTGATTCCTGCGCACTTCAACTACACGCTCAGCAACGCTGAAATCAGTGCTGATAACGCTCTTACTGGCGTGGAAGATGGTGACCGTTTAGCAGATATTCCAGAGCATACTATGAGCTTCAGAACGGGTATTGAGCATGCTTCAGGTTGGAATAACTATGTGGTCGCAAAATACATGGACGAAACTTGCGTGCGCGTTGGTTGCAACCGCGAAACCACTCCATTTAGCTACACCGAGTCAGTGTTCGTCGTGGATTTGATCAGCCGTTATCCACTCAGCTCACAGGCGACCGTGTTCCTGAAAGTGGATAACTTGTTTGACCAACAGCGTATTGTATCGCGCACACCGCACGGTGCTCGCCCGAATAAACCACAAACAGTTTCTGTTGGTTTGGAATACAGCTTTTAAAAGGTCTGCACGTGGGTCGGCTAGTTTCGCGGAAACTAGTCGGCCACTAGACTTCGATTACGGCCGTCGGCTTTGCTTTGATACAGCGCGTCGTCGGCCAATTTTAGCAAGTCGTCTGCGGTAAAGTTGTCTTGAACAACAGCAATACCTGCGCTCATCGTAATCTGGCCCGCCGGTGCATTCTCGTTATATAGTTCTAGCTTGGCAATGTCACGGCGAACCAACTCTGCCACTTCTAGCGCTTGCTGTTTATTCAAATTCGGCAGCAACATCACAAATTCTTCACCACCATAACGGGCAACCACATCCGCAGAGCGTTTCGCATGCGCAGCTAAAACCTTAGCAACTTGTTTCAAGCAACGGTCACCCGCGCTGTGGCCATAGGTATCGTTAAAGGTTTTGAAGTAATCGATATCAAAGTAAATCAAAGCCAATGTTCCGGCTGTACGCTTGGCGCGCGCAATTTCCTTCTTCAAGGCCTTATCAAAATACCGGCGATTTGCGAGTTGAGTTAGCTCATCGGTAATGGATAACTTCTCCAATTTCTCCATGGCCTGATTTAATTGTTCTGTGCGTTCACGTACTTTCGCATCGAGCAGCTGGTTTAGTGCCAGCAGTTCACGCTGTGGATCCAAAAAATCAGTTAAGTTATGTGACGTGCCCCAAATGTGGGTGACCTTCTCATCGTCATCAAGAATCGGCACCAAAAAGGTGCGGAACACGAATTCTTTACCCTTGTGTTTCGCTGTCTGCTCAAATTCGACAGGCTCTTTAGTCGCCAAGCATTCATAATAACCGGAGAGAATGTCGGGTGAATAAGCAGAGTGCGTGATCAGTTCTGAGAATTTGGCTCCCGGTGTCTGCCGCTTGTCTAAAGCCTGCGCTGCAGGGTTCGCTATAATCATTTCGAAATCGTCCGCAATGGGTTTGCAGACCCAAAATGGATTCAGCGATTTCTTCCAGAGCTGTTCGAAAAACAGCATCAGCTCTTCTTGATTAAATGGATTTTGTTTCACCCGTTGCCACCCTGCATTTTTTTCAACACCTTTTTAACACAGTTTCATTGAATTAAAAATAATGCTATTAACTATAGCCCCTAAATCATAGGACGTTGTGAGGAAAACATGAAAACCCTAATCGCCTTATTGCTTACACTCTGCAGCAGCGCTAGCTGGGCTACCGAAACGATGCATGAACAGGCTCGGGAAGAAATTACCAAAACTTTACACACCTTCATGGAAGGTGCCAGTATCAACAGTGCTGCAATTCACGAGGCATTTTGGGCAGACGAGTTGGTGTACACCAGTTCATCAGGTAAACGTTTTGGCAAAGCTGAATTGATGAGCGGCGTGCACGCGTCTGGTGAAATTACCGAACAGCCACTCACCAGCTATTACACCGCAGAAGATGTAGAAATTCGCTTTTTCGGGCCAACGGCGGTGGTGAACTTTACGCTCGTTGCCCACACGGACACCAACGCGGGTTATTCGCGTCAAACCTTCTTAAACAGTGGTGTGTTTGTGCAACGTGACAACCGCTGGCAAGCAGTTAACTGGAATGCCACCCGCACCGCTGAGTCATCAACTGAGTAATCACTCAGCCAAAAAAGCATGAACCCGTTGTGCCGATTCGTTCGGCACTTCTACCATCGGCATGTGACCGATGCCGTCAAAAATATGCAATTGGCTACCTGGAATTCCCTGATGCCATACTGGGGCTGCTGAAGGGCTTAAGATATTATCTTGGTTGCCCCAAACAATTAATGTTGGGGTACTAATTTGATTGAGCCTGCCATCTAACTGGTCATGGAATCGAAAGTCTTGCGCAATCCGTGCATAATCCGCCTTGCGTTCGCTATACCGTAGCGCCATGCCGCGTAATACAAAGTCAGGCACAACGGGTGGCTTGGCCATAGTAAGCTTATAAAAGTCAAAAAATTGCTGTTGGGAATCAATTTCAAACGGCGATTCACCGGCGGCGAACATTGCTTCGGTGACACTGGGTTGCGGCGGGGTAACGCCTGCCGGATTAAACAGCACAATAGACGTCGCGCGCTGTGGGTACATAATAGCAAAATTAGCTGCAATCATGCCGCCCATAGAGTTGCCAATAATCGTTGCCCGTTCTACCCCAATCTTATCCATCAATTGCGCGACACGTTTCGCTTGGCTTGACGCTCGGTATGACCAACCGCTGAAGAACCCGGTTTCACCGTGACCCGCCAAATCTGGAATCACCACGCGGTATTCCGGGTTCAGGCGATTGGCAAAGCGCAACCAAATTTCTTTTGAGGCGGTATAGCCGTGCAGCAAGATAATGGTTTTATGCGCCTGCTCGGAGTTGCGCTCATAAACTGAAAGTTGCATGTCGCCAATGTCTACCGACAACTTTTCGAACCCGTAGATACGTGCTTCAAGTGCACCCACCGCATCATAAAAAGCCAGCCCAACGCGCGGATGTAAGGTTGCTAGCCAAGCGGCGAAAACCAGCGCCAGCGTGGTGACAATAAACTTTTTCATATCCGCTCCTGCTTATACAGCTGATGGTGTTTCGGCTTCAAGCGGCTTGCCAACAACCGATACACAAAGCTAAAACCTGGAAACATCGCAATAACGTGTCCACTCTTACTCTTATACCAACTGTTACACCCGCCACTATGCCAAACCGTTTTACGCATTTCGTGATGCACCATGGTGGTGTATTCAGCTTCCGCCTGCGCCGTTACTTCAACAGCTTGCGCGTGTTGTTGTTTCGCATAGTTGAGCAATTTCATGATGTACTTCATTTGAGACTCAATCACAAATATAGCCGATGTGTGGCCGATACCGGTGTTGGGCCCAGTCACCAAATACAAATTTGGGAATCCTGGCATTGTGGTACCCAAGTAAGCTCGCGGAAACTCATGCCAAAACGCATTCAAATGCTGCCCTTTGCGGCCAATGATGTCATAACCTATGGCACCGTCAGTGGCGTCAAATCCGGTTGAATAAACAATCAGATCAAGCTCAAGCTTGGCCCCCGTCGTCGTTTCAATACCGGTTTCCGTGATGCGCGCAATACCATCGTGTTTGTCGTGTAGCGTCACATTTTCGCGGCCAAGCGCGGGATACAAAGTGTTGGATACGATGATACGTTTACAGCCAATGGTATAGTCAGGCGTCAGTTTCTGACGCAGGTCGGCATCCGGAACTTGCTTGCGCAAGTGCTTGAGCGCCGGACGCTGTGCGAAAAAGCGCATCAGCCCATGGGCATATTTAAAGGCGAACACGCGCCATTCAAGCCCCCAATAAATGGCTTTTCGTAGCGCCTGATAGATCGGTTTAATACCCAGCAACTTGCGCGTAAAGGGTGAGAATATTCGATCAGGGCGCGGCAATACCCAATGGGGCGACCGCTGAAATACATGCAGATGGCTAACGTTCGGTGCAATGGTTGGAATAACTTGCGCAGCACTGGCGCCACTGCCGATAACCGCAACGCGCTTATTGGTGTAATCGAAACTATGGTCCCAGTTATTGGTATGAAAGCTCTTGCCTTTGAATTCATCGCGCCCTGGAAAATCGGGGATAACCGGATTGCTCAATGGCCCTTGGGCACTAATAACCGAACGTGCGAATAAACGTTGCCCCGTGTCGCTATCAATTTGCCAGCATAATGTGTCTTCAAGCCATGTCAGACGCGTAACGTTGAAATTCAGAATCGCTTTGTCGCGCAGCTTATACTTGGCGATCACTTTCTTGGTATAGGCTTCGAGCTCTGGTTGCGTGGCAAACATTTGTGACCACACATAAGGTTCGCATGCCAACGAATACAGCGGTGATTGCACGTCCACTTGGGCGCCCGGGTAACTGTTCTGGCACCAGGTGCCGCCCATAAAGTTGCGCCGTTCAAGCATAACAAAGTGTTGCGTGCCCTGATTTAACAGGTTAATGGCAGCGCTTTGCCCGCCAAAACCGGTACCTATTATAGCGACTTCAAGGGGCTGTAGCGCGGTCGATTCCAAGACTATACCTTCGCTGACGCGCGTTGGTTCATACGGTCAAACCAAGCTTGCAGATGCACTTGATCAGCACCAATACGTAGCTTCACAACCCGTGCGAATCCCACTGTGGCAAACGCATTAATGTCGGCGGCGCTGAAACTATCACCCGTGATGTAGGTTTTATCTTTTAGATGATCATTCAAAAATGCTAAGAACTTTTCTGCAGCAGAAAAGCAGTCTTGGCCGTAGTCCGGGAAGCAATTCATGCGATCTTTAAAGTACCCTGAGGTGTGCTGGAAACACATACCGACCGGCACCATCAAATAAAAATCAACCCAACGTAACCACTGCTCAATCAATGCTTTTTGCTTGGGCGATTCGCCAAGTAATTTGGGGGTGTCTGGGTGTGCTTCTTCCACATAGCGGCAAATCGCCATGGTTTCCGCCAAGCTGGTGCCGTCGTCCAATACGGCAACGGGCACTTTTTTCATGGGGTTCATGGCAACAAATTCAGGGGTTAAGTTTTCACCTTTTGCGATATCAACTTCAATAAACTCAACGTTATCAAGCAAGCCTTTTTCGGCCAAAAACATACGCACGCGGCGCGGGTTGGGAGCAGTTGCTGTTTGGTAGATTTTCATTGGAGCTTCCTGTGTGTTCTATACAAGTGACAGAACACACAATGAAACAACTTTTCAGCTAACGCAAGTCAATAAATAGCATAGAGTATTTACTTTCTGCGCAGGCGTTTTTTGCGGCGTTGCCACCACACATAGGTGCCGGTAATCGCCAGCAATAACGGCGTCAAACCGACAACACTCCAGAGCACTTTAATGGGTAACCCGCCAAACGTACCAAAGTGCAAACGACGGAAGCTATCAAGCGTTTTAGCGCCGATGCCTTGGTCATTTAAATTATATGTACTTAAGTAGTCTCCGGTTTGCGCGTGGTAGTTCGACACACTGCCGTAATTACTCAGCAGCGGATTGGCAGTAGGCGCACGCCCGAATACCGTAAACGGCAACTCCGGTTCGTACGGGAACAACAAAAATGTCGCCTTGAAGCCTTCAATACGCTGCTGGCTGTCCGTAACCAATGCATCAATATTCACATTATCGTTATACAAGCGTTCACTCATAATGTGATGTTCAGCACCATCTGCGTGCTCTATCCACTCTTCGTAGAAAATCAGAATGTTGTAATAGCCACCGGTAATCGCCAGAATCAACAGAACAGGTGATGCAAAGGTACCCACCATTTTGTGTAAATCACTAAATACCGCCAGCAGTCGTTGGTTCCAGCGCAAGGTAAACAGCCGCGCCCAAAAGCGCCGATACATAATCAGCCCGGACACGCCCATAAACAGCAAAAACAATGACAATATTAAGCCAATAATCAGGCCCATATGCTCTGGCAGATTGTTTAAGTCGTTCAACAGTAGTGTGTAATGCAACTCCACCAGCCAGTCGGTTAAATAATGCCCGGTCTCTGTTGGCTGACTGAGCAAGTCACCGGTTTGGGGGTTTAGATGTACCTTGTGCCAAGTATCCGTACCTTCTTTGATCACAAATACTCGGTCGGCTTCATCGTGCCCCACCGGAAATATTTCCCAACTGCCAATTTCGAAGTTCGGAAGCTGTTGATTGATCCGAGCCGTCAACTCCGTGAGTGACAATCGCGGTTGGTCTGTTACCGGCAATGCTGCGATATCAGGTAACAGCCAGGCATCGATTTCCTTTTTGAACACTAAAATGCTGCCGGTAAGGCAAATAACAAGAAAGGGGACCATACAAATGATCCCCGCCCAACCATGCCATTTATGGAGAGTCTTTCGCATTGTTGGTTAAACCTTAAAATGTCCAGTTCAATGTGGCTGAGTAATTGGCTGGCGCACCGTAATACCCTTGGGTTGGCCACAACAAGCTGTTGATGTACTTCTTGTCGGTAACGTTGTTGGCGTTCAAAGTCACGCTCACTGCGTTGGTGATTTGATAAGCCGCCATCAGGTTTAAGCGACCATAGGCGCCTTGTGTGGTGACAATGGTTTCGCCCGCGTTGCTGTAGCTCTCTCCAACGGTTCCCTGAGTGCGCGCAATGGTGTCTTGCCATTGGAAACTCGCACCAAGTTTTAATTGCTCAGCGAAAGCTGGGCGATAGGTTAGCGCTGCACGGAATAGATTTTCTGGCGTATAGCCTTCAACAGTTGCATCGCCGTCCAGTTCAAATGATGAGGCGGCAATACTGCCTTGCAAGCCAGGCGCAATTTCGCCCGACAACTCCACCTCAAAGCCTTTGCTCGTTACCCCATCGGCGGCGCGATAAACTGATTCCGGTGCGTTGGTATTTGGATTGGTCACTGTGCCATCACCAACAGCGAGGTTCTTTTGCGTCACATCAAAGTAAGCCGCTGAAAGCAGTGCGCCACCATTAAACAGTTCCATTTTCACACCTACCTCAGCGCTTTCACCGGTAAGTGGCGGCAGACGATTAAAGTCACGATCACGTAGGTTTTGTGATTGGAACGTTTCGGTGTACGACGCATACACGGTGGTGGCATCACTCAGATTGTGAGTTAGGCCCACATAAGGAATAAATTCAGCATCATCGCGCGACTGATCAACACCATACCCGACACCTTCGGTGGTGAATTCGTTAAAGCGCCCACCTAACAAAAGTTTGGTATCTTGGCTTAAGCTTAAGCGGGTTTGTGCATAAAGGGCTTTTTGCGTGTTATCAATCACACTGCCCGCCAAACCGTCAGTGAACTCGGGAAGTGGCGTGTTGCCGTTCCAGTCTTCGAGTGCTGGCATCGCTGGGAAGCCATTACCGGTATGGAAATCGTACAGCGAAGTATCGATGTAATCTAAACGTGCGTAATTTGCACCTATCACCAACTCATGCTGGTAACCGCCAAGGTCAAAACTGCCGCTAACATATGCATCAAACATGTCCTGTTTATCGTCTAAATCATATTCACTGCCGTAACCCAGTAACCCCAGCCCCGTTTCAGGGTCAAGGCCGGTAGCTGGATCAGGTAAGTAGGTGTAGAACAGCAGGCTATCTTCGTCAGTGCGCACACGGTTGTATGCCATGCGCAACGTCCATGTATCGGTTAGGGCCGACTCAATGTCGACAAAGCTGCGGCTTTCTTTCACATTCCAACGTGACCAATCAGCGGCAATATTCACGGAACTATCGAAATCAGTGGGTGTGCCGTCGCCGTAATGTAGCGTTAGCGCACCCCACATGTTGCCGTCGGTATCACTTCGATGCTCACTGTGCCCAAGGGTAATTAAGGTGTCTGCTGACGGTGCGTAGTCCACTACACCGTAGAAAACATTTGAGGTATTTTCATAACGATCAAGATAGGATTCGCGGTTATCTGCCACGACCACGATGCGCGCGCGCAATGAGTCAGTTAACGCACCTGAAAAATCGCCTTCAACACGTTTTCCAGACCACGAACTTAAGCTAGCCGTTAGGGTACCTTTGGTTTCAGACGTGGGCCGCTTGCGTACCAAGTTGACAGTCGCTGATGGACTTCCCACGCCTGTCATAATCCCGTTGGCACCATGCACCACCTCAACGCGCTCGTACAGTGCCGAATCCACCCGCCCATGGGTATTGCTGTTGATGAGTGGCAAACCAAGACCATCAACCTGAAAGTTATTAAGCTCAAAACCTCGTGACGTATAGTACGTGCGGTCGGTTTCTACTTGCTCAACATTAATCGTGGCAGAGTTTTCAAGAATTGTGTTGAGATCGTTCAAGGCAAAATCGCGGATTTTTTCCTGAGTAATCACAGTAACCGTTTGAGGGGTTTCTTTTACGCTGATATCAAGCTTGCTAGCCGACTGCTGATCGTTGGCAAGGTACCCACTTTGTTGTTCACCTCGAATTTCAAGGCGCTCGATTGCTTCGGTGGTTTGTGGTTCAGCCGCTGCCGCGTAGGCAACTGGCATGCCAGCTAAAATTAAAGCGGAAGTTACTGCGGAAAGTTTGATCACGTCCATACCCCTGTGAATTGAATTAAACAGATTATGGGGGTGATCCTAATGTAAATGCGAATGATTCGCAATAACTTTATTTATGTAGTTAAATACCTCACGTGGCCAATGAAACTGCGCGCTACAGGCCCAAGTGCTTCGGCATCGCGGAAATTTAAATAGAAGCTGGTGGTGCGCGTGCCACCGCGAGTCAGTTGAATGGGCACCAACAAACCATACTGCAGGGCATCTGCAATAGCGCGTCGCGGCAAAAACGCGAAGCCCAAATTCTTCTGAATCAATTCTATTGATGTCGATAAATGGCTGACAGTCCAACGCTGATCAGAACCCAGCCACCCAATATCAGTTTTCTTTTCTAAACCCGAATCGCGAAGCACCACTTGTCGGTGTTGCTTTAGGTCATCGGGGGTAACTTTCTTTTTCTGCGCCAACGGATGTTCTGCACCGCATACCGCTATAAACTCAAGTTGGCAGAGATCTTCACTGAGCTCATTGGCCAGTGTAAATGGCGACAAGGCAATCTCGGCCATACCCTTATTGAGTAATTCATTGGCACCGGTCAGAATCGTTTCAATCACTTCAAGGTGAACAAGCGGAAACTCGTTTGAAACTTCAGCAAGAGCTTGGTAAAGCACATCCTTCGGAAAGGCTTCATCCACCGCTATGGCGAGTTTTGACTCAACCCCTTGCTTGAGATTTTGGGCCACATTTTCGAGCCGTTCAGTTTCTGCTAATAAGTAATTAATGCGGCGGAGCAGTTGGTGTCCTGCATGGGTTACCGAGGTTTTGCGCCCATGTACTTCAATGAGTGGAACCCCCAACTGCTCCTCTAATTTATTCACTGCATGGTGCACCGTTGATTGGCTTTTATGAACGTGATCAGCCGCTTGTTGGAAGCCGCCAAAATCTGCCACTGCCTTGAACATACGCCATTGTTCAATGGTAGAACGCGCCATGCTTGAATCTCCGTATTTCTATTGTGTGAGTTTTTGTTGCAGCCAAGCATCAACAGATGCTTTACCAGCACCCATAAACATCAGGGCAGCGCTCACGGCAAGCAGCGATAGGCCGAATTCATAACCATTGTTGCTCATAAACAAACCATTACCGATATGGACAGCAAAAATCGCCACCAGCATCGCAATACTCAATACTGCTCCGGCTGGACGAACAAGTAGCCCAATAATCAGTGCAATGCCACCGAAGAATTCAGCCGCACCGGCTAAAAATGCCATCAACACGCCCGGAGCTAATCCAATACTCTCCATCCAACCGCCCGTGCCTTCGAGACCATAACCGCCAAACCAGCCAAATAATTTTTGTGCACCGTGAGCGATAAAAATAATACCGACGGGAATACGAAGAACTAATGCGCCGATTCCTGCATCTGTTGTGGTTAGTTTTTTCAATAATTCTTTCATGTTGTCATCTCCAAAATAACTTAAGGGTCACAACGACCACTGCAATATGTCGTTGGAGATACTATAGTCGAGCTTTTTATTTTATAAAAATGGATAAAAATAGATATTAGACCCGATTTTTTAGAATTAAAAGCATTCTTTATACTTTATGCGTTCCGATTAATCGTTGCGACAGGCATAAAAAAGGGAGCCAGCGGCTCCCTTTTCAGCGACATTTGAATTATTTCAAATCAAAGCGGTCAAGACGCATTACTTTCACCCATGCATCCACGAAGTCTTGAACGAAGCGTTCGTCCGAATCACTTTGTGCATAGAATTCAGCAATAGCGCGCAACTCTGAATTTGAACCAAAGATCAAATCAACAGGTGTTGCAGTCCATTTCAAATCACCTGAACTGCGGTCACGGCCTTCATACACTCCCGCTTGGTCTTCCGCTGGTGTCCACTCGGTGCCCATGTCTAACAAGTTCACGAAGAAGTCGTTGGTTAACTGACCCGGGCGCTTCGTGAATACACCGTGGTCTGCACCACCGTAGTTTGCGTCAAGGGCGCGCATACCACCTACCAACGCGGTCATTTCTGGCACAGTAAGAGTAAGCAGGTCAGCACGTTCAACCAACGCTTCTGCCGGCGACATTTTCACGTCTTGCGTGTAGTAGTTACGGAAGCCATCAGCGTTTGGCTCTAACACATCAAACGAGTCGTCCGTCCATTCTTGCGTTGTGTCGTTACGACCTGCCGCAAATGGAACCGTTACTGTGTAGCCTGCGTCTTTCGCTGCTTTCTCAATGGCCGCTGAGCCGCCTAATACGATCACATCAGCCAATGACACGCGCTTGCCGCGTGGCAGTGAACGGTTGAAGTCTTTCTGAACTTTTTCCAGCGTGGCTAAGGTTTTCTTTAGCTGTTCTGGATTGTTCACCGCCCAATTTTTTTGTGGTGCTAATGCAATACGTGCACCATTTGCACCGCCGCGCATATCCGTACCACGGAAACTTGCTGCCGATGCCCACGCAGTGCGAACCAATTCAGACACTGACAAACCTGAATCTAAAATTTTCTTCTTCAGATTGGCAACATCACGGTCGTTCACTAAATCGTAATCAACTTTTGGAATCGGGTCTTGCCAGATTAATGGCTCAGCTGGTGAGGTATCCACAACGTAACGAGCACGAGGCCCCATGTCACGGTGGGTCAATTTAAACCACGCTTTCGCAAACGCTAACTCGAACTCTTCCGGATTTTCGTGGAAACGTTTCGAGATTTTGCGGTATTCAGGATCAAACTTCAGCGACAAGTCCGTGGTGAACATGATTGGCGCGTGGCGTTTGCCAGGAACGTGCGCGTCAGGAACCAAGTTCGACGCTTGACCGTCTTTTGGAATCCACTGAATTGCACCTGCTGGGCTACGTGTTTGTTCCCATTCAAAACCAAACAAGTTGTCAAAATATTGCATGGTCCATTCGGTAGGGCTCACTGACCAAGCACCTTCAAGGCCTGAAGTGATGGTGTCTTCTGAGTGACCTTTGCCACACTTGTTTTTCCAACCTAAACCTTGTTCTTCAATTGCTGCACCGGCAGGGGCTTCACCCAGGCAGTCGTCTGGCTTGTGCGCACCGTGTGCTTTACCGAAGGTGTGACCACCGGCAATCAATGCCACGGTTTCTTCATCGTTCATAGCCATACGACCGAAGGTATCGCGAATGTCTTTTGCTGCCAGCAACGGGTCAGGATTACCGTTCGGGCCTTCTGGGTTCACGTAAATCAAACCCATCTGCACTGCCGCAAGCGGACGCTCAAGTTCGCGATCGCCACTGTAGCGTTCATCCGCTAGCCATTTTTTCTCTGGGCCCCAATATACTGTGTCGGGTTCCCAGTCATCTTCACGGCCGCCAGCAAAGCCATAGGTTTTGAAACCCATCGACTCAAGCGCAACGTTACCGGTAAGAACCATTAAGTCGGCCCAAGATAAGTTGTTGCCGTATTTTTGTTTAATCGGCCAAAGTAGTCGGCGGGCTTTGTCCAAGCTTACGTTGTCTGGCCAGCTATTCAGTGGCTCAAAACGTTGCTGACCACCGCCTGCGCCGCCACGACCATCATGAATTCGGTAGGTACCAGCACCGTGCCAAGCCATACGAATAAAGAATGGACCGTAGTGCCCATAGTCTGCCGGCCACCAATCTTGCGAGCTGGTCATCAGCGCTTCGATATCTTTTTTAACCGCTTCAATATCGACTTTTTGAAGCGCTTCAGCATAATCAAAGTCTTGACCCATCGGGTTCGAACTTACGTCGTGGTCGCGCAAAGGCGAGAGATCAAGTTGATCTGGCCACCAGAACATATTTGATTTGGCGTCATTCTGCTGCGCGATTGCGCCTGACGAAAACGCCATGGTTACGGCTATCGCTGCCGCAGATAGCACTGGAATGGATTGCTTAAACATTGATGTTTCCTCCGGAAAAGGACTTTCTGTAAGTCGTTTTGACTATAGTAGAAATAACCGATTCTGCGAGGGAACCCATAGCGGGAAGATTCGATTAGAATAATCGAATTTTCTATTTTTCCGCGTAATTCATGAATACTTCTGTTACTTCGTTCGAATATAGCGACTCAAATGGTACGCACACATATGCAATTCATCTTCACGCAACTGCTGTCTGCCCTTGCCAATATAATTCGGCAATACGCGAGGGTTTAAAACCGAAACTTCCGCTGACTTGCCAAGTTCCGTTGTTTTTACATACCAACCCGGGAACACAACAATACCTTTTATCGCAAAACGCTTACCGGTGCTTTCATACAGTAGGTTATGCAACCATGAGCTGGCTGCCTTAACTTGCGTCACGGCATCACTCTGTATCGGTTTGCCACCGCGTAAAATCTGTTTGCCATTGTAAAACAAAACGGACTTGCCTTTTTCGGGTTTTGACATGGTTTTTGTTTCAATCACAAAAACCCCAGAACGATGAATGACCACGTGATCAAGATTAAAATTTTCACCTTCAATGTCGTGAAATACTTGAGCGCCATCAAGGCGTAAGCGCTCAAGGAATTGACCCACCACTTTTTCACCATCACGCCCCAGCTTTATGCGTTTTGACTCGCGGATTGAGAAAAAAATACGCACCAGTGAAAACAAAATAACCGGTGAGAGTACTATTGAAAGTATTAGCGGATCAGCTATTTCCTGATGATACCAAGCTATCCACGCTTGCGTGATTGTCGTAACAATCACGGTGATTATTAATACGTGAATCACCGACTTATCGAGCATGTCGATTATCTTGTGATCGAGAGATTCGCCAGGGTTTCGCAAGGGTTTACTTTTTAGAGGCGATACTGATTTATATTTTTTTGTCATAGCTAATCCCTAGCAATTCAAGCGGGTGAACACCTATTTAATACTCCGAATATTCTAACTTGTCTAATCATGGTGTTTAGAAACATGGCCTGCAACAAAGACGCAAAACCCAAATGCAGCTACAATCTTAACGATTAACGATTAACTAATAACGACCAACGAGCCCCACTATGCCGCTACATATAATCAAACACCCACTTGTTCAGCACAAACTTGGCTTAATGCGCGAAGCCGGAATTTCGACCAAAAGCTTTCGCGAACTGGCGAATGAGCTCGGCAGCTTACTCACCTATGAGGCCACCAGCGATTTTGCCTTGGAACCTGCTGCAATTACTAGCTGGAGCGGTGATACGGTTGAAGTGCAGAAGCTAAAAGGCAAAAAAGTGACTGTTGTACCCATTCTGCGAGCTGGGATTGGCATGCTCGACGGCGTGTTGAGTTTGATGCCAAGCGCAAAAGTTAGTGTTGTTGGGCTTTACCGCAATGAAGAAACGCTCGAGCCGGTTCCATATTTCCAGAAATTTGTCAGTGACATTGATCAGCGCATGGCGTTGGTTATTGATCCCATGCTGGCCACAGGCGGCACAATGGTTGCCACCCTTAACATGCTTAAGCAGCGCGGTTGCAAACACATTCGTGTGTTGGTTTTGGTTGCAGCCCCCGAAGGTGTGGATAAAGTGCTGGAAGCGCACCCAGATATCCACATTTATGCTGCTTCATTGGACGCTCACTTGAACGAGCACGGTTATATTATTCCGGGGCTTGGTGATGCCGGTGACAAGATTTTTGGTACCCGTTAAGCGGTCACCAACGCAGTGCTAACCACTTGGTTGCGGCCTGCCGCTTTAGCTTTATACATGTTGTTGTCCGCAACCTGTAATAAGCGTTCAATCGATTTTTCATCAACTCGACTGAACGTTGCCGCGCCGATACTTACCGTTACGTGAATGCCGCCGCTTATGGCCTTTTCGCGTACCTGTTCAATAATACGTTCACCCAAGGCTTTAGCTTGTACTTCGTCGGTATTCGGGCAAATCACTAAAAATTCCTCGCCGCCCCAACGCCCAACCGAATCGTATTCGCGGGTTGCCTCTCTTAATATGTTGCACAGCGCAACCAAAACCACGTCACCAACTAAGTGGCCGTGCTCATCATTAATGCGCTTGAAATGGTCCACATCAATCAACAATACCGAAACCGGCTGCTTGTTGCGGCTCGCTAACGACAGCACCTTCTCAAGCGTATTGTCTAAATACAAACGATTAAACACGCCCGTTAATGGGTCTGTAATCGATGTTTTTTGCAACTGTTCATAAGCTTCTTGACGAGAGCGCTCATAGAAGCGAAATAAGAATATCTGTGCCGTTGCGACTTCAACAAAGTTAAATAGCGCACCCAATGAGAGGTTTGCTGTAACTCCTTGATTTAACAGTTGGTACAAGTACCAACTGAAATAGAGAAACACCAACCCACTAATCCAGCTACCGCCACTTCGGCCCAACAAGAAAAAAGCAATGGGTGGCAGCATCGTTGCCCATAACAGCGAATAGTTGCGGCCTTCCGCGAGGTGCACAAAAGCGAAAAGAATAATGATTAAGGTGGCCATAACGGCCCAGCTGGCGACCTGAAAGTTACCGCCACGGCTTACGAAAAGGTAAATAGTTCCAGCCAGTGCAAGGCCGATAAAATCGTAGAAAGCAATGTCAGCAGCATCGAATAAGGTGACATTCAGTATCCCAATGATGCCAAAGTAAGCCACCATGATAAGCAGCACGCTATAAATAAGCGAAACTTGGTTGTAACGCGGGTCTGCTGCATCAATTTCGGGGTGGTACTTTCGCCAATACTTCATAGTTAGCAATCGCCTAATTTTTTTACATTTTATCTTGGTTTTTTAACAATTGGAATTAGCTTTGGTCAGGCACTAGCCTAAAGTCTAAAAGCGTGATTACATAAAGTTCTGATGACATTCCAATTTGTACTACGCATATACAGGAAAGCACGCCGAATGAACGATGCCACTCAAGTGAAACTACCACCCCGTAACTCTGTTGCACACATCCGCACTGCGACAGAAGATGACGCTTTGAATTTATCAGTGCTGGCCAAGCAGACGTTTATTGACACCTTTGCAGCCGACAACTCCGAAGAAAACATGCGCCAGCATTGTGACGCAACATACAGTGAAGCTCTGCAACGTGACGAGATTACTGACCCCAGCCGGCTCACCCTGCTGGCTACGCATGAGGGGCATTTAATCGGTTTCGTTCAAGTGCGCTGGGGGAATACCCCCGACTGTGTGCCGGCGAAATCCGCAGGAGAACTTCAGCGCCTTTATGTTGACCGTGATTGGCATGGCAAGGGCATCGCCCAAGACTTGATGGCTGCCGCCTTTGATGTATTTGCAAAGCGCGGCAACGATGTGGTTTGGCTAGGCGTTTGGGAACATAACCCACGGGCTATCGCGTTTTACAAAAAAATTGGCTTTCGCGAAGTAGGGTCGCATGTGTTTCCACTTGGCACCGACCCGCAGCGCGACTTAATTTTTATGCGTGAGCTGAGAACTGATTAGGGGTGCGAGAACCTCAGCATCACCATCAATAGGCGTCATCAGCTCAAGTCCAAGCAACTCTACCATAAACGGATAGATATGGATGTTACTGAAGCGGCTGATATTAGCCTGGTGCTTAATTGCTGGCCCCGCGGCGATGAACAAGCCGTCCATGTCACGGCTTGAATGAAAACCGTGGGCGCCACCGTCACGACGTTGTTCAACTGCGCGTGAAGTAAACGACGCTGGAGCCTGCGTGCCCAGAATAATTGCTGCCGTTCGCGGCCCATCTGTCACACCAAGTTGCGTTAAACTGGTTTCGGTTTCGATGAAGTAACGACCGTCAGCCATTGCCCCGAGCTGGTTTCTCAAGTCATCAATTTGTTGCTGTGTCGTTTCTTCATTTGCGTAAATCATGAAGCGCGTTTGCGCGTTCACAGTTTCAAATAGTGACTCGTCTATCGGAAATGCTGAAACATCAATCATCGCATCGGCTTTGATGTCCACCATGCCGTGATCAGAAACCAAAATAAGGTTTACCGGCACATCAACTTCGTTTTGAATGCGCTGCCAAAATTCGCCGATTAGCTTATCGACATGCTTTACGGCCTTCTCAACCTGATGGGAGTCTGGGCCAAATCGATGCCCCATAGTATCGACGATTGAGAAGTATCCGGTAACGAGTCGCGGCCTGACCGGTTCGGGCAGCTTTAA
Organism: Pseudidiomarina sp.; assembly: GCF_048267825.1. Classification (NCBI taxonomy): domain Bacteria; kingdom Pseudomonadati; phylum Pseudomonadota; class Gammaproteobacteria; order Alteromonadales; family Idiomarinaceae; genus Pseudidiomarina; species Pseudidiomarina sp. Next base: position 157,354 of record NZ_JBLWWR010000004.1, read on the forward strand.
CCACTGAACCATTTGGTCAATGCGCTGTTGATTTGGTGCTGGCGTGCTGTAATTAAAATAATAACTTGGCGTGCGCCCGTTGATTCGAGCTTCTGACTCAGGCCAGAAAAATGTTGCCGCTTTTACGCCTTGAAACTCAGCTAAATTCCAAATCGGTAAGGTGGTCAGCCATGTGCTGTCTTTAACACCGTCGCCCATTTTATAGCGCTGCTTGCGCTCGGTGTCGTAGAAGTTATTGTCGACGATACCATGATTAACAGGATATTGGCCGGTCACAATCGATAAATGGTTTGGGAAGGTTTTCGACGGATACACGGGTATCAGGCCTTCGCTACGCACGCCTTGACTCGCAATACGTTCGATATTAGGCGCACCATGCAACTCAATATAGTCATGGCGAAAACCATCGATTGAGATTAATACAACAGTTTGCTCGGCTTGAGCTTGAAAGCTGAGAAGAAAGAAAGTTGTCAGTGCCAAAAACCGCATCATGATATTCGTACCGGGCTATTTTAAGTGCGGGCTAGAATATCACAACATTATGACATTTTGATGGAATAAGAAGGGGGGGGGCAGTTCTGGAACTGCACCC